>JAZQKV010000107.1:0-13822 GCA_045542335.1 Eubacteriales bacterium
TGTTCTTGGGGAGCATTCCCTTAACTGCAAGGGTCATTGCCATCTCGGGCTTTTCAGCCATGAGGTTTCTGTAGGAAACTTCCTTGAGGCCGCCGATGTAGCCGGAGTGGTGATAGTAATGCTTCTGATCAAGCTTCTTACCTGTGAGAACTGCCTTCTCTGCGTTGATGATGATTACAAACTCACCGCAGTCTGCGTGAGGTGTAAATTCGGGTCTGTGCTTGCCGCGAAGAATTTCAGCTGCCTTAACGGCTGTCTTACCGAGGGGCTTGCCTGCCGCGTCAATAACATACCACTTACGTTCGATTGTTTCAGCTTTCGCCATAAATGTGGACATGATGTAATTCCTCCATAGTTATTTTTTCAACGCTACCTATTATACCACAAATTTTCGATTTGTCAAGTACTTTTTTGAAAAAAATCAAAAAAAACCTAAAAAAACGCTCGATTTCTTCGATTTTCTCCGTTTTTTAGCCTTTCAGCGCCTTTCAAATACACGTTTTTGGTGATTTTCTACCAAAAATATTTTGGTTTTGTATTGACTTGAAGCTTTTTTTGTGTTAAAATCAAGTGGTAAATGGCATTTCAGTCAGTCATTTTAATTTAATCTTTTCGTTTTCCCTTATAACTTATAAATGTTCTATTCTCTACCGAGAACGGGGGTTCCACTTTCTGTTTCCACAGAAAGTGGAGTAAAGAGGGGATTTAAGAACTACGTTCTTAAAAATCTCCTTTAGGGTGCTAATTTATTTGTGATACCGTCTGCAAAAGGCGAAAGTCGTTTCGCAACTTTGTTGAAATGCGTTTGTTAAGTTAAATTTATAGGTTGTCTTGTTGCTTCAAGATTGTTTTTCATTTGCTCAACTCCGTTTTCGCACGCAGAGATAAGGTACGTGCTATTTTATATTTAATCTTCTCGTTTTCCCTTATAACCTCACATCTCAAAAGTCTTAATGTTTTTTCAAGCAAGCGGTTATGAGGTACAGCGAAAAACTTTAATGTTTTTGCATCTCACTTGTACAATCTTTATCTCTGCCTATGAAAACGGAGCGGAGCAGACATAGAAGAAGTTTTAAATTATAATACAACTTTTGGATAAACTCTATTTAAAGCATTTTTGACAACTTGCGTAGCGACTTTCATACAAGCAGAAGATGAAACAAGAAACTTAGCACCAATAAGGAGATCCTTAAGAACGTAGTTCTTAAGCGCATCTTTGGTTCCTTTCTATGCGAGTAGAAAGGAACACCCCCGTCCCCGGTAGGGACTTTTGAGCTATAAGTTATGAGGGAAAACGAGAAAATTTAATAGAAAAATCGCCCCCACCATAAGGTCATTTTATCTTGCCACATGGCAACTCATTTGGAGGTTATATGAACATCAACGCCCACTTAAGAAGAATTTTAAGCTATACCCGTCGTGCCGTTGACGACTACTCAATGATTGAGGACGGCGACAAAATCGCCGTGGGTCTTTCCGGCGGCAAGGACTCAATGGCTCTTTTGTGCGGACTTGCAGGTCTTCGCAAATTCTATCCCAAAAAGTTTGAGCTTGTGGCTATAAACCTCGGTATGGGCTTTGATGAGGCAGGATTTACGGACAAGCAATCCGCAGAGGCAGAAACGGACAAAATGCGTGAGCTTTGCCGTGAACTTGACGTTGAGTTTGTGTACATTCCAACGCAGATTTCCCATATTGTTTTCAACGTGCGAAAGGAAAGCAATCCCTGCTCTTTGTGCGCACGCATGAGGAGAGGCGCACTTCACGATGCAGCAAAGGCACAGAGGTGCAATAAACTTGCGCTTGGTCATCATTTCGACGATGCCGTTGAAACCTTTATGATGAACCTTTTCAACGAGGGTCGCATCGGTTGTTTTTCGCCTGTTACCTACCTTTCACGCAAGGACATAACCCTCATTCGTCCCCTTGTTTATGCCCCCGAAAAAGATATTCGTTATTTCGCCAATCATGCAGAGCTGCCTGTTTCGTCAAGTCCCTGCCCTGCTGACCGTGAGTCCGAAAGGTCTCGCATGAAAGAAATACTCCGTGATTTTGAAAAGGAATACAAGGGACTTAAATTCAGAATTTTCGGTGCAATGCAAAGGGCAAATGTTGACGGCTTCAAGCTTGCCGAGGATTTGCCACATTCCGGTGACACACAAGATGCACTCCCCGACGACACACAACCTTAATTTCATAACATTTTAAAGGACGTGACATTCAATGAAAATCATGACATTCAATCTCAGATGCGATGTTAAAGCCGACGGAATCAATGCGTTTGGCGGCAGAAAAGAGCTTGTGAAGCAATGTATCTCCGAAATTTCTCCCGACCTCATCGGCTTCCAGGAGGTTGTGGAAAGCTCCCGCCGCTTTCTCAAGGAAAACCTTGACTCTTACACCTTTCTCGGCTGCGGAAGAATGAAGAATTACGGCGGCGAGGGCGTTTCAATCGCCTACAAATCCGGCGATTTTGAGCTTGTGCGTTATGAAACCTTCTGGCTTTCGGAATCCCCTCTTGTTCCCGAATCAAAGTTCTCCACCGACCAAAGCAGCTGTCCACGCACCTGCATTGCCGCAAAGCTTGCCGATAAAGAGGGCAAAATCCACAATTTCTACAACACGCATCTTGACCATATGGGAACTCTCGCAAGGCTTTCCGGCGCAATACAAATTGTTCAGCATATGTCCACCTTCTGCGGCAAGGACGAGCCTGTTTATCTCACAGGCGACATGAACGCCCTGCCCGATGAAAACAGCGTTGCCGTGTTTGAAGCGGCAGGACTTGTTGACGCGACCAAGGGGCTCGGCGGCACATTCCACAAATTCGGAAAATATTTCCCCGAAAACACCCCCGACGGCTCCGACAAGACAATCAAAATTGACTACATCTACACTAACACTTCATGCGATTTCAAATCCCGCATTGTTGATGAATATGAAAAAGACGGTGTTTATGTTTCCGACCACTACCCCATCGTTTCCGAGCTTTAAATCTTCATAAAAATCAAAAAGACCGCCTTGCACGGAAAATCTCCTGCAAAAGCGGTCTTTTTTTTACTTATACCATTTCTCATTAAGCGGCTCATCATCTGCAAGCAGATTTATTCCGCCGCTTCGGTTGAAAATAAGCTCCATTACTTCTTTTATTTTAACACAACTGCAAAGCTGTGTCCTTGCGCCTCCCACAAAACCGTCCGTCACCGCCCCATGATAACGGAAAGCAGGCTCATATTTGTGGAAATATTTTGAAACGTTGCCGAGATGCCGGCGTATGGGACGGTCAATAACCTGACCGTTTTCAAGCTTCACAGTGGTGTTCTGTCGGTTAAAGGTCAGGCGGTCGGGGACATCGAGCATTTCTTCAACACAGTGCATATATGTGTTATTGTCATGGGGAACGCCAACGAGAAGAATATAGCCGTTTCTCCTGTAAAGCTCGCCGTAACAGCCGTCGGGATGGGTTGAGGTGGTCGTTGAATTGTCGTGGGATATAAACTCCCTCACCTTGTCCTTGTCGCCAAAGGCAACCATGGAATGTGTGGGGTGATGTGAACGAACGGCATCAGGGTGTGCGCAGGCAAGTGTGGGAAAAGCTCCGATGCAGGTCACAGGGTCGGAAAGGTCAACAAAGCCTCTGTCCCAGGTGTGAGTGGGGACGGTGAAAAGTCCGCCGTCTGCAGTAAAATATTCAATGAGAGCCTCAAGAAGTCCCTCTCCTCTGCCCTCAAATTCGCCGACGGCTCTGAGAGAGGTGTGCATATGAATAACGCTGTCCCGAGGGGCGTTCATGGCTTTTAGCTGTTCAAACAGGGTCTGTTTTGTGTACATATCCGTTTCCTCCGGTTGATTTCTTTTTTCATTATATCATTCCTTTTTCCGTCTGTCAAGCGTTTTATTCTTTTTATGCCAACTGCTTTAACACACTGTAAATATAATTTACACTTGCTTCACAACAGACAAACAAAAGTATTATATACTTTTATGGAACAATAAAACAATAAAGGAGACATCAAAATGTTCAAAAGAATTCTTTCACTCATCATGAGCATAATAACGGTTATTTGTTTATGTTCAGGCTTTGCAAGCGGAGCTTATTTCCCAAAGCTGAATGTCAGCCAACAGGGCTACAATTACTGCGACTACGCAAAAAACGGTTACTCCAGCCTCGCTCTGATCGGAGAAAAATACGGTATTATCGATTTATCCGGCAAAGTCCTTGTTCCCTTTGAATATGATTATTGCGAAACCGCAGGCGTAACCGAAAACGGCTATTGCATCCTCACAAAAGATATTCCCGACGAAGTTCCCATAAATTACAGCTCAATTTCCTCTTTCCTTTATGACAGCAAGGGAAACCTTATTCACAGCGTTGACGGAGCATATTTTGCAAGCATAAGCGACGGTGTTCTTGAAATACGCCGCAACTCCAAAACAGACGATTTTCTCTATGATGTTGAATACTGCAAGGTGACAGGCAAATCGGTTTCAGCCCCGTTCTTCTCAAAAGCCGATGTGTTATACTCAACGCCTTTTTCGGAGGGTCTTGCGGCAGTTTCTGTAAACGAGCAGGTTTTTGTTGACGAATTCGGTAATTCTTACGGAAGCAGGGTTTTTGTTATTAACGCAGCCGGAAAGCTTCAAAAAGAATTCACCTTAAATATGGAAATGATTGAAGAATATCCCATATACAAAGGCAATCTTTTCCTTTCTGCACCCCCTTATTCAAGTCTTTGGGTTTACAACATAAACACCGGCAAAATGGCAAACACCGGCACATATGTGGGATTTTCCAACAGTCTTGACGACGATGGCAACTTTTGTCCCATCCGCAATGACAGGCTCATAACATACGACTTCTATCAATCATTTGACGACGAATTTACAGAGGCTTATCAGCTCATTATCCCCGACCTTGATTCCGACGGTTTCACAAAAGATAAAGCTCTTACAGAGGTTTATCCCCTTATCGCCTATTGCGCAAACGATTATTTGCTTGCAAAAAGAGCCGACGGCAAATGGGGTTATCTTGACTACAACGGAAACGAGCTTGAATTCTTCAAGGATGCGGCAATTTTCATTGACGGGGTTGCACTTGTCATAGACGATAGCGACAGGGCATATCTGATAAATGAAAAGTTCGAGAGAGTTTCGGATTACTACCTCGGTGCAGTATCTGTGGCAGGAGCCACTGTTAAGTTGTCAGACAATTTATATCATGTTGTTGAAAACATGAAAAGTATAGCAACGCCTGTCGGCACAAAAATCAACACTTATCTTCACACCGACATAACCGCAACAGTTGACGGAAAGCCCCTTCGCTCATTCAACATTGACGGAAACACCGCAATTGTTGCAGAGGATCTTGCGCAATTCGGTTTTAATGTTGCCTGGGACGGCGCAACACGTTCGCTGACAATTTCCGAGGGTAACAAAATTGTAACAAGCACCTATTCCCCCGACGGAACAACAGCAAAAATCGGAACTCCTGCCGGAGATGTTCTCCACACCGATATTGTGACATTTATAAACGGAAAATCCGTCAGAAGCTTCAACATAGGAGGCTTCACCGCAATTTACATTGACGATCTTGCCGCATTTGGAAAAATCGCATGGGACGGAGCAGCAAGAATAATTTCTTTCGCAAGATAATTCTCCGTAAAAAAAAGAAACTTCCCGACGGAAAAAGCTTCCGTCGGGATTTTTTGCGTTTCAGCACAATAAAAATGGGTAGCGTTTCCGTCAGCTTAAAGTCTTAAAGAAAAGCATCTATAAGCTTCGCAACAGATGCATTTTCCCCTGTCACAAATAGCTTTCCATTCAATCCTCTTTGATTCTCACGTCGGTTATTTCGTAGCAAAGCTGAAAATGGTAGTCCTTTGCAGGATAATTTGCGCAATCAAGCGCAGGGTCTTCAAAACCGTCGGGCGAGATTTTTCCCACATAAAGCTTTTTGCCCACAATTGTCATTTGTGCCTCGTCAAACATCAGCTCGCCGTTTTGCGTAATAATCGGCGTAAGACCTGCCTGTGCAAGCTTGTCGCCGTCCCTTCCGCTTTTTGTGCCGCAGATTTTAAGGGCATTTTTTGCCTCGGCATTATCGCCGAAAAAAGAAAGTGTGGCTACATCTGTTTTATCCACAAACTCCATTGTGTACCTCTGCGGTCTGATATAGCACCAGAAAACAGGCTTGCCCCAGAGAACGCCCATTGCGCCCCAGCTTGCTGTCATAGCGTTATACTTTCTGTCCTTTTTGCTGTCCTTGTCATATGCGCCAATAAGCATTGCGCGCTTGCCGATGTCATCAAAAACGTTGGTTGGAATTTCTTTTGGAGAAATGCTTTTGTAGTTCATAGTCAGGTCCTTTCAAGTTTTTTTACTTATAAAAATAAATGCGATGCAAGAGTTTTTTAACACAATTCTGCACCGCATTTTTTGTTTTATTGCCTTTTTAATAAGGAAAAGTGTGTTGCGCTCTGTCGGGTAAATGCGGTTATGTTAAAAGGCATATCATTTACGTTCTTTGCCCTTTTTAAAGTTTTGAAAAGGTCTTTTTAAATGAGACTTTGTCAAGCACAAGGGCAATCACTGCAAAAAGAGCACCGCCGCCGACAGATTGAATAATATTTGAGGGAATTGATGCCGCCGCCCCCGCAACTCCATAGAGAAAGCACTCATAAACGAAATAGCCGAGCACATTTATCGCACCTGCCGCAATCGCCGCCACGACACTTCTCACATTGAAAACCCTCTCGCCCTTGCAATTAAATCCGCAAGCCATCGCAAATTTTATAACTGCCGTTGCCGGAATATATATCACATATCCTGATAAGAGGTCTGCAAATCCTGCCCCCAAAGCCGCCGCCACCGCACAATACGGCATTGGAATAAGCGTTGCGCACAGATAAATAAAGCTGTCGCCAAGGTGTATGTAACCGTTTCCAAAGGGAGCCGGCACGCTTATTCTTGTTCCCACAAACACAATCGCCGCAAACATTGCGGTGAACACAATTCTTTTTGTTGATATTTTCAAATTCAACATCTCCTTGGGGTTCTGTTCAACAATAATTTGTCTTACGAGAATCAAATTGTCTTGTTTTTTCCTTAAATTAACTTTCCGAGAACCTTTTCGAGAAGTATTCCCGCCCTTGTTTCAGCTCCTGCCTCAAAGGTTGCAAGCACAGCATCATGGACAAATTCCGCCGCTTCACAAACGCTTTGTTCAAGGCTCTTTCCCGACAAAATTCCGCCGAGCATAACCGACGTGAACGCCTCGCCTGTTCCGGGATAGGATTTTTCAACCCTCGGAGTGAAATACTTTCCGAACTCTCCTGTTGACTTGTCAAAATACTGCGCACCGATAAGCGTTTTTCCGTTTTCGCTTTGCTTTATAACGCCTGTTATAACAACGCTCGTTTTGCCGTCGCAGGAAAGCTTTGAAAGCATTTCCCGGATTTCCGCACCTGTGAAATTCTCCTTGTATTCAATTCCGAGAAGAATTGACGCTTCGGTGAGATTGGGGGTTATGATGTCGGCTTTCTCGGCAAGCTTACCTGTGAGAGCGCACATTTCATCGGTGTAGGTTGCATATTTTTTTCCGTCGTCGCCCATAACGGGGTCGGCAAGAAAAATGAGGTCGGGGTTGCCCGCCCTTGCATTATCTACAAAATCCGAGATAATTTCAATCTGACGTGCGCTTCCGAGAAAACCTGTGTAAACCGCATCAAACCTTTCGCCGATTTGCTTCCAATGATTTGCAATTTTGGGAATTTCGTCGCTCAGATCAAGGAACGTAAAGCCCTCATAACCGCCCGTGTGGGTGGAAAGAAGGGCTGTCGGAAGGGGGCAAACCTGCACACCCTTCGCCGATAAAATCGGCAGAACCACCGTCAGCGCACACCTTCCCACGCAGGAAAGGTCATGCACTGCGGCGATTTTCGGAGGAAGTCCTCCGCTTTTCATATTCATTTTAATTCCGCCTGTTTTGCCCGCTTTTTACATCGGGTTATTGTTGTCGTTGCCGCCCTTTTCCTCATCTTTTCCGATGTCAAGGGGCAAGGTGTCGTCCATGTTTATCTGCGCTTTTTCAGCAGCTTCTTTCTTTGCCTTTTCCTCAAGCTCCTTCTCGCGCTTTGTGTTTTCTTCACGGCTCTTGTCTTTCTTTGCATCGGTAATAGCTTCAAGCTCCTCAACCGTGGGATTTCCGTTCATTGCCGCCGCAAACTGATCCTCGTCCATAACCTCGTGACCAATGAGGAAGTTTGCAACAAATTCAACCTTGTCCATATGCTCGGAAAGGATTCTGACAGCCTTGTCGTATGCCGCATTTACAATTGCCTTGATTTCCTCGTCAATTTCCGCCGCAACCTTTTCGGAATAGTTCTTTGTTGAGCCGAAGTCTTTTCCGAGGAACACCTCTTCGTGACCTGTGCCGTAAACGATTGGACCGAGCTTATCGCTCATGCCATAAACGGTGACCATTTTTCTTGCAATGTCGGTTGCACGCTGGAGGTCGTTTGATGCGCCTGTTGAAATGTCTTCAAGCACAAGCTTTTCCGCAACACGTCCGCCGAGAAGTCCAACAATGTCATCCTGCATATCGTTTTTGGAGGTGTAGCTCTTGTCCTCGGTGGGAAGATAAAGTGTATAACCGCCGGCTCTGCCGCTGGGGATAATGGAAATCTGATGAACGGGGTCACGGGAATCAAGGTAGAACGAAACAACCGCATGACCTGCCTCGTGGAACGCAGTGAGCCTTTTTTCCTTGTCGGAAATAACCTTGGATTTTTTGGGAGAGCCCACAATAACCTTGATTGTCGCCTCCTCAAGCTCTTTCATACCGATAAGTCTTTTGCCCTTGCGAGCAGTGAGAAGTGCAGCTTCGTTGAGAAGATTTGCAAGGTCTGCACCTGTGAAGCCTGCGGTTGATTTTGCAAGAGTTTTAAGGTCAACGTCCTCTTCAAAAGGCTTGCCCTTTGCATGAACGGCGAGAATCTCCTCTCTGCCCTTCATGTCGGGGTAATTAACTGTCACCTCTCTGTCAAAACGACCGGGACGAAGAAGTGCGGGGTCAAGAATATCGGGGCGGTTTGTGGCTGCCATAACGATAACACCGTCGTTTGAGCCAAAGCCGTCCATTTCAACAAGAAGCTGATTGAGTGTCTGCTCTCTTTCGTCGTGACCGCCGCCAAGACCTGCGCCTCTATGACGACCAACGGCATCAATTTCATCTATAAATATAATACAGGGTGAGCTCTTTTTGGCGTTATCAAAAAGGTCACGCACACGGCTTGCACCAACGCCCACATACATTTCAACGAAATCCGAGCCCGAAATTGAGAAGAAAGGAACGTTTGCCTCACCTGCAACTGCCTTTGCAAGCAGAGTTTTACCTGTGCCGGGAGGGCCCACAAGAAGAACACCTCTCGGTATTCTTGCGCCAAGGTCAGCGAATTTTGCAGGGTTCTTAAGGAAGTCAACAACCTCTCTGAGCTCTTCCTTTTCCTCATCTGCGCCTGCAACGTCCGCAAAAGTCACCTTTTTCTTTTCGTCTGCGCCCATTTTCACTCTTGCTCTGCCGAACGAGCCGATTCTTCCGCCCATTCCGCCCTTTGAGCCGCCCATTGCCTGATTCATGACGACAAACCACATCACCACAAAGAACACAAGTATGAGCAGATATGGCAAAAATGTCACCCACCATGCAGGTGTTTCGGGAGCTTTATAGTCATATTTGGAAATAATTCCGTCCTGTCTTTGCTGTTCAATTATTTCGCCCATGTCAAGGACGAAATAGTCGGTGCTGCGAAGCTTGTAGGAGGCAAGTGTGCCGTCCTTGAGCTCCATGTTGAGGACATCGTCCGCCGTCACCTCGAACGCCGAAACCTTTTCCTCATAGAACAAATCCTTTACATCGCTGTAAGTCAATTCCTTTGCCATTCCGTCCATATCGGCAAGAAGACCGCCGGCAAGACTTATGAAAACGATGATGATAACAATGTAGAAAAGAATAATTTTGAAGTTGCTTTTCATTTGCCTTTTTAATCACTCCTGTTGATGTCATGTATGGATGCGAAAGTCCGGTCAAGACCGTTTTTTCGCAAATTATCTTATAAGCTTATATATTGCAATCGGCAAATCTCCCTTTGATTGTCCGTCACCCCTGTGTTTATCGGCAAGAGGCGTTGCGGCGGTGAAGATTATGCCGTTATCGTCGCAAATAATGGGTAGAGTATCCCTTTGATCGATGGGTATTTTTTTATCACACAAAACCTTTTTAAGCTTTCGTGTCATTCCGCCGAAGGCATAGCTGTCGCCGTCCCGACGGTTTCTCACTTTGATATTTCCAAGTATTCTATCAGAAAATAAAGAATAATTTAGAAGCATTTTGTAACTATTTTGCGTTTCAGAGGTGAAAGTGTTCTGAAAACCGATTTCAAACTCTTTTCCAACAAGAACAAGATAGTCTGTGCCGCAAATTATATTCTCTCCCGATTTCAGAAAATAATCAAAATCATTGCATTTTGACTCTATTTTCTTTTTCAGAAAGCGCACTCCATCAAAGTTTATAAGGGCAAATTCGTTTTTTCCAACGCTCACAAGCTTTTCGGAAATGCCATCCTTTGACGGCTCTTTGAAAAACTCCCCGGAAACACGCATAATCTCTTTGAGGTTTCTTCCCGGAATTTCCTTTTCAAAGCATTTTCTGTAAGCTTCCCTCAAAGCCCTTGCCGCAACAGCGGGCGCTTTAAACACAAGTTCGTTTGCAACAACGCCTTCCTTTTCCGCAACAATCCCGGAAGCTTTGCCATTTGCAACATCATTTAAAAATGCGCTGTCATGTCGGAGAGCTTGCACTGTTTCGCAAAGCGTTGCCTCAAGGGACGGATTTATTTTTTTAAGCTGAGGAATAACAGCATGGCGGATAAGATTGCGGGAATAGTCGTCAGAAAGATTGGTGCTGTCGGTGACAAACTCCTGACCGAGTTCCGAAAGATACGCCTCAACCTCATCCCTTGTACATAATATGAGGGGACGGATAATGTTATCACGAACAGGCGGAATTCCGCACAATCCGTCAAGACAAGACCCTCTTGCAAGGTTGAAAATCATGGTTTCGGCGTTATCGGAGGCGGTGTGCGCAGTTGCAATAAGGTCAAAGCCGTGTTGCTTGCAAATGCCGTCAAAAAAAGCATATCTTTCGTTGCGTGCCGTTTCTTCAACGCCTGTGCCGAGTTTCTTTGAAAGCATGGGGATGTCAATTTTTGCGGTGTAAAGCGCAACTCCGAGCTTTGTGCAAAGCTGCGAAACAAAAAGCTCGTCCCTGTCGGCTTCCTCTCCCCTTATCATGTGGTTGACGTGGGCACACGCAATGCCGTTGCAGAGCTTGTCGCCAAGCCTTACAATGGCTCGCAAAAGCGCAACGGAATCTGCCCCACCCGAAAGCGCAACAAGGACTTTCGGACGGGGGTGTCCGTCAAGCATTCTGAAATTTTCCACGGTTTCCGCCACTTTTTTTTCAAGGGGGAGAAAGTTTGCGTTTTTCATTTTATTCTGCGTGTTCTCTGTCAATTGAAGTGAATTTTGTGTACTGACCATACCAGCCAAGCTCTGCTTTACCCGTTGAGCCATGGCGGTTTTTCGCTATAATACAGGTTGCCACGTTTTCCATTTCCGGGTTATCCTTATAGTAATCGTCACGGTAAAGGAACATAACAATATCGGCGTCCTGCTCGATTGCACCCGAGTCACGAAGGTCAGAAAGCATGGGAGTTTTATCGGTTCTTGATTCGGGTCCACGGGAGAGCTGTGCGCAGGTGACAACAGGGACCTGGAGGTCCTTTGCCATAAGCTTGAGGGCTCTTGAAATATCGCCGACCTCCTGAACACGGTTATCGGTGTGTCTATCAGACTGCATGAGCTGAAGATAGTCGATAATAACAAGTCCGAGGTTTTTAACACGTCGAAGCTTTGCTTTCATGCCCGTAACGGTGATACCGGTTGTGTCGTCGATGAGAATGTTTGTCTTTGAAAGCACATCCGAGGCAACGGCAAGGTTGACCCAATCCTCATCTCCGAGCTCACCCGAACGCATTTTATAGCTATCGATCATTGCTTCACTTGACAACATTCTTGAAACAAGCTGTTCGCAGGACATTTCAAGTGAAAAAATGGCAACTGCCTTTTTGGTTTTGAGGGCAACATTTGTTGCGATATTAAGACAGAAGCTCGTTTTACCCATACCGGGACGTGCGCCGACAAGCACAAGGTCGCTTTTGCCCATACCGATGAGGTATTTATCAACAGAGCTGAAATAAGTCGGAGTACCGAGAGCCGCCTCTTTGTTATGGATAAGCTCCTCAAGATGACGATAGTTCTCCATGAGAACGTCCTTTATGGGCGTAAAGTCCTTTGTTTCAGTTCCTTTTGCGATATTGAAAATCTTCTGTTCAGCGGTGTCAACAATGCGGTCGACCTCGCCCTCTGCATTATACGCCATTTCCCCGATTTCCTCGGAGGCACGGATAAGGCTTCGGAGAATCGCCTTGTCCTTTATGATTTTGGCGTAATCTGCGATATTTGACACCGACGGAACGGTTTCGGCAAGCACCATTACATAGTCCTTGGAGCCGGCATCGGTGTAATTGCCGGAGGTTGTGAGCATATCGAGAATGGTCACAACGTCAATATGGCGGCTTTGCAGGAAAAGCTCCTGCATTGCGCTGAAAATAACCCTGTGGCTTTCGACATAAAAGTCATCGGCTTTCAAGGTGTTGGCTATATCCCTTATCCTGTCGGGGTCAATAAGTATTGCGCCCAGAACCGACTGTTCTGCTTCAAGCGAATAAGGCACGCCCCTCACAGACGCCGACGAGGGCATATTTATTCTTTCGTCTGCCATTTTCAACCTCTTTAAAATAAGAAATTATGCGGTTTTGAGTTATGCGTTGCAAGGCTTGCGTTAATCCTTTATGGGAAAAAGAGCAAATTATTCCTTGGAAGCAACAACAACGTTGAGTTTACCGGAGATTTCGGAATAGAGTTTAACATCAAGAGAATAAGTTCCGAAGTTTTTGATTGCGCCGTCGAGGGAGATTTTTCTCTTATCAACTTCAATTCCGCTTTGAGCGAGAAGAGCCTCTGCGATTTCCTTTGCGGTAACAGAGCCATAGATTCTTCCGTCTGCGCCTGCGGTTGCATAAATTTTAACAACAACGCCCTCGAGCTTTTTTGCGTTTTCTCTTGCGGCTTTCTTTTCCTCCTCAATTCTGTGGAGTCTTGCCTCCTCCTTGCCTTTCACCTCATTGAGCACCTGTGCGGTTGCTTCAGCTGCGAGCTTTTTGGGGAGAAGAAAATTGCGGGCATATCCGTCGGAAACGTTGACGATTTCGCCTTTTTTGCCCTGTCCTTTTACGTCTGCCAAAAGTAATACTTTCATTTTTAATACCTATCCTTTCAATGGTTTACTTTGATTTTTTTGTTATAATTATTATTTATTATAATCTTTTTGTTTTAGTCTTTTCCTTTCCCCTCATAGCTTACATATCAAAAACCCTTACCGGGGTTACGGGGGTGTTCATTTCTGCTCGCCCAGAAATGAACCAAAGATGCGCTTAAGAACTACGTTCTTAAGGATCTCCTTATTGGTGCGAATTTTTACGCTGCACCGTCTGCAAAAAGCGAAAGTCGCTTCGCTAATAAGCAAAGATACTATTTACCAATGTGATTTATAAGTTATTTTGTTATTCTTATGTTGTTCTGCATCCGCTCCGCTCCATATTCGCACGCAGAGGGAAGGTTATTCTTTTGCTTTATTAAATCT
>JAZQKV010000108.1:0-49535 GCA_045542335.1 Eubacteriales bacterium
GAAGAAAATAATCTGACGCTGACAGGTGTATTCCGTAATATTTATCTTGAAGGACCGCCACAACATAAAGATAAAAGCAAATTCATCACACAGATTATTGCAATAATTGAATAAAAAAGAATGAGCCTCTAAGGATTTACTGTCCTTAGAGACTTTCTTTTTTTACAATAATTTCTTTGCAAAACAAAATGCAATACTCGTTTGAAGCTACGATTTATACACTCAAAAATATAAATCAAACAAACAAGTATTGCATTTCACTTTACAATTGACTAATAATAACTCCCTAGAATAAATAGTTACCATTTTTTCTATACTCAAACATTTTGGTACGGTGGCCCCGACGGAGAGCTTGCAGCATCTCAGCGTTATCTTTCGCAGCGTTACACCATGCCGTACAACGAAGTTGTGGGAATTCTCACGGACGTTGGTACAGAAGAACTTGCCCATATGGAGATCGTAAGTTCGATAATATATCAGCTTACCAAAAATGCAAGCACCCGTGAAATTGAAGAAGGTGGACTTGCACCTTATTTTGTCGACCACACGCTTGCGCTTTGGCCGCAATCGTCCGGCGGAGTTCCCTTCTCCTCAACGTTCTTCCAGTCCAAGGGTGATGTTATCACTGATCTTACAGAGGATATGGCAGCAGAACAAAAAGCTCGCACAACCTACGACAACATTCTGCGTCTTGTTGACGACCCCGACGTAAGAGATGTAATCAAATTCCTGCGTCAGCGTGAAATCAACCATTTTCAGCGTTTCGGCGAAGCACTTGAAATTGCAAAGAGCCGCATGGATCAAAAGAACTTTTACGCTGTTAACCCCGAATTTGACAGAGGTTGAAGCTTGACAAAACGGTGTATGAATAGCATCACAGCACCAACGCCTTTGTTATAATCTGGGTATCGTAAACAAAAGCGCCTTGCATATTAACGTCAGACCGCTAATGTGCAAGGCTTTTAATTTCGCTATGAATTTTACTTTAACTTTTTCCCATCACTAAATGCCTTCCCCACAACCTCTCCAAGCTTGCGATAAGTGTGATGCACCGGATCATATGTGATTGGGCTGAATTTATTCAAATCAATTTTGCCGTTTTCGTCAAGAATTCTTTCGTCTGCACAGACATTAACGATTTCTCCGACAAGTCTGCAGGTTTCTTTATCGTAACTGATGAGTTTACATTCAAGTGCCATAGGCAACTCATCAAAAAGCGGAGCATTTACAAACTCACTTTTTGTAACGTGCCAACCTGCTTTTTCAATTTTATCAGGTTCTTTATTACCTGAAACTATACCAACGTAGTCACAAGCAACAACATTTTCTGCATCTGCGATACTTACAGTAAACGCACCTGATTTTACAACATTCTTTGCAGTCTTATGTCCGTCATCCACGCAAATAGAAATCTGTGTTTCTTCGCTAATGCCACCCCATGCAGCATTCATTGCATTAGGCTTTCCATTCTCGTCATATGTACCGATTATAAGCACCGGCATCGGATATAAAATAGCTTTCGCTCCAAAATTTTTTCTCGTAATTTTCACTCCGTTTTACGCTTTATTATTCTCCAAAAACAATCTTATTTTTGCCGAATCAAGTCGTTTGACCATTTCAGACATTTTTTCAATTGCTTTAAAGCATTCTTCTACCTTTTCAATTTGCTCGTCAAAAGGTTTTGAAAAGTCAAGTGAAGGAACAAGCAATCTTACTGCTGCTGATTTTCCTGTTGGATGAACAGTCATCCCATGTTCTTTAAGATTTACCATTTCGTTTAACAACATTTCTAATTGAGGTAGCGAGTTAGCCATACCGGGAATAGTTAGATCCACAAACTTTCTATCTGCTTTATGAATAATATAAATTTTTTCCATAATTGTATTAAATTGTGGCCAAGTAGCGTTAGAACCCCTCGGTCCTTCAGTTGCAGTTAAAAGAAGACCGTCATAGTTCTGTTTTTTATACGCAATATATTGACTCCAAAAATCAGTAACTGCTTTATTTTCGACAACCTGATAGCCTGTTTTTTGTTTATATATCGCTTGTTTTATTTGCGATAGTTTAAAGTTTTTCCTAGCATCAATATTAGTTTGAAAATATTTTAAACATTCTTCATATGTAACTTTGTTCGGGTATTTCTGAGCTTCAATATTGTTCCCTATATAATTTTCGGGTGCAACTATAAAAACATCAAAAGAAGAATAGTCTCCGCTTTCAATTCCTATATTACCACGCTTCATATATCTATCGCACTGTTCCGGCATTGCAATTGCATCAATTTTATCTTCGATTAAAAGTCCGTGTTTTTTACCGTCAACTTCAATTATTATAGTCATATCTGACTCGCCAAATTCATGGTGAGTTTTTGAATGTTCAATTTCGACCACCGAAGCATCATATATATTTAGCTTTGATGTGAATATATTTAAAAAATCTTTAGAAACAACAAACTCTTCTAAAAACAACATATCCATATCATGTTCTGAAATATCAGCAAATTTGCAAATAGGAATCATAGCTTTCCGCTCCATTCACTTTCTTTGAATCCAACCAAAACAAAGTCATTGCCGATTACAAGCGGACGCTTAACAAGCATTCCGTCTGTTGCAAGAAGTTTTAACTGTTCTTCTTCAGACATTGTAGGAAGCTTGTCTTTAAGCTCCATTGACTTATACAAAAGTCCGTATGTGTTAAAGAATTTCTTAAGCGGAAGTCTACTCATTTTGTACCAAGCAGATAACTCCTCAAAACTTGGGTTAGCTTCTTTTATATCACGAAGCTCATACTCAATTTTGTTGTCATCAAGCCACTTTTTCGCCTTCTGACAAGTTGTACATTTAGGATAACATAAAAACTTAATCATCGTATTTCTCCTGTTCTCTTATAATTCATCCAAGCAACATTATTCAGGATTGCTTTTTATTCCAACATCTACCAAACAATTCTCCGCCATTAGGACTAAGTGTTAATACATTATTATTTTCAATAATTTCTGTAGATTTTTGTGTTAACGATTTTATTTTATCAATGGAGATAAATATTTGTTTACCTGATTGAATATATAACTCTAATATTCTTTCAATTGAAGTGTCTTGGATTTGTTTAAGCAAATATGAGTCATGTACTAAAATTGGCAAAGAAGTTAGTTCCAATACTGATAAGTCATAAACAATCATACTTTTATAAGAGGTACCTGTCCCTGTATCATCAGGAGTTGTGAAATTATAACTTGAAGTTCCTAATTTAATTATTGGTGCTTTGTTTTGACCATTATAAATATAGTCATTTAAGTTCTCCATTTTTATATTTATCTGGTTTTGTATTTCATCTAAATATGATTGCTTTATCTTTGAAATATAATCCTTCAGATCTGTTAGCGAAATTTGTATTTCTTTATATTTATCATAGAGTTCATTTTGCTTACTTAATTCCTCCATTTGCTTTTGTAATGTTGTTAGTTGAAATAGAACATTTCTTGATAGTGATTGTATTGTGCTGCGTTCTTGGATTTGAGATTCCAAAGCAGCTATAGCTTCGGACAACTCGCTAATTACCGCTTCATAACGCTGAAGTTCCTCTTTTATTTCACTATTAAGAATTTTCTTTATGCTTTCGTGAAAACTTTCAAGTTCATTAATTTTCTCTAAATTAACATCAGGAAAAAATTCTTGTAATTGTGCGTACTGCTCATCGGTTATTTTTGAAGAATTATATTTACTTATTTTATCCCTTTCGTGAATATTGCGGCTTTTACTTATGCGAAGACTTGAAAGTTCTTGCTTTAATCGAAGAACTTCATCGGTTATGGTGCTATTATTATCTTTAAGACCAGCATCTGTTTCATTAATAATCCGTTCAATTTGTTCATTTAAACTTTCAATCGTCTTGATGTTATTTTTATAATCTCTTGCACCAATTTTTCTTACTAAGCTATATGTATCAGCAGTATCTATTGCCTTTTTCTCTTTCTCTTTCAAAGCGTATTTATGTTCAGCTTCACTAATAGTTGAGTATTTATCAAACAATTTTAACAGAGAATTTACACATTTTAATGCATTTTCGGCGTGGAAAAGATGCATTGGCTTCTTTTCTTGCAGATTTTCACGCCCATAAACTCTAAAGAAACGACCAATTTCATTTCTAAAGGACAATTCTGTATAATTTACGCCATAATTATTCTTTAAAAATGCAAAATACTGTTCAAGGGTAATTGTTCTTATCTTGTTGTATGAGGCATCGCAAATATACACAATACTTTTCTCAAGGGTGTTTCTACAAAAATGTCTTGTTTCGTTTTTAAATTGAAACGCAAAAAACACATCGTGTTCACCAATATTTTTATGCACATCTGTAGACACATCCAAATAATCAGAACCGCCAAACACAAAATCCACTATCATAAGAAATGTAGATTTTCCAATAGAATTGCCACCATCATCACTTCCGACAACAATATTAAGTCCTGCGTTGAACTGTTGAGGCTGTACCTTAAATTTATCACATTTAATTTCTAACAACATCGATTATCCCCACCTCTCTATCAAAAGTTATTTTATTCAACACAAATAAGCAGTCCAATGCTTCGACATATCTATCTATACTCCCAATCTGATTTTTGACCTTTTTATATAAATCATATACTCCGATAGGATGTTTTATCGTAGAAAGTATTTTAATCATATCAACAAAAACACTTTCATTATACCTATATAACTTATTTGGCAATCGCATCGAAAACCTCACAATTCTGAACGAAGAAAGATGCTACTATCTCGCACGCAATCTTATTATCGTTCTTACTTTTACTCTGTATCCATTGGCTTATTTGGTTGAATATTATATTTTTATCTTGCGTCAAACTATAACACTTTTTATAAAAACTTTTAATTTGAATGGCGATATTATCAAATTTTTCAGTTCCCATTTCTTTAAGCATTTTTTGCACTATAGCATAATACTTTGTAACATTGCTTTCTATGTTTCTTCTTAAAAGTGAATATTCATCTTCGACTTTTTCCCTTATTTTAAGTGCGGTAATGCTTAACGACAGTGACGAGAGTGTTTCATCATCAATAAACAGTAATTTAGAAAGAATGTTGCTTATGTCAAATTCTAAATGGTATTCACCTACCATGTTTCTAATTGAATTTTCTACTAAAAAATGGTTTTTTATATTTCGCAGTTCATTATAGCGTTCTAATGTTTTATCGTCGTCGTATGTTTTATGACACGAAAGGCAGAGTGCTATTTTATTATCCATAGCTTCAGTATCTTCTGGTTCTGAAATACCAGAAAGAACACTTAAATCTTTTGCAGTAGGATTACAAGGATAGATATGTGCAATTTCATACTGTTTAACATTTTTCGTACGCCCAATTTGCATTAGTGATTTACCGCATAATGGACACAATCCATTTGCTTCGGCAAACAAAATCTGTTCTTGATTAGGGGAAGATTTTTTTCTGTTATCTTCTGGCATATTTTCATCTCCTTGTTTTTCTATTCATTTAGATTAACCAACTGAATTTTATTGTCTACTCTCAAATCCATATATTCCATCTAAAATATCGATTTCACCTTTTTATAATTCATCCATACAACGTCGTCGTATTTCTTTATTTCTTCCAGTTCAAAATCTGAAATAGTACTATTCACAAATAACGGTTTATCATCTGCATCTGCAATTATCGGAGCGACAACAAGACTAAGCTCATCAATTACGTCCGCACGCTGAAAATAGCCATTTACAATGCTTCCGCCCTCCAACAGCAGACAGCTTATATCAAAATTCTCCTTTAACTTTTCAAGGGCAATTTCAACGTCAATTTCGTTTTCGCCTGCGAAAACATATGGGATTTCCATGCTTTGTAAATACGCCAAACAACGCCCATCAACCTGTTCGGTCAGTACTTCAATTATCTGTGCATTGCCATAACCGGGATCTTCGTCGAGTATTTTATTACTTTTCCAACCAAGCTTGCCTTTGGGATCAAAGCTAACTGCATAGAATCCCGTCAAATCGTCAGGAATAAAATCGTCCTTATTCTCAATAGGCTCGTACTTCGTCAAATCAGGATACCAACCACCTGTGAAACTGCTTTCCATTGTAACTCTGCCGCAGATAAATCCGTTAGCACCATTTTTGTTATAATTGCGGTTTAGTTCATAATATACTTCCGTTGCTTTTTCACATTGCTTACGGAACAAAAAATCTCCTGTAACCTTTGCATCAATTGAGGTAACCATGTGGCAAATGATATATGGTCTTGTCATGTTTAAACTCCAAAAAATTTTCTCATTAAATTGCTTTATTACGTTGAAGGGTTCTGCACTATTTTTACTTTTCTCGTCAAAGAATGTTAGAAATCAAATCAAAATCCCATTGCAATGGTCGATTTCATGCTGAATAATCTGCGCTGTCCACCCCTCAAAGGTCTTGATACGCGGCTTTAAGTCTGATGTCATAAAGCTCACCTTTATTTTTTTGTATCGCTTTGTGCTTCTCGGCTCGCCAATAAGCGAAAGGCACCCCTCTTTTGTTTCATACGGCATTTCTGCCTTTATAATTCTGGGGTTGAACATTGTCATATATTCGCCGCCGCAATCAAAGCATATTATGCGCTTTTTCACGCCTATCATGTTCGCCGCCATGCCAACACATTCTTTCTTATGAGCGAAAAGTGTGTCAAAAAGGTCTGTGGCTGTGGAAATATCCGCCTCGGTTGCGATTTCGGACTTTTGTGCAAGAAAAATCGGGTCGTGTACAAGCTCTTTTATCATAATTTGTCACCTGTTTTGCTTTTTGTTGGTTTTATCTTAAAAACTACGCTTTTGCCAAAATATCACTCTTATCTTATGAAATTCGTTGCCTTTCGTGCTTCCTTTTCGGGAAGTCCGAATTTCTCCTTGCCAAGAGCGATGCTCTTTATGAGAAACGCCATGTTTCTCGCAAGAGTTCTCATGGTTTGCAAGCCCTCGGCATCCTGCAAGGCATCACCAATGTTCCTGCCATGAACGCTGTTCCAATATTGACTTGAAGCAACAGGCATTCCGCAAATGGTGAAATACTTATTAAGCTGGTCAAAAGTCGTCGAACAGCCGCCTCGTCTTGCAACAGCGATGCTTGCTCCAACTTTCATTGTTTTGTCAAATGATGTGCTGTAAAAAAGGCGGTCAAGAAGCGACACAAGTGTGCCATTTGCCGAGGCATAATACACAGGGCTTGCAATAACAAGTCCGTCGCAGGCTTCAAATTTCGGCGCAATTTTGTTAACTATATCGTCAATTGCGCATTTACCTGTTTTGGCGCAGGAATAGCACCCCACGCACCCTCTTATATCCATGTTTCCAACCTGAATTATCTCTGTTTCAAAGCCCTCTGTGTCAAAAATCTCTTTCATCTGTGAAAGAGCTGTGGCGACATTTCCGTCTTTATGGGGACTCCCGTTTATCATCAGAATTTTCATGTTTATCTCCCGTTTCTGTCCTTACTGTATTGTTTTTTCTTCGTGAATTATGTATTGCGTCTTTTGCTCTTTGACGTTTTCCGAAAGAGGATTTTTATAGTTTCCAAGGCTCTTTATCTTGTCGGCAACCGCCTTGCCCAAAAGCTTTACGCCCCTTTCGTTGGGGTGAATTTTGTCCTCGGAAAGAAGCTCATGACGGTTTTCATACATAACGCTCCAAAGGTCATTTATTTCAACAGGCTCAGACTTTAACATTTCAAGCATCGCTTTGTTATAGCGTTCAATATCATGATTGTCGTTTGCAGGCGGAAAAGGTCCGGGGAAATCTTTTTTGTCGTCGGTACAGGGTGTGGTTGTGGCAAAAACAATTTTTGCACCTGTTTTTTTGAGTTCACGGAGAATCTTTTTCATGTTGTCAAGGTAATTTTCAAGGGAAACAAAGGGACCGTCCTCCTTATAGAGAATCGCAAGGTCCCAAAGACCGTTGTTCCAATGAATTATATCGGGATTCTTCATTTTTTCATCGGCAAGCCAGAAGCGCAGGCTGTTGAGGGTGAAAAGCGAAAAGCGGCAATTCTCTGTTGGGGCAACAACTTCATAGCCTTCGCCGAGCAGGTTTTCAACCTCTTTCTGATAAAACATTCTTATTGAATCGCCTATGAGAAGAACTTTTTGCATTTTGTAACCATTCCTTTCCTGCAGTCGGAAGCTTGTGCGATTTTGCAAAACAAAAATAAGGTCGCAATCTCAGAATCACGAGTTTCCAAATCTGAACTTTGTTTTCCAAATTCTACGTTACTTTTAATGGAATCCTTACCAATTTAAGTATATCACAAATTCCGACAAGTGTCAATATATTTTGTAGCACTATCAACTAATGAGGCAACCTAAACTTTTACAAAAAAAGTCCTGCCAAAGCAAGACTAATAAGTATTTTCAAATTCATATTCAAATTCCCGGAATTTACGAATAAAACTTACAAGTTGCCTCTGTGCCATGGAAACACCAAAGGGGGTGCTTTCCTCAAAAAGCACCCCCATATCGGGTTTGGGACAGAGTCCCACAAAATTACACTTACATTCTTGCTTCGAGAGCCGCTTTTTCGTTTTCGTAACCCTCTTTGCCGAGAAGCGCAAACATATTCTTTTTATATGCTTCAACGCCGGGCTGATCGAAGGGGTTAACGTCAAGGATATAGCCGGAAGCAGCACAAGCGAGTTCAAAGAAGTAAACAAGGTAACCGTAATCCTCTTCACCTCTTGAGGGAACTTCAATAATGATATTGGGAACGCCGCCGTCAACGTGTGCAAGAAGTGTTCCAAGATATGCCTTTTCGTTTACAAACTGCAAAGGCTTTCCGGAGAGGAAGTTAAGCTTGTCAACATTCTGAGGGTCGTTGGGGATAATAACTTCACGCTTTGAAGCCTTGATGTCAACGACAGTTTCAAAAATGTTGCGCTGACCCTCTTGAACAATCTGTCCAAGGGAGTGCAAATCGGTGGAGTAAATAACAGATGCAGGGAACAGAGCCTTGCCCTCTTTGCCCTCGGATTCGCCGAAGAGCTGCTTCCACCATTCATTCATATATTGATAAGCAGGCTCATAGCAAGCCATGATTTCCATTGCCTTGCCCTTGCGGTAAAGAGCGTTTCTGAGAACGGCATACTTATATGCATCATTCTTCTCAATATCACATTCGGAAAGCTCTGTTGCCGCCTTTGCCGCACCTGCCATAATCTTATCAAGGTCACAGCCTGCAACAGCGATGGGAAGAAGGCCGCAGGCAGAAAGAACAGAGAATCTGCCGCCAACGTCGTCGGGAATAACAAAGGTTTCGTAGCCGGCTTCGTCGGAGAACTGCTTGAGAGTTCCCTTTGCCTTGTCGGTTGTTGCGTAAATACGCTTTGCCGCACCCTCTTTGCCGTATTTTTCTTCAAGAAGTCCTCTGAAGATTCTGAAAGCAACGGCAGGCTCGGTTGTTGTGCCGGACTTTGAGATAACATTTACGGAGAAATCTCTGTCCTTAACAATGTCAACAAGCTCTGCAAGGGAAGCGGAGCTGATTGTGTTACCTGCAAAATAAATGTCGGGTGTGTCCTTTTTCATGTTGTTGTAAAGAGGGCTCTTGATATATTCAATTGCCGCCCTTGCGCCAAGATAAGAACCGCCGATTCCGATTACAATAAGCACCTCGGAATGGCCCTGGATTCTCTTTGCAGCTGCCTTTATGCGTGCAAATTCGTCCTTGTCATAGTCAAAGGGAAGAGAGTGCCAGCCGAGGAAGTCGTTTCCTCTGCCACTCTTGTTCACAATTTTTTCGTGAGCCGCTTTAAGCTCGGGAAGAATCGCCTCGATGTCCTTTTTGTCGATAAAGCCATTGAGGTATTTGTCAATTACTTTTACTGCCATGATTCGTATAGCCTCCTGAATAAACAAAATATTGCTTATGTCATATTCTATACTATTTTTTTCGACAATACAAGGGGTATTTTATCTAAACAACATTAATTTTTTGAAAATTCTCTCTAAAACGTCAAAATATCCCAGTCTTTCAACGCTTTCCGAGGCGATTATATCACGGACAGCAATTTCTTCCTTATCAATTACGAAATGAACTGTTCCGATTTTGTCGCCCTTATTTATTGGTGCATCAACGTATTCGGGAAGCTCTGTTACAAGCTCAACCTTCTTTTCCCTGCCCTTGGGAAGAAGAACCGTGCAACCGTCATACTCAACTGCCACGCTCTCGCTTGTTCCGCCTTTTACGGCAATCGGCTCAACATTGCTGTTCCCGCACTTATAAACGGAGAAATTTGCAAAGCCATAGTCAAGCATTTTTTTGGCATCTGAAAAACGTTCGGCAGAGGTGTTTGCTTTCATCATTGCGGCGACAAGCGACATACCTTCCCGGGATGCGGTTGCGGAAAGGCAATAGCCTGCGCTTGAGGTGTAACCCGTTTTCATTCCTGTTGCGCCGGGATAAAAACGAATGAGCTTATTTGTGTTGGAAAGTCCCATTTCACCGCCACGGACCGAATCCATCCAGATGGTTGTATAATTGAAAATTGTTTGATGCTTTGTAAGCTCGGCGGTCATGAGGGCAATATCTCTTGCGGTGGTGAGATGCCCCTCCTGCGGAAGTCCGGTGCAGTTTTTAAAGGTGGTGTTTGCCATTCCAAGCTCGGCGGCACGTTCGTTCATTCGTGCAACGAAACCCTCCTCACTTCCTGCAAGGTGCTCCGCCATTGCAACGGTACAGTCATTTGCAGAAACGACCACAATGGATTTCAGCATTTCATCAACCGTCATTTGCTCGCCCACCTCAAGCCATATCTGCGAGCCACCCATGCTTGCGGCATATTCGCTTGCGGTTACAGTGTCGCTCATATTAAGTGCACCACTTTCAAGTGCCTCCATGATAAGAAGCAGGGTCATGACCTTGGTAACAGAGGCAGGCTCATATTTTTCATCGGCGTTGTACTCATATAGCACCTCACCGGTCTGGGGTTCGATGAGGCAGGCAGAACGGGAATTGAGGGAAAGCTGTGTACTTTGAGAAATTGCGGCGGTTTGCGAATAACCGTCGGGAGACGGAAATCCGAATGCGAGAGAATGGGGCGAAAGTGAACAAATAAAAATGCAAATTGCAGTTAAAATACAAATTGAATCAGAAAAACATTTTTTCATTATATGCTGTCCTTTCTTGATGACTTTTGTCCCTTTGAATGTTTGGGACTTCTCTATAAGGATGTGCATTTTTTTGAATTTTATTACATGGAATAAAGTGTCTGAATTAAAATTTGTGCTGTGCAAAAAATAATGACACGCTCACACGCTTTTTTGCCGTGAGCAATATTTACAAAAAAATCCGAAAGGCGAAATGATATGCGTAATATAAAAACAACTTTCACACTTATTGCGGTAGCAGCATTGACCGCAGTTTTCCTCTGCTCCTGCAACACTCTTGGCGACACCTTTGACGACGACTACAACGACACCTACGACAACACAACCGCCGACGAAAGCATTTACACCGATGACGGCGCAAACGACGGCTTTGTTGACGACATGGAATATGACTTTTACACCGACACAAACGACGGAATGGGCAATGACGACATCTATGATATGGGCACAACCGATGCGAACGGCGTTAACACCAACGAAGGCAGTGCCGACGGTGGCATGAGAACCGATGCCGACAACTCTCTCCTCTTTGACGATGGCGCAGACGGCGTTGTGAATTACTGATAAAACTGTTTCAAATAGGATGTTTTGTTAAAAGTACCCTTTAAAATCAACGTAAAACTTCTCACTTCTGAACAGAAAAAAGTGAAAAGAGCTGTGAAAAATCTTCACAGCTCTTTGGTCTTAAATTAAGTATTAAACATTTTCGGGAGTGTCCTTTTGCTCCTGCGCACCGACAGCCGCCGGTTCTTCGGGCTTGACAACAGGCTTTGGCTTTTCAAAAATCTCACGTTTAATTACAAGTCCGCCCTTTTCCTGCTTTTCTGCAGACCAGATTATGTGTCTTGGGCACGCCTCAACACACTTGTCACAACCTGTACAAAGTGAGTAATCAATTTCCGCAACGGAATCTGTAACCTTGATTGCTCCCTCGGGACACTTCTTTTCGCAAAGCTTACAGCCGATACAGCCAACGTCGCAATAGGTTCTTGTGATGTTGCCCTTATCATGTGACATACAACCAACCCAATGCTTTGACTCAAAAGGAACAAGCTTTATGAGGTGCTTGGGGCAGGAATTCACGCACACTCCGCAAGCGACACATTTCTTACTGTCAACAACCGCAACGCCATCAACAACCTTGATTGCATCAAATTTGCAGGCACTTACGCAAGTTCCGAGTCCCACACAACCGTTGGGGCAAAGTCTGTCACCGCCTGCAAGATGCGATGCGGCAATACAGTCCATAACGCCCTCGTAAATATACTTTCTCTTTGCAAGGTCGGGAGTTCCTGAACACATAACCTGCGCTCTGAAGCGTTCTGCCGAGCCTGTGGCTTCAACGCCCATAACAGCGCAAATTTTATTTGATCCCTCGTCGCCAAGAGCAACGCACGCATTTGTGGGAGCCTCTCCTTTAACTATTGCCTCAGCAAGAGCCGAACAGCCTGCATAACCACAGCCGCCGCAATTTGCGCCGGGAAGAATCTCGCAGATTTGTGTCACTCTTTCGTCAACCTTAACTTCAAACGCCTTACTTGCAACCGCAAGAATTATTCCGAGGATTCCGCTTATCACGGCAAACCAAAGGACGGCACTCACAATGTTTCCAATATTATCGAGCATGAGTTTTTCCCTCCTTAAATGATGCTTGCGCCCTGGAATCCTGAAAATGCCATTGCAATAAGTCCTGCTGTAACAAGTGCAATGGGGATTCCTCTGAACGCCTTCGGCGGCTCTGCAATGGCAACTCTTGCACGGACTCCGGCGAAAATTACAATTGCCATTGTAAAGCCGATTGCCGAGAAGAAGCCATAGAGTACGGAATAAATGAAGTTATAATCCTTCTGAATACAAAGGATTGCACAACCGAGAATTGCGCAGTTTGTTGTGATAAGGGGCAAAAAAATTCCGAGAGCCGCATAAAGGGCAGGAACATATTTGCGAAGGAACATTTCGATGAGCTGTACAAGGGCGGCAATTATGAGAATAAATGCAATTGTTCTGAGGTATTCAAGCTCAAAAGGAACAAGAATAAAGCTGTAAACAACCCAGGTGACAGCGTTTGAAATTGTCATTACAAAGGTAACTGCGCAACCCATGCCAAATGCAGTTGAGGGATTTTCGGAAAGTCCGAGGAAAGGACAACATCCGAGGAACTTCATAAAGATAAAGTTTTCAATAAGAATTGCCGTGAGGGCAAGAACAAGTATTTCCATATTACGCTTCCTCCTTTTCGGCATCCTTAGCCGCCGCTTTTGCCTTGAAATAATTTACGGCGGCGATAACGCAACCAAGTGTGATAAATGCACCGGCAGGGAGAACAAACATCTGAAGCGGCTCATATGCTTCGGGCATGATTCTGATTCCCGCAAGCTTACCTGTTCCGAGAAGTTCTCTTATTGCGCCAAGAACTGTGAGTGCAAACGTGAAACCAATTCCCATGCAAAGACCGTCGAGCATGGAGGCAACGGGACCGTTTTTGGAGGCAAACGCCTCGGCTCTTGCAAGAATTATGCAGTTTACAACGATAAGGGGAATAAACACGCCGAGGGATTCGTCAAGTGCCGGAAGAAAGGCTTTTATGAGAAGCTCAATGGCACTTACAAAGCCGGATATTATAACTATGTATGAAGCGATTCTCACCTGCTTGGGAATGAACTTTCTGAGCAGGGAAATGAGAAGATTTGACATTATGAGAACCGCAGTTGCCGAGATTCCCATTCCGATTGCGTTGCTAACGCTTGTCGTTACGGCAAGTGTCGGGCAGGTTCCAAGGAGCTGAACGAATGTCGGGTTATTGTTGAAAAGGCCTTCCATGAGGCTATTCACAAAAAGCTTTGCGCCGTTTTTCTTTTCCATCATTCGTTTCCTCCTTTCGCATCTATGATTTTTGAAACGCAGGCAATTGCGGAGTTGACACCGGCTGTTACAGCCTTTGAGCTTATTGTTGCGCCTGCGATTGCGTCAACGTTGTTTCCAACTGTAAGCTCGCCTGTTTTTCCGCCGAACTGTGCGGTAAAGCTCTCGTCACTCATTACTTTGTCGCCTATTCCCGTTGTTTCGGACAAGGAGATTATTCTGACGCTCTTTACCGTTCCGTCTGTTTCAAAGGAAACCATCATGGTAATGATGTCCTTAAAGCCCATGGGTTCGCACATAACCGCATATCCGCCGGGGGCAGCATCGGAATTTATGGCAACGTGTGCAGAGGTGACGGTTTTATCAAGTCCCTCAGCCAATTCAAGGGGTGAAAAGCTCTTTGCTTCGGGGAATGCTTCTGCAAGGGCGGCATTCGTTTTTGCTTCCTCATATGCGGCGATTATATCCGCTGTGTTTGCGTTTACAAAAGAAACAAGAAGCGCAATTGCGGCGCAGATAAGGAGAAGCTTAACAGGGATAAGCACAAGCTCAATTATGTTCTTATTTTGCTTTTCCATTGTTCTTACCTCCCATTCCGAATACTCTAGGCATTGTTGCCTTATCAATGTACCACACAAAGAGGTTCATAATAAGAATTGCAAAAGACGCTCCTTCGGGATAACCGCCGAAATATCTTATAAAGACAGTTATAACACCGCAACCGATACCGTAAATAATTCTTCCCTTGCCTGTTGCAGGGCAGGTTACATAATCTGTTGCCATGAAGATTGCGCCAAGAACAAGACCGCCTGTTACAAGCTCGCAAATCATGAAGTCAAGTCTCTGGAAGCTTCCCACAGGGAAAACAAAGGAAAGAAGCGCAACCGTTCCGAGGAAAGAAACGGGAATATGCCATGTTATAACACGGCGAAGAAGCAGGTAAAAGCCTCCGCAAACCAGAAGCACCGCAGAAACCTCGCCGATACAGCCGCCATGATAACCGTAAGCAAGCTGACCGAAAGTGAGGGGACTGCCGTCTGAAAAAAGCGGAATTTCGCCGTTCTTGAGGTAAACAAGTGGGGTGGCACTTGCAACAGCATCAGCGGCAGATTCAATAAATCCGAGCTTTTGTGTCGAATATGTACCAAAGTGACCGGGGAAGCAGGCAAACAGGAAAACTCTTGCGGCAAGCGCAGGGTTGACAACATTTTTGCCAAGTCCGCCGTAAAGCTGTTTAACAATTACGATTGCAAAAAATGCGCCTACAACCGGCATCCATAGCGGAACTGTGTGCGGCATACAAAAAGTAAGAAGCACACCTGTCACCACGGCTGAAAGGTCGCCAAGAGTGTTGCTCTTTTTCATGATTTTGCGGTAAAGATATTCAAAAGCCATGCACGAAACAACCGAGATAAGCGTAAGCGTGAGTGCACGGGTTCCGAAATAATACACGCCGAAAATAAGTGCCGGAACAAGTCCGATAAGAACGTCAAGCATGATTGACGCTGTTGTGTCCTCGTGTTTCATATGAGGGGACGAGGAAACTTTAAAAAACTCCATTTATAACATTCCTTTCGTTAGCAAGTGAGGGCATGACAGAAGCAGTTAAAGGTCTGTCAAAGCCTTATTTTCTGCTCTTTTCCCGAAGCTTTCCCTTGGCAACTCTTATATGCTGAACAATGGGAACATTTCCGGGACAGGTGAAAGTGCAGCAACCACATTCAACGCAGGACATTGCGTTGAACTCCGCACATCTGTCATACTCTGCCTTTGCGGAAAAAGCGGCGATATAATTTGGCATAAGATGCATTGGACACGCCGCAATACATCTTCCGCAATGGATGCAGTTTGGCTCGGTCTTTCTTATCTTTTCGGGAGAAAGGGCAAGAAGTGCCGAGGTTCCCTTGGTGACAACCGCATTCATATCCCATTGCGCAAAGCCCATCATTGGTCCGCCGTTTATGAATCTTTCGGGTTTCTTTGTAAAGCCGCCGCAAAATTCAATTACATCGTTATAGGAAGTTCCAAGCGGAATTGAAAGGTTACACGGCTCGCCGATACAGTCGCCTGCGATTGTTACAACTCGTCTTACAAGGGGCATACCCTTATAAAAGGCGTATTTAATCATTGCGCAGGTCTCTGTGTTGAAAAGCACGCAACCAACGTCCGCAGGAAGCTTTCCGGCAGGAAGCTCCTTTTTCTTGAGAGCATAAATAATCTGTCGCTCATCACCCTGAGGATACTTTGTCTTGAGAACGGCAATTTCAATGCTGTCATCGTCCTTTGTGTATTCACGAAGAAGCTTGATTGCATCTTTCTTGTTATCCTCAATGGCAAGAGTTGCCTTGTTAAGACCAAGGGCGTGCATGAGGACCTTTGCTCCCATGACTACGCTTTCGGTGTCGTCAAGCATAAGTCTGTGGTTAGCGGTTATATAAGGCTCGCACTCGGCGCAGTTGATTATAAGGTCTGTTGCCTTTCCTGCGGCAGAGGCAATTTTTGCATAGGTTGGAAATGTTGCGCCTCCCATACCCGAAATTCCTGCCTCACGGACAATGTTCACAATGTCATCAAGAGTTGCCTCCTCAAGAGTCTTTGAAAAAGGCACAACGCTTTCGCAAATCTCGTCCTTTCCGTCGCTTTCGATTACGATGTATGTAACCTTTCCGCCGGAGGTGTAGGAATTGCGCTGCTCAATATCAACAACCGTTCCCGAAACGGAGGAATGAACGGGGCATGAAAGTGCCTCATCGTTTCGTCCGATTACCTGACCGATTTTCACTGTATCGCCCTTTTTGACAAGGGGTATTACGGGTGCGCCGATATGCTGCTGCAGGGGGATGGACACACGGGCAGGGGTCGGCATTCTTTTTATCGGACTTGCCGCCGCATCCTTATGCTCGTTGAGGTGTATTCCGCCTCTGAATGTTAAAGCCATAAGATTTAATCCTTTCGATAAATTGGGTTAAACGGCAAACAAGTTGCCATTCTTGTTTATATTATACTATTTTTTCTGACAAATTTCAATACAATTTACCCTTATATTTATGAATAAAGCATTTTCCACGTTTTGCACAATTCCGTTAAACTTACGTCAATCAGCCTGAAAAATACTGTGAATTTCCGTAAAACCGTCCTGTTTATTGAAAAAAGGGCGTGTTTTCGGAACAAGTTTGAAATAATGCCGAAAATTTAGTAGTGACAAACAGGCGTATTTTCGATTATAATACTGATAGGAATTTTACGCCCGAAAGGCAGGTAACAAAAAATGGATTTTCTCTTGGTTGACAAGGACAAGCTCAAGGTAACCCTCTCGCCGGACGATGTTGAGTCACTTGCATTCACGGACAGCTTTGATGCTTTGGGGAGCGATTCAAAGACAAGATGTGTTTTCCGTTCAATTCTCGGAAAGGCTCGTGCAAAAACAGGCTTTTGTGCTGACAACTGCAAGCTGTTTGTACAATGCTTTCCGTCTAAGGACGGCGGTTGCGAGCTTTTTATAACAAAGCTCAATGAAAACGACTCTGAATCCGCCCCCACTCCACCTCAAAAACGAAAGCACACCAAAACGCATTTGCGCAAATTCTTATTCCGCACCCCTTCCCTGACTTCGCTCGCCTGCGCCTGCAAATATCTCGAAAGTGGCAGAGGGGCGTTTCTTTCGGGAGTTTATTATGACGAATCCTGCGGCTACTGTCTTATTATCACGCTTCCGCCAAGGCACATGGTTTCAAAGGCTTATGGAAATATTCCGGACGAGGCTTTTCTTTCAAGGCTTGGGGAATTTGGTCAGTTTTCGCTTGCAACGACAGATGCACTTTTATACATAAAGGAGCATTGCAGGGTGCTTTCGGAAAAAGATGCGGTCAAGGTGTTTTCAAAGCTTTCGGGGTGACGTTCAAGTGGTAATCTATATAAGTGAAGCGGCTCAAAAATTTACAAAATCCCCCTTTTAAATAGCGCACGGATGTGATACCATTATTTTGTGGTATTGTGGGATTGTGATGCAACCTATGGCATGACAATCCACGCAAAAAGATTGTTGAAGGGTGCGCTGAAAAATGACTGACATTATAAACAACACAAACGCTTTTCAAAATTCTCCCGATTGGGAAAAGCTTTATGAAGCTTGCAAGAATTGCACCGCCTGTCCCCTTTATGAAACAAAAACAAACACGGTTTTCGGCAAGGGAAACATAAATGCAGATGTGCTTTTTGTGGGAGAAGCTCCGGGTGAAAAGGAGGATCTTCTCGGAAAACCTTTTGTGGGTGCTTCGGGAAAGCTTCTTGACAAATATTTTGAGGCGGTTGACCTTTCTCTTGATAATATATATGTGGCAAATATTTTAAAATGCCGTCCTCCAAAGAATCGCGACCCACGTCCCGAAGAAGAAGATGCCTGCATAGGCTATCTTCGCACGCAGTTCAGGCTTATTGCCCCAAAGATGATTGTTTGTCTCGGAAGAATTGCGGCGATGCGTCTTATTAAGCCCGATTTCAAAATCACGCAAGAGCATGGCAAGTGGTTCAAAAAGGGAGAGTGTCTTTTTACGGCGGTTTATCATCCGTCGGCACTTCTGCGTGACCCTCGCAAAAAGGCAGATATGCTTGAGGATTTTGCGGAAATCCGCAGGGTTATTGACAACGGCTTCAATCCGTGATAGTGTGGTACAAATTAAAGCAGGAGTTTATTATCTGAAAGGTTAAGGCATATGTCAGGATATTATTCGCAAACGTGTGCGGCTCTTTCTTCGGCAAAGGGCAAGGCAGGCGTTTCTTTGATAAGAGTCAGCGGCGAGGATGCCGTTAAAATATGCGCACAAGTGTTCAAACCCCGTCGGGGAGATCTTTGCGAGGTAGCCGCAAACACGGCTGTTTACGGTGAGCTTTTCCGTGGCGGCGAAAGATTTGACAACGGAATTGCAACAGTTTTCCGTGCGCCCCATTCTTTCACGGGCGAGGACACGGTTGAGATTTGCTGTCACGGAAGCGAAGTTGGCGTTTCAATGCTTCTTTCGGCTTTGTTTGAAAACGGAGCACAGCCTGCAGGTGCAGGAGAATTTACAAAGAGGGCATTTCTTAACGGCAAGCTTGACCTTACTCAAGCGGAGGCAATCGGAGAGCTTATTGATTCGCAAAGCGAGGCTGCTCTGCGGCTTCTGGCGGCAAAGGCAAGCGGACTTCTCGGCAAAAAGATTTCGGAAATTACTGCCGGCATCATGACAATTTTAAGCTCGGTTTACGCTTACATTGACTATCCCGACGAGGATATTGCCGACATGAGCGACGAGCAAATGGCATCGGAAATCGGAAAGCTTATCGATGAAGTCAAAAAGCTTCTTGCAACCTATGACACGGGTAAGGCAATTTCACACGGCGTTGAATGTGCCATAATAGGTGCGCCGAATGTTGGCAAATCTTCACTTCTCAATATGCTTTGCGGAAACGACAGGGCAATTGTAACGGACATTGCCGGAACAACAAGAGATGTTATAACAGAGCGTGTGAAGCTCGGAAACATAACTCTTCTGCTGTCTGACACGGCAGGTATCAGGGAATCGGACAATGTTATTGAGAAAATCGGCATTGAGCGTTCATTTGAGGCTCTTGAAAATGCGGAGCTTGTGTTTCTTATGTTCGACGGTTCGAGGGATTTCTCCGATTTGGACAGCGAGATAATTGAGAAAGTGACATCCTGCTGCGAGGGTAAAAACATTGTCACGCTTATCAATAAATCAGACACTTTGTGCGCAAGCACGCAAGCAATTAAAGCTCATCTTAAAAATGCCGGACTTCCCGAGCCTTGCATAATTAGTGCAGGCAAATGCGAGGGTTTTGACGTTCTTTCGGAGGCGGTGAACAACTTTTATCCTGCCGGTGATGACGAAATAAGAGGCGGTCTTATTCTTACAAATGCAAGGCAAAATGCCTCAGTTCTCAAAGCAAAGACTTATCTTGAAAATGCCCTTGAGGCTTTGCGTGTGCTAACTCCCGACATGGCTTGTGCCGAGCTTGAAGCTGCAGCGGCGGCTTTGGGCGAAACTGACGGCAGAAGTGTCAACGAAGAAATTGTCAGCGAAATTTTTGCGCATTTCTGTGTTGGAAAATAAAAGGAGAACGGAATAATGACAGACATTCAGAGAATTAAAAATCTTGAAGTACCGGATGGAAAAATCGATGTCGTACTTGACACAGATGCGTACAACGAGATTGACGATCAGTTTGCAATTTCATATATGCTTCTTTCGGGGGAAAAACTCAACGTAAAAGCTATTTACGCCGCCCCTTTCTTTAACAACAGGTCTACCTCCCCTGCCGACGGAATGGAAAAAAGCTACGAAGAACTAAAAAGACTCATGGATATTATGAAAAGTGAGGTTGAAATCTTCAAGGGCTCGGACAGGTATCTTGAGGACGAAAAAACGGCGGTGAGTTCCCCTGCGGCAGAGCATCTTGCAAGGCTTGCAGACGGATATTCTCCGGAAAAGCCGCTTTATGTTGTGGCAATCGGGGCGATAACAAATGTGGCATCGGCGATACTTTTGAATCCGGCTGTTGCAAATAACACAGTGGTTGTGTGGCTTGGCGGTCATGCAGTTGATTTTATGCATCAGAGGGAATTCAATCTGTATCAGGATGTTGCGGCGGCAAGAGTTGTGATTTCTTCCGGTGTGCCGTTTGTTCAGCTTCCATGCATGGGAGTTGTGAGTGCGTTTACGATTTCAAAGCCAGAGCTTGAATATTGGCTTGTGGGCAAAAATCCACTTGCAGATTATCTTGCAAAATGCGTCATTGACGAAGCTGACGGTTATGCCCTCGGAAAGCCGTGGACAAGAGTTATATGGGACGTTACGGCGGTGGCATGGCTTCTCAACGACAACGACAGATTTATGAATTCGAGAATCATCCATGCAAATCTTCCCTCTTACGACAATCATCTCACAATCTGTCCCGATGCTCACCCTATGAGATACGTTTACAACATTTGCCGTGATGCCCTCATGGAAGATCTGATAAATAAAATTGCTTCATTTTAAAAGACAATTCCCTCTGCTTTTACAGAGGGAATTTTTACATTTTTATGACGTAAAGGAGTTGTACCGAAGGTATTTTTAAAAAGCCTTAGTGCGACTGTTTCAGAAGCATTATTTGTTTTTGTTGTAGCGTGATGGAGTTGTGCCGAAAGTGTTCTTAAAAAGTCTTATAAAATTGTTTATGTCGGAAAAACCGCTTTTTTCGCACACCTCGGACACGCTCATTCCGGTTGCTGAAATGAGTTTAATGGCGTTTGCAAGGCGCACGCCTGTGAGGTATGCTTTAGGACTTTTTCCCGAAAACTCTTTAAAGGCATGGGAGAAATAGTATTTATCCATAAAGCTCATTTTTGCGAGTTCCTCGATGCGAATATCCTCGGCAAAATTCTTTTCCATATACCTTTGGGCGGCAAGCACAGCACTATGGGTCTTTCCAAGCTCTGTGGGAAAATTGCGGTTGTGATTTCTGTAAAGGCTTATCATTATCTGACGAAGATACATCACCGCAAGCTCATCGGAAAAGGCATCCGGGTTTTGCTTTTCGGCATACATTCTCTCGAAAAGGCTGTGTATGTCGGTGTGTGACATATCAAGGCAATGGCAAAAGCCCTCGGTGCGTTGCTTGAACATGGCGCAAAGGCGGTCATCTGAAAGAGCATTGTTGAGGGCAAGGGGACTGACGGTTATTATATATCTTTCATAAGGCTTGCGGATTATATGGGTGGCGTGATTTTCAAGGTTGCATATAAGGACAACATCGCCTTTTTTGGCAAGATAGCTCTTTCCGTTGACGGTTGTTTCACATTCGCCGTCGGAAATATAAATTATTTCATGGTCATAATGATAATGCACATTGTATTCGGTTGTGTGTTGCTTATAAACAATGTCTATTCCCGGAGATTTGTCCATTTTTTCACCCCTATCGCAACTTTTACATATTTTTCAGCAATTATAAATTAGATTTCCGATTACATTTGTGTTATTATAGGTATAGTAATATTAAGTATAACACACAATTGTAAACAATGAAAGGGTAAAACAAAAAAATATGAAAAAGTTTCAAGCGCAGATATGCGAAAAGAGTTTCAACATTCCCTATTCGGAAAACCTTGACATTTTAAAAAAGCCTTTGGAAATTTCTGACGGCGTTTTTTCTTCAAACAGAATTGCAATTCAGCCAATGGAGGGGTGCGACGGAACTTCCGGCGGCGCAATTGACGAGCTTACTCACAGACGCTACATGAGATTTGCCGCAAGCGGTGCGGGTATAATCTGGTTTGAGGCAACGGCAATAGTAAACGAGGGGCGTGCAAATCCCCGACAGCTTTACATTTGCCGGAAAAATCTTGACAGCTTCAAAAGGCTTAACGACGAAATCCGGGAGGTTGCCACAAAAACAACGGGTGTCTGCCCCATTATCATAATGCAGGCGACACATTCGGGACGTTATTCAAAACCCGAGGGCGTGCCTGCCCCTCTCATTGCATACAACAAGCCGATTTTTGAAAAGTCAGGTGCAATTTCAGCGGACAGGATACTTAGTGACGATTATCTTGAAGCACTTGAAGAAACCTATGGAAATGCATCTGCTCTTGCACACGAGGCAGGCTTTGACGGAGTTGACATAAAATGCTGTCACGGCTATCTCATGAGCGAGCTTATGGGGGCGCATGTACGCATGGGCAAATATGGCGGAAGTTATGAAAACAGGACCCGACTTTATTTCAACGCTATTGCAAACGCAAAGTCAGCGGTGAGCGACGGCAAATTCATTGTTACATCACGCTTCAACGTTTATGACGGTTTTGAATATCCTTACGGTTTTGGTGTGGATGCGGAAAACGGTCTTATGCCTGTTCTTGACGAGCCGCTTCGTGTTGTGAGAACGCTTCACGACAAGTTCGGCATGAAGCTTATTGACATCACGGCAGGAAATCCTTATGTCAATCCCCATGTAAACCGTCCTTACAATGCAGGTCCTTATGTGCCGCCGGAAGAGCCTTTGACGGGGGTTGAAAGAATGTGTGCCTGTGTTAAGGCGGTAAAGGATGAATGTCCCGACATGGCTGTCATAGGCTCGGCGTTTTCGTATATGTCAGATGAGGGTGCAAACCTTGCGGCAGGCTGTATTGAGGGCGGTGTTTGCGACATTGCAGGCTTTGGTCGTCAGGCGTTTGCTTATCCTGAATTCTATATGGACATTTGCAAAAACGGAGCTATGGACAAGTCAAAATGCTGTATTGCCTGCGGAAAGTGCAGCGAGCTTATGAGGGCGGTAAAGGTGGCAGGCTGCGTTATCCGTGACAAAGAGGTATACATGCCAATTTATAACAGTATTCCCAAAAAATAAAAAGTGAAAAGAGGTATTTTAAAATGCTTGAAATGTATTACAGCAAAGAAGCAATTCTCCCATTTATCAACGATTACAACTTTTTCCGTCCAATTTCGGACAGAGCTTATTGGGAAAAGATGCGCGAGCCTCTGGAGGGTTTTATCGGAAATGCAAAAGAAACCTACGACAACTATGTTTTCGAGCCCCTTTATGCAACGCTTTTCCGTCAGTTTGTGACAGAAAAGAACAGGGACAAATTTGAGGCAAAGTATTTCGACCGCAGACGTGCTCTTATCAGTTACACCTTTGTCGAAGCAATTGAAAACAAGGGCGAATACATCGAAAGAATCATGAATCTTGTCTGGATGATTCTTGAGGAAGCGACATGGTGTCTTCCGGCTCATGCACACCAAAGGTCATCTGCCGATTCCCTGCCCGACCCCTATGACCCGATTGTTGACCTTTTTGCCGCAGAAACCGCAACGGCACTTGCCTTTACATACACGGTCATGAAGCAAAAGCTTGATGAGCTGAGCGTCAACATATGCAAATTCCTTGAAAAAGAAGTTGACAGGCGTGTGCTTTATCCTGCAATGAATGATGACAGCTTCTGGTGGTCAGGTCTTAATGGCAACAAAAGTGTGAACAACTGGAATACGTGGATAAACTCAAACCTTATTGTTTCGGGTCTTGCTTTTATAAGGGATAAGGAAAAAAGAGCAGAGCTTGTTGCAAGGGTGCTTCGCTCGGTTGATGTGTATATAAACTGTATGCCGGAGGACGGAGCCTGCGACGAGGGTCCTTCATACTGGACAGCGGCAGGACTTAATGTTCTTGACATCATCTACTATGTCAAAAATGCGACGGACGGAAAAATCAACTTATACAACAACGCCAAGATAAAGAACATCGCAGAATACTTTGTCAAGGCACAGATTTTTGACGGATATGTGACGAATTTTGCCGACTCTCCTGCCAAGGTCAGACTTGCGGCTTCCTGCGGAAAGCTGTACCGTCATGGAATCGAGCTTGGCTCTGACGAAATGGTTTCCCTTGCGAAAAAGCAACTTGATACAAATTGCACCATAGACCGTGAAACAGGATCAAAAAAGAGTATTGTCGGAAAAAGCTTCTTAAATGAATATACAACAAGCTATTTAACGACAAACAAAGTGTTTTTCTTCAATGAATACTTCAATATGTTGGAATATGACAAACCTTTTTCTTATGTTACGGACTGTTATCTTGAAAGCATAAACTACATGGTTTCAAGGCAGAGCAAAAGCAGCACGGACGGTCTTTATCTTGCGGCAAAGGGTGGTCACAACGCCGAAAACCACAACCACAATGACGTTGGAAACTTTATAGTTTACAAGGATGGCGCACCCTTTATTGTCGATGCAGGAAGCCTTGTTTACAGTGCACTTACTTTCAACCCCAAAACAAGATACTCCCTGTGGCAAAACTGCAGTAACTACCACAATCTTCCGACAATCGGAGGAATTGACCAGCACGAAGGTCCCAAGTTCCGTGCAAATGATGTAAAGTATTCTTCCGATGGGACAAGGACGGTTTTCTCGCAGGATTTTGCGGCGGCATATGACAGCGAGGACATAAAGATGTGGAAGAGAACGCTTGATTTTGACAAACAGGTTGGAAGAATAACCGTCACGGAGGAATTTTGCTTCAAGGGCGAAAAGGATATTGTTCTCAACTTTATGTCGGCATATCCCGTTGAAGAAAAAGACGGCAAAATCATCATAAAGGCTGAAAACGGTGCCGAGCTTGTAATGGAGCTTGACATTCCCGAGTACGAGCTTGAAACAGAGGATATTTTCCATCCCGAAGACAACAATTTCATGAAATCCTGGGACGGAAGACTGTACAGATTCATGTTAAAACTCAAGGATAAAACAGCAGCCGGAAAAATTTCCTACACATTCAGATAAGGAGAAAAGCTTTTGAAAAAGATTATACTTGTAACAGGCTCTGCCAGAGGAATCGGATACAAAATCGCAGAGCTTCTCGGCACACAGGAAAACGTGCGTGTCATAATGTGCGCGACAAAGCCGGAGCTTGCCGACGAAACAAAGGCACAGCTTGAAAAAGCAGGGTGCGACTACGAATACATAAAGTGCGACATTTCGGACAAAGGTGATGTTGAGGCACTTTACTCGCATATAAAGTCAGCGTATGGCAGGCTTGACGGACTTGTCAACAATGCAGGTGTTGCACCTGCGGTGCGAAGCGACATTCTTGAGGTGGGCGAAGAGAGCTTTGACAGGGTGCTCGGAATAAACCTCAAGGGTACATTCTTTATGTGTCAGAAATTTGCAAATCTCATGATTGACGCTCTTGGGAAGCATGAGGACTACAATCCGAGAATCGTCAATATTTCCTCTTGCTCGGCATACACTTCATCAACTATGAGGGGTGAATACTGCATTTCAAAGGCAGGCATTTCAATGGTCACAAAGCTGTTTGCGGACAGACTGGCGGAGTACGGAATCCCTGTTTTCGAGGTGCGTCCGGGCATTATAAGGACGGACATGACGGAATGTGTGCTTCAGAAGTATCAGAACATGATAGATGCAGGCCTTACGCCGACAAAGCGCATGGGAGAAACGGAAGATGTTGCAAAATGCGTGAGGGCACTAATGAGTGGTGACTTTGACTTTTCAACGGGACAGGTCATCAACGCCGACGGAGGTTTCCATTTAAGGAGATTATAAATGAATAATTTCAACATTAACACTCACCGTTTTTGCGCCATTGTTATTGGTTCGGGCTGTGCAGGACTCAACGCCGCAGATTGCCTTTGCGAAGACGGATATGCCCCGGGAGAAATCGCCCTCATAACCGAGGGAATGAAGATGGGCACTTCCCGGAACACAGGAAGCGACAAGCAGACGTACTACAAAATTGCCCTCGCTTCCGACTCCCATGACGGTGTGCTTGACATGGCAAAGACATATTTTTCTGGGCGAGCAATGAACGGAGATACGGCACTTACCGAAAGCGCAAACTCCTTGAAGTGCTTTTACAAGCTTGCAAGCCTTGGTGTCCCCTTTCCACGCAATGAATACGGAGAATATGTCGGCTATAAAACCGACCATGACGGCGACTGCAAAAGAGCAACCTCCGCAGGACCTTACACATCAAAATTCATGACAGAGGCTCTTGAAAAAAGCGTCACTTCAAAGGGTATTCCGATTTTTGACGGAGTTTGCATTTTCAAGCTGTTCAAGGACACTGACGGCATTTGTGCCGCCCTTGGCTACAACGGCGTGACAGGTGAATTTGAGTTATTCTATGCAAGGACGGTTATTCTTGCAACGGGCGGTTGCGCTTATCTGTATCGTGACAGAGTTTTCCCACGCTCACAAAGCGGCATGAGTGGTCTTGCATATGAGCTTGGCGCAAAAAGCGCAAATCTATGCGAATGGCAATATGGACTTGCATCGGTAGATGTGCCGTGGAACGTTTCGGGAACTTATCAGCAGGTTCTTCCCCGATATGTTTCGGTGGACCGTGATGGCAACGTGCGAGAATTTCTTGCAGAGCATTTCGGCGACCCAATGAAAGCCTGTGAGCTTGTGTTTCTCAAGGGGTATCAATGGCCCTTTGACAGCGCAAAGATAAACAGCTCTTCCTTGGTTGACATTCTTGTTCACAAAGAGGTTTGCGAAGGAAAAAGTGTATATTTGGATTTTATGCACAATCCAACAGGGCTTGATTTTGAAAAGCTCTCTCCCGAGGCACACGATTATCTTGAAAAATCCGGCGCACTTTTCGGAACGCCTTTTGAAAGGCTTCGTGCCATGAACAAAAAGGCAATTTCGCTATATCTTGACAAGGGCATTGACCTTGAAAAAGAAATGCTTAAAATTGCAGTTTGTGCGCAGCATCAGAATGGCGGAATTTATGTTGACACCAACTATGAAACAACAATTCCCGGACTTTATGCCGCAGGAGAGGCGGCAGGAGTTTTCGGAATTTACCGTCCGGGTGGCTCGGCTCTCAATTCAACGCAGGTTAGCTCCATGAGGGCAGCGGAACATTCGGCAAGGGTGCGTCGTGACAAAAAGCTTTATGAGTGTGAAAACGACATATTCGCCTTGGCACAAAAGGAAGTCAGCGCAATTTCGGATTTGGTTTGCAAAAGTAAGAGCGATTCTTCCAAAAACGCTTTTCTTGATTCTGTTGAACAAAAAATCAAGGGCGATATGAGCAATTTTGCAGGCTTTATGCGTAACAAAGAGAAAATCCAAGAGCTTTATGAATTTGCAAGGAGGTGTCTTGACGGCTTTAACGATAAGGTCGGAAGCATTTCAGATGCGGAGATTATCCGGGCATTGAAGGTGCGGGATATGCTCATTTGTGCTTGCGAAACTCTTTGTGCAATGCTCTTGTGGTGCGAAAAAATAGGTTTCAGAGGTGGTGCAATTTTGTCTGATTTTGCGCTCGGAAACGCTCGCCCTGTGGCAGGCTCAAACGGCATTGCAAACGCAATTGTCTGCACGCAAAACGGCGTTGCAACCTTTGAAGAACCCCGTGAAATACCTATGAGCAACACATGGTTTGAGAGTATTTACAACAAAACGGAATAAAGAAAGGCAAAGTGAAAAGCTATGAAAAACACGGGTCTTGTTTCAATTTCTTTCAGAAAGCTTTCCCCCGAAGAAATTATAAAAGCGGTCAGCAGTTCCGGTTTAAAGTATATTGAATGGGGAAGCGATGTTCATGTGCCGGCAGGAGATTCTGAAACGGCAGAAAAAGTGGCACGGCTCATGCTTGAAAATGGACTTGAAACCTCGTCCTACGGCTCATATTACAGGCTTGGCGATGAAGATTTTTCACCCTATATTGCCACGGCAAAGACACTCGGCGCGCCGATTATAAGGGTCTGGGCAGGAACAAAGCCGAGCGCAGAGGCAGACACAGATTACAGAAAGTCTTGTGTCATGAAAGCAAAGGAAATCTCGGACATGGCGGCGGCAGAGGGTTTGAAAATTGCTTTTGAGTATCACCCCGGGACGCTGACAGACGAAAGAAAGAGTGCACTTGATTTTGTCCGGAGCATTGAGAAAAGCAATTGCGGAATCTATTGGCAACCGAATTTTGCGTTGAGCCACAGCGAAAATCTCCTTGCCTTAAGGGACGTTTTGCCGTATGTTGACATTATTCACACTTTCAGCTGGCTACCCGACCACACAAGGCTGAAGCTTTCCGAGAGAGCCGATATGTGGGCAGACTTTATAGGCATTGCAAAGGAAAAACAGGGAATAAAGTATCTGCTCGAATTTGTTAAGGACGACAATCCTGAGTTGCTTGCAAGTGAGGCAAAAACCCTTGGCGAGCTTTTAAAATAACATGAAAACAAGTAAACACGGAACAGTTTTTTCATAGCTGTTCCGTACTTTTTTATACATCAAATTTCTAAAAAAATGAGGGGACTTTTACCCAAAAGTCCCCCCACTCGTTATATTAAAGATTGTTAAGCAGCTTTGCGTTTTCGCTGACAAACAAACGGAGTTCATCTGCACCCAGCTGTCTTTGCGCCACAACTGCGAGCATATAAACCTGCTTTGCAATGGCGGTGTTAAGCTCCTTGCGTGATTCATCAGCAAGGGTATCTGCAATTTTTGCAACAAGGGGATTTGAAAGGTTAAGCACAAGCTTTTGCTCCACGGGCATCTCCCCTGCCGCACCCATGCCCATATCTCCGTACATTTTCATCATGTCGGAGAAACGGCGTGACTGCTCGGAAAGGTTGAGCATTGCAGGAAAATCTGTGTCCTTGAGGGTTTCACATTCAATGCTCACATTTTCGCCAAGCTCAAGGGCGTTTTTGAAAAACTGCGTGAGCTCATCATTTTTAATAACCTCTCCGTCCTTTTTGAGTGCGCCGGAAAAGCCTGCGTCAACACGGCTGAATTTGTATTCCTTTTTGTCATCGGTTTCGGAGAATTTGTGCTCCATAAACGAAATGAACTGTGCATCAATCACCTTGTCAAGAACGGCAACCCTGATGCCCTCGTTTTTAAACATGGAAATATAGCCGGACTGCTTGATTTCGTCATCGGTGTAATAAATTGTCTTGTCGTTTTTGAAAGTTTCGGTGTCAGCATATTCGGAAATTGTGTTGAAAGTGCCGTCGGTTGTCTTGAAAATAACGGAATCCTTTATGCGGTCATAGAACTTGTTGTCCTTCATACAGCCATATTCAATGAAAGGCTTAACGGTCTGCCAGATGCTTTCGAGCTTTTCACGTTCGGTTGCAAAAAGTGAGTTGATTTTGTCGGCAACCTTTTTTGTAATGTGTGCAGAAATCTTGCTTACATAGCCGTTTGCCTGAAGATAGCTTCTTGAAACGTTGAGGGGAAGCTCGGGGCAATCAAGAACGCCCTTAAGAACAAGCAGGTATTCGGGAATAACCTCCCTTATGTTGTCCGCAACGAAAACCTGATTGTAATAGAGCTTAACCTGACCCTCCATGTTACTGTATTCGTTGGAAAACTGGGGGAAATAAAGTATTCCCTTGAAATTGAGGGGATAATCAGCGTTAATGTGTACATAGAAAAGCGGGTCACGGAAATCCGAGAATACACGCTTATAAAAGCTGTTATACTCCTCCTCTGTACATTCGGAGGGCTTGCGCTGCCAAAGGGGATTTACGTCGTTACAAGGCTTAGGCTCTTCGGGTTCCTTGTCGTCCTCGGTCTTTGGAGGCTCGGCTCCAACCTCGTTGAAATATATCTCAACAGGCATGAAGGAACAGAATTTTTCAAGAATCTGCTTGATTTTGAAAGCATCGAGGAACTCGGTTTCATCATCGTTGACGTGAAGAATAATGTCTGTACCCTGAGTCTGGCGTTGTGTCTTGCTCATTTCGTATTCGCAAGAATCGTTGCCTTTCCAATGAACGGCTTGCTCGTTTTCCACAAATGACTTTGTTATGATTTCAACCTCATCGGCAATCATAAACGCCGAATAAAATCCAAGTCCGAAATGGCCGATAATACCTGCGCCGCTGTCGTCAGACTCTTGCTCATACTTCGAGATGAAATCAACTGCACCCGAAAGAGCAATCTGATTTATATATTTATCAAGCTCTGCTTCGCTCATTCCGATGCCGTTGTCGGAGAAAGTGATTGTTGCAAGCTCCTTGTCAAGGGTGACATCTATTCTGTATTTACCGTCAAAAGCAGATGCTTCACCGAGAGAAACGAGCCTTTTATGCTTTGTTACAGCGTCACAACCGTTTGAAACAAGCTCTCTGACAAAGATTTCCTTGTCGGAATAGAGCCACTTTTTAATTATAGGGAAAATATTCTGGGCATCAATTGAAAGTCCGCCCTTTTTGATTTGTTCGCTCATGTAAAGTCCTTTCTTTTATGCAAAATTTATACAATATATATTTTACTACCTATTTGCTCTTAATTCGATAGATATTTGTTAAGAAACTGAAAAAACAAAAACACCGTTGCGACGTGGTTTACATAATCTTGTAAAATTTGGTCGCAATTTGAGTTTTAACTCTTTGGATTGTGGAAAACTCTGTGGAATCTGTGGATAACTTTCGACGTATTTGCAAGGTTTTGCAGACTTTTCCACAGGGATTTTTACATTTCCACAGGAGAGCTGTGGAAAACTCATTTAAGATATGGTTTACATTATGCAGATTATGTAAAGTAAATTTCCAAAAAAATATCAACCAAAAGGCACAAAACGGCAGGCGTTGGAACACTTCACGCCTGCCGTACTCAAAGCTTATTCAAAAATTATTGTTCTTTATCAATTCCCTCTGAGCGCATTGTTGTAACATGAACCGTCGGCATATAGCTGTGTGTGCGATTCTGATAGAAGACGATTTCCTTGGGGCAAGTGAACGCATTATAAAGCGCAGTTACACCGGAGGGTGGGCAAATATAGTCGCCAAGACCTGCATTGATATATGTGGGACAAACCACACGCTTTGCAAAGTTCACGGTGTCATAATAGCCCATTGCATCGGTGTAATCGGGTCGCCAGCCTCTCATTCTTCCTATTGTGATGCCGCCAAGGTCGCACATCCACGGAATACCGATTGTGATTTTTGTCACCTTATCTGCGAGAATGCACGCAACAGCCGTTGTCTGGAATGCGCCCTGGCTTCCGCCGGAAAGCTCAATGTCCTTGCCGTTCCACAGCTCGCTTGCCATGAGGAAGCGCACAGCCTGCACATCTCGCATAATCATTTCCTTGAAATATACTGTTTCGGGATCGCTGTTCTTGTCCTTTTCAAAGCCGTATGACGGGAATTCCTTTGCACGAAGCTCGGTATAAAATTCGGGCGTTTCTCCGTTTACGATACTGTGAGCATTTACGCTGAAAGTGATTGCTCCGTCTATGCATGTTATGCCCGGGGTGTTTACGCCGTAGCCCATATATGTTGCACGGATTTTAAGGCTTCCGGGCTCGGCATTTTCGGGATAGGTCAGATAACCGGACACGGGAAGTTCATCGCCCATGTCAACTCTGACGTCAAACACCTTAAAACCTTCTTTTCCGCCTACCTCTGTTGATTCAACAAGCACCGGCTTCACATCGAGAAGCTTGTCATATTGCTTTGCCCAGAAAGCATCGAAATCCTCCGGCTCCGGCTTTCCCTGCTCTATCTGTTCAAATCCTGCGCCTGCACCGCCTTCAAACACGTCAACCCCCTCGATTGGCTGACCGTTTTCATCGCAAGCCTTGACGATCACACGAACATAGCCCGCAACATCGCTCGAAGCCTTGACTGTTATTTCGCCGCTTTCGCCCGAAACAATTCCGCTGTCCTTTTTGCCGTCATCTCCGGCAACAGACCATGAAAACTTGGGGCAGGATGCAAGCTCCTCACCTGCATAAAGGGCAATTTTAAACGTCATTTCCTCCCCTATTTCATAGGAAATTGGGTCTTTGTCGGTTGAGCCGACGAAATGCTTCTTTGCGGCATCAAATTCGGTTATCTGTTTCACGGTGTAATCCTCCTTGAGTGAATAATTGCTGTTAAAATCGGTTGCTGCGCTCTCGGCGGAAAGTGCCTTTTCAAGAAGCTCAACACATTTTTCAAATCCGTTTTGCGAACGTGAGGCAATTTCAACCATTCCGTTTCCATCTGTTCTCACTTCGCATTTGAGAAGCTCAAGACTTTCGTCAACGACAAAGCGCAATCCTTTGGCATCTTCGGGGGTATTCTCGTCGGCAAGCTTCATATATTTATCGGTGGCATCATTTACCGCCTCGCGTATTTTCTGCGCCTTCTTTATATCAAGGTTATCATAGAAAATGTAGCAATCTTCAAGCTTTGTTCCGCCAAATTCAACATCGGGATATGGGTGGTCATACATATAATATGTATTCTTTGGAAGTGCAACGGTTTTATTTTCCGCATCAGCGAAGTTTTCAAGGAAATATTCAACGCCTTTTGCCGTTGCCGCATCAGAGCCTCCGATGATTGTGATTCTTGAGGTTGAAAAATCAACAACAAAATCTTTCGGACGAAGCTCATTCTCAAACCTATTGCTTTCAGACCTGTTTGTGTCGCCGACAAGAATCTCCTTTTCGGCTCTTACAATGCCCTTTTCGGGAATTTCAAGGTCGGTTGTTATATCAGGCAAAACGCCGGTTATGCTTTCAATGCTTTTTCTCAAATTTACAGCCGCCTCAATGGTGGTTGTTCCGGCAAATTCGCCACGGACAACGGTATATTCCGTTCCGTCGGCACTTGCGATAATTTCCTCTTTGGGAGCTGTGTCACAGCTTGCGCACAAGCTCATAAATGCTGCCGCCAAAGCAAGCATAACTGCCATTCTTTTAAAGAGTTTTTTATTCATTTTCATGCCTCCTTTTTCCTTTATATTTTACAACAAATCTTTACTCTTGTCAATACATTTCCCCCTGATTTAACTTATTTGCGAAACTTTTTTACAAGTTATACCGACTTTTGTTAAAGCAATTGTTTTTCAGCATTTTCAAGCTTTTCAATATTTACAAATATTGGTGGAATGGGGCGACAGCTTTGTGTATAATATATTTGAAGTATTTTGGTATTTGCATATTATAACGCAATAGAACTAACATTTACTTGAATAGATTTTCTTGAAAGGCGGTTTTTTATCATGAAAGATACAACACTTGTTGTTATGGCGGCAGGCATGGGTAGCCGTTTCGGCGGTCTTAAGCAGATTGAGCCCATCGGTCTTAACGGAGAGGTTATTCTTGACTATTCCGTTTTTGACGCTAAGGATGCAGGCTTTAACAAGGTTGTTTTTATTATCAAAAAGGAAATTGAAAAGGATTTCAGAGAGGTTGTCGGAAAGAGAATTGAGTCAATGATTGATGTGGACTATGCTTTCCAGGAGCTTGACAAGCTTCCATGCGGTTTTTCCGTTCCCGAAGGCAGAACAAAGCCCTGGGGCACGGGTCATGCGGTGCTTTGCGCCCGTGATAAGGTGACCACTCCTTTTGCGGCTATCAATGCCGACGATTTTTACGGTGCAGGCTCTTACAAGCTTCTTCATGACTGTCTTGCAGGTGACGGCGGAACTTGCATGGTTGGCTTCCGTCTTGGCAACACACTCAGCGAAAACGGAACTGTGTCCCGAGGCGTTTGCGACGTTGATTCCGAAAAGGGTATCCTTAAGAGTGTAACTGAAATGACCGCACTTGACAAAAACAGCGGTATTCCCCTTGACACAACGGTTTCCATGAATATGTGGGGCTTTGACCCGAGCTTTTTTGATGTTCTCGATGAAAAATTCGTGAACTTTCTCAAAAACAATGACAATCCCCTCAAGGGTGAGTTTTATCTCCCCTTTGCAGTTGACGAACTTATCCGTGAACGTGGCGAACAGGTGAAGGTATTCACAACCGAGGATAAATGGTACGGCGTTACATACCGTGAAGACAAGGATGAAATGGTTGCAGCTGTGAGAAAGCTCACCGAAAGATACGGATTTTAATTTTTAAGGTTAATGCCAAGGGGGTGCTTTTTGAAAAAGGCATCCCCTTGAATCACCAAAACCAATATGAAGGAGAACAACATGAAAATTGGCGAAATACTCTCAAGAGTTGACCACACACTTCTCAAGCCTGAATCCACCACGGAACAGATAAAATCAATCTGCGACGACGGTATAAAGTTTGGCACGGCATCTGTTTGCATACCTGCAAGCTTTGTTAAAATGGCAAGCGAATATGTGTCGGGCAAGGTGAAAATATGCACAGTAATCGGTTTCCCCTGCGGTTATTCCACAACCGAGGCAAAATGCTTTGAAGCAAAAAATGCGGTTGAAAACGGAGCCGACGAGATTGACATGGTTATAAACATCGGTATGCTGAAGGACGGAAAATATGAGAAAATCCTTGAAGAAATAAACGCCGTCAAAGCCGCTTGCAACGGAAGAATTTTAAAGGTTATTATTGAAACCTGCCTTCTTAACGACGAGGAAAAAATCAAGATGTGTGAAATTGTTTCATCTTCCAATGCCGACTACATAAAAACTTCAACAGGCTTTTCAAGCGGTGGCGCAACGGCACACGACATTGAGCTTTTTGCCAAGCACGTTTCAAATGGCACAAAAATCAAGGCAGCAGGCGGAATTTCTTCTTTTGACGATGCAACGGAGTTTATAAAACTTGGCGCAGACAGACTTGGAACAAGCAGGATTGTGAAAATTGTCAAGGACGGCGAAGCACAGATTCCTGCGAACGAATACTAAAAAGCAAAGCCCTGCCGGTAAGGTAGGGCTTAAGTTTTCGCTTATCCTTAAATTCAAACATCTGATGCATAATTTATACAAATTGCTCGCTAACATTATTATGTCGGGAGCTAAAGGGGTGCTTTATCAAAAAGTACCCCTTTAAACAATTATACTTAAAACTCATTAAAACCGGGCTTCAATTCAACAGGTTTGCCATGAGCAGTTATCCACACGGAAATGCCCGATGGGTTATATGCGGTGTGGTAATCAATGCCATAATCAATGCTTCGGGAAGCCATAACATAATCATAGACCTCAATATTTGTTGCATACCACACTTCTTCTCTGCCGCCGGCGTGCTCGCAGAAGCGTTCCATGTGTTCCCAATTATTGTTGTTGTTAAACTCGTAGCTGTGTCCCCAAACATACATCAGCGGCATATTCAGCGCAAAGGAAGGAAGCGCAATTAACTTGTCGAAAAGCTCAATTATGTTTGCGTTGTGGTGACAGGTTGAATCCCAGAAAAGAAAATCCTGTGGAAGCTCAAACTTACTTGTTGCAACTGTTGTTCTTGCATATTTCATTCCGCATTTTGAACAAAGGTCGGCAACTCTTGCATCGGTTTTTCCGTTGGGATAGGACATTCCTCTGACGGTGTAGCCGCACAATGCTTCAAGCTTCTTTCGGTCGGTGAGAAGCTCGTCCATAATCACATAATCGGGAAGCTCTGTGAGCGTGGGATGAGTGTAGGAATGTGCAGAAACCTCGTGGTTTTTGTAAAGCTCTTTTACGTCCTCTGCCTTAACGGTTGCATCCTTGCGGCTTTCAAAAAAGCTTCCATTGAGATGAAAGCTTCCGCGTATTCCGTTTTTATCAAAAATGTCAACAAGACGGTAGTCGTGAATTGTGCCATCGTCATAGCTCATTGTGAGGCACTTTGTCTTACCGTCTTTCCAAAGATTGTTTCTTATGTTCATACTTATCTCCTTAAATTTAACAGCGGCGAAACTCATAAAAATCTCGCCGCTGTAATTATACCTTATTTGTCGGTCAGAAAATCCTTAACCTACGATACCGGAACGTTCAATACCCTGAACAAGGCTCTTCTGTGCGAACATGAAGATTACGAACAGAGGCGCAATAACCATAAGTCCGGCGGTGTTGAGAACCGCAGATTCCTGGAGAGGCGCAGCCGCATAGGAGGTGGAGAGTGACTGAGGCACTGTTACAACCGCAGGAAGAAGATGAGGTCCTGTCGCGGTGAAGAACAAGCTTGTGTAATAGGTGTCTGTCCACTGCCACGAGAATGCGAACATGAAGATTGTTACCATTATCGGGATTGTAAGGGGAAGAATAATCTGGAAATAGGTTCTGAAAATACCCGAGCCGTCAACGTATGCTGCTTCTTCAAGCTCATCGGGAACGCCCTTATAGAACTGTCTGAAAATGAAGATGTAAAGACCGTTCTTGAAAGCGATACCGCCAAGCGAAAGAATCGCAAGAGGCCAGAATGTATTTATCAGGTCAAAGGTCATGGGCTTTCCAAACCAACCGGTGATTGTTTCAATTATTCCATAGAAGTCAAAATACTTGAACTCCATGAACATCGCAAGCTGAAGTGTCTTGTGAGGAACAACCATGGTGAGAATTACAAGTCCGAAAAGAAGGTTTCTGCCCTTGAACTTGAACTTTGCAAAACCATAACCAACGAACGCACAAATCATTGTCTGGATAAACGCTGAAAGAAGTGCAAGCGTTGCAGAGTTGAAAAGTGCTTCGAGATATTTGTTCTCGATAAAGATAAATCTGTAATTATCGAGTGTGGGGTATTTCGGAATAAGCTTAACCGTTACGTCAACAAAGTCATCGGAGCTCATGAAAGAACCGGAAATCTTTGTGAAGAAAGGATAAAGAATTACATATGAAATACCGATAAGGAAAACGTATCTGAAAATTGCAAGAAGCACGGAAACAAGGAATTTCTTGCTTGCAACTCTCATCTGCAAACGTTTTGTCCAGCTTACTTTGCCCTCAAAATCAACCTTAATTTTCTTGGAGGACGCATTATTCTTGTTAAACTTATTGACTACAGAATTCATTTTACTTCCTCCTTAAATTAGTCTCTGCGCTGGTAGAACACATACATCGACATGATACCTGCAACGGCAGCGATGATGAGTATTACCACGATAAAGTAGATCCAGGACATTGCAGAAGAAAGCACACGGCCTTCTGCCTGCTCGTAAACACTTGAAATGTAGGACATAACGGAATTTGATTCGCTCGTGAAGGAGTCGATAACCGTGTAGATCGCATTTACAAGAATCATCGGGGAAATCATGGGGAATGTAATCTTCCAGAAGGTTTCCCAAGCTGTTGCACTTTCCATTGTTGCGGATTCATAAATGGAGGGAGAAATAGACTGAAGACCGGAAAGGAAGATAAGCATCTGTACGCCGGAACGGTTAACTATGTCGAAAATGTTGTTAACGATATTTACAACGTATTCAACAAGCTCAACGCCGACTTCCATGCTTCCCAGGAATGTTGTTACGTCAACGGCATTGATGATTTCTGCCGCCGAGGACTGATTTGCATTACCCGTGTCAATTCCGCCGCTTGACATATAGTTAAGCATCGTGTTGGACTGGTCGATTGAATCGATAAGACCGGTTGAAATGATAACGGGGATAAAGAAGATTGCACGGAAAACAGCTCTTCCAACCATCTTCTGATTGAGGACAATCGCCATAAAGAGTGCGAAAATAACAATGGCAGGAATGTCGAAAATAAGCTGTTTAATACTTGCAACAAGTATCTGCAAATAAGAGGGGTCATCAAAAATTGCATTGTGGTAATTCTCAATACCCACAAATTCAAGGCTGAAGCCGCCGCCGGGCATAACCTTCATTGAGTTAAAGCTGAACCAAACCGAGTCGATAAGAATGGGAAGGTAGATAAGCAAAATACCCAGAACGAAGGGCAATACAAACCACCAACCCGCTCTTGCACGCTTAGCTTCAATGGAAGCTATCTTCTTGCGCTTTCCGGTTACAGGTCCAGAAGTTGCTGTTACATTATTATTCATCATATACACCTATAACCTTTCTTATTTCTTGATGAAGTCCATTGCAGGAACTTCAACACCGTCCACGGTGACAGGCTTTGTGTTATAGTTAAGTAGGAAGCTTGTTCCGTTGCTGTAAGTTACCTTAACAACTCTTGTGTCAATAACCTCATGATCGGAAATTGTTTCATACTTAACGCCCTTAAGAGCTTCATTAAGCTTCTTATAGGTTGCAACAAGGTCTTCCTTCCAGATGTTGTATCTGATTGAATAATACTTGCTGAACTCAACAAAAGACTTAAGCTCGGAGGTGTTCTCATGACGGTAGGAAAGGATGAAATAGGGATTTGCACCATTTTCGATTGCCTTGAGAACGCTGTATTCAAAGTCACCGTCAAGGTTGATTGCAGTGCCTGCATACTCAACATATCCGTGAAGAACCATGCCGAGGAAAGGAACTGCTTCGGAGGCGTATACGTTTTTACTTGAATCAAGGGGAAGATTGAGAATGTGGTCAGCATACTTGAGTGTGTAGGAGTTACCTGCGTCTGTCATAACAGAGCCATAGTTTTCATCAAGATACTGATACTGAGAAACAAGGATTTCCTTGGAGTCTTCTCTTGTAAGGGGATAATCGTCGTTGTGGTCGGAGTTAAGCTCAGAGCCGATTGAACCAACGGAAATTCCTGTCAGACCGAGCGCACCGTAGCTCTTTGCGCTGTTCTGAATGTACTTTGCAATGGACATGGGAGTCAGGATAAGTATGCCGTCGTCCTCATAGCCCTGATAAAGTGCGCTGTATGTCTTGTGAACTGCGGTTCTTCCGTCGATTGTCTGAATGGCATCCTTCTTATAGTTGAAGCCATCGAAGCTGCCGACTTTCATAACATAAAGCATTTCAAGGTCGGGGAAAACTTCAATGTTGTTTGCGTTTGCATATTCAACGTATTCTTTCATGCCGTTGTTGCCGCCGATTGCCTTGTCAACCTTAACCTTGCTGGGAACGGTTGAGTAAAGACCGCCGTTATACCAGCCCTTATATCTCACCTTAACATTTGCAATACCCTCTTCGCGAAGCTCATCGAGCATTGTCATGCTGTCTTCAAAGGTGGTAAGAGGAGTCTGAACGGAAACAGGGAAGCCAAGAACCTTCTGCTGAGTCTTGATAGAACCGAAGTTTTCAAGGTAAAGGGGAATATCGTCGCCCTTGTTCTCAAGCTTTGTGAGAGTTCCGTTGGTTACAAGGTAGTTTCTGAGAGTTTCAGCCATGCCGCCAACCTTTGTTGTTTCATCAAAGGTGGGAATGAATCTGATTGTGAAGTTACCTGTGTACTTTCTGTCGGAGGTTACAGACCATGTTGCGCTACCGGTTGTAGAAATACCGGTGAGCTCATAAGAGTCAGAGGGTTTGGGATAGAAAGTAGCCCTTGTAGAGTTATACTTATGAACGATACCGCCGTGAACTGTGGAGATTTCGGCAAGCGATTCGCCCTCTTCGATGTATGCGACAAAGCCTGCTGTTTCGGTCTTTGTGGGCTTTGCTTCTTCTTCAACAACTTCCTCTGCTTCTGCCTCAGTTTCTGTTTCAGGCTCGGCTTCAACGGGAGTTTCTGCCTCTGCTTCTGCTTCTGCTTCAACCTCTTCGCCTTCAGCAGCTTCTTCAGCTTCTGCCTTTTCAGCCTCTGCCTTTTCAGCTTCTGCTGCAGCCTTTTCTGCTTCTGCCGCTGCTTCTTCTGCTGCCGCTTCTTCAGCAGCTGTCAGATAGATACTTGAAAGCTTTTCATCAAGAGCAGCCTTATCAAACTCTGTGTATTCGGAAGTTCTTGAGATACCGTATGCAGGAAGACGCATAATTTCCTGATTCTTACCTGTAATCTGATGATAAGAATAGTCGGGACCATACATCTTACCTGTAATTGTAAGCTCATTTACAGAATCCTTAACATCCTCAAATTCAACAATAGCACCAGAGCCGTCGGGAATGAGAGTGAAGCCTTCAACGTCGCTTGAAGAACCTGCGCCGAAGAAAGGAAGGAACGAAATGGAGGTTACGCTGTAAGAGGAGGAGTCAAAGCGGATGTCACTTGAGGGGCATCTTACTTTAAGACCATTTTCATCGGGATAATATTCAAGAGCAACCTTGAACAAAGGAAGAGAAGAAAGGGATGCTTCGTATTCAAGCATACTGTAATCTTCTTCCATGTCATCGAAAGAGTAGTCGGTGTAGGAAGTGATAAGGTATTCAAGCTTTTCCTTATCCTTTTTACCGGTGTCGCTTCCGAGAACGTAAATGTCATACTTTTCGATTATGGGGAAAGAAGTGAGAAGTGACTGCTTGGATGTTTCGCTGAAAACATTGTCAAGGGACTTATAGCCATTTCCGTAGAAAGCGAGCATATAGTCATAGGGGCACTTCTGAAGATAATCGTCATAAATCTTTTTGCCGTCTTCATCGTAGTGGGGCATCTTATCAAGGATAAGCTCCTCAAAACGACTTCTTTCCATCATGTCGGGAACAAGCACTCTTGCTTCTTCACGCCCCATTGTATATTCAACTCTCAGACCGCCTCTGATTTTCTGCATCTTAATCTGGCTGTTCTGTGCGGCTTCAACGAAGCTGTACATAATTGTTTCCTGAGAATTGTTGTTATACTTAAGGATAATCTGCGACATAAGCTGCTTCTTAACTTCATCCTTCTTGGCATCTGTGCTCATTGAGGACACATCCCAGGGATTACTGAAAAGAATCTGACCTGTTGCCTTGTCAACAAAGGCAATTTCACCGGTCTGTTCAAGACCCCAAAGCTCATACTTCTCTGTTTCATAATAGAGAGTCATTGTTGCAAGCTTTTCATAGGGGTTATCAAAAACAAGCTTATTGAGGTAATATGCGGAGATTTCATCCGCTGTGGGACCCAGAACTTCTTCGGTTTCCTCGTCGGCGTTCTTCTTCTCTGCCGCAAGAACAGAGGTCATTGTGAAAGAAGAAGTGATTCCGACCAACATAAGGAGAGAAAGAAGCAATGCAAGTATCTTATTAAGTTTCATTTTAATTCTCCCTCCTTATCACATTCGGTACGAAAGCTCAACAACGATATTGTAAACAAAGGAGAACACCTTACCTACAAGAGTTGAGAACAATACGCCAACGAACATTATAAATGCCATACCAACAATTGAAGCAAGGCTTGTTACAACGTTCTTAAACAATGAATAATCGTGAATAACCATCATTCCGAAGAACAACAGGAATCCAACCCAAACAAAGGCAATCTTTGTGAACATGGAGCAGAAGCCAACCTCTGCAGAAGTTATAAAGTTGGAAGCGAATGTTGTTGCGATGATGAATACAGGGAGAGGATAAAGTGAGTAACAAGTTGTTACATAAATATCCTTAAGGCTGCCCTCGCCGTCAAAGAGAGTTGTAAGACACCAGTTTGCAACTGTCCAGAGAGCAACGGGGAGGAATATGGAGCAAATCTCCATGATGAAGTTAACGGGTTCGGGATTAGGTTCCATGATGTAACCGCGACCGATTGCCTGGTACATATAGGAAAGAATTGTTATTGCAAGAATAAGGGTTGCGCCCTTGGGGGAAGCTCTGTGTTCATGCTTGATGTCCCAGAAGCCGTCAAACGGGTGGAACGAGGTGTGCATACCGTAAATGAACTCACTCCAAAGCGAACGCTTCTTGGAAAGCTTCTGTCCCTTTTCGTTGAACTTTGCAGAATAGCCAAAGAACTTTGCAAGGCAAACACAAGCGATAACAATAACAATAGGAACAAGAATGATGAACTTCTGAATATAGAGCTTTCTCACTTCCTGATAAGCCTCGGAGTAATTTGTAGTATCATAAGCATACTTATAATAACTCATGGCTTCTTCAAAGGTGGAAATCTTGTTTTCATCATCATCGGACATTGCACTTGCTTCACGGAAGATTGCCTTTCCGATTCCGACATAGGACATATCGAAATTGGAGTTTCTCTGGAGAATATCCTGCCAGAAGTTCTCGGCATCGGTGTATCTTCTTTCGCGGTTAGCAAGAATTGCGTCGTTAAGAAGGTCGCCATAGGAGGTACGCTTCATAACGGTGATGTTCTTGTTCTGCTTATCAAGAAGAAGCATATTTGTTCCCTGATAGTCGATAGCTTCAATCTGCTGGATATTACCAAGCTGGTTACCCTTGTCACCGAAAGCAAAGAGAAGTCTTCCCTCTTCATCATATGTGAACACTCTCTGACGCTTTGCGTCGATGATGGACCACATACCGTTGGGTCCGAGAGCAACGTCGGTGATTGTGGAGGGTCCGACGATTTCAAGCTTTGCGGTCTTGTTGTTGTTTACATTTACTTCACCGGACGGAGGATAGAAGCCGGTACGCTTCATAACGTCTGTTCCGTCGGGAGAAAGCTTTTTAACGGGGGCATATGTTCCGTCCTTTGACTGGGAGGAAATTGCCTGCTGCTGCTGGGAAGCGGCGATTGAAGAAGTTGTTACATATATAAAGCCGTCTTCGTCGATGTTGATGTTATTAAACTCGGTGGAAACGGTTTTGATTGAACGTCTTCTCTGCTCTTTTGTCTGGAAGTTTCTCCAGATAATGTCCCATGCGCTTGTCTTTGCAACCTGCGCACCGATGAATCCGAAGAAAGATCCGTCGGGGTTCATTGCAATGATACCCTGGTTGGTGTACTGACCAACAACGTACATTCTTCCAACGTTATCAACTGCAACGCCCACAGGCTTAAAGATATGGTCTTCATTGAAAACCTCGGATTCAGGCTGATAAACAGTCTTTGTGAAGGTGGGGTTTTCAATATCGGTGATGTCGAACACAAGAACACGGTTCTTGTTGGAGTCACAAATATAAAGTGTTTTGGAATCAAAAACTTCTGTTGCATTCTTTTCGGCATCAGCACTTGGTGCAGGATAAACGAAAACGGATGCAGGAGAATCAAGGGCATCGGGAACGCCCCATTCGTTTACAAACTCGGTGATTGTGGTGAGGTAATTATTGTTTTCGTCGATAACAACAATCTGCTTACCCTTTTCGTCGGCAATGTAAACCCAACCCTGTCTGTCAACAGCGATGTCAACAGGATCAACAAGTTCAACATCGTTTCCGATTGTGTCGGAGTCAATAACCTCGTAAGGAACATATGCGTGAGGGGACTCAACATATTCGCCGTCGATGTCGTATGTGTAGGTTGAATAAGGAATAATAGCGCCTGCCGGAATTGAGCCAAGCACCAGAATGGCGCAGACTGCAACCAGGAGGACTCTGATAATATTCTTTTTCATGTATCTTTACCTCCTTAGTCTTTCATACCGGATGTTGCCATTGTTTCAATAATGTTACTCTGGGTGATAACGAATACTGTGATAGGAACGAGCATCATGATAACTGTGGAAGCTGCAGCCGCACCGGAACGAACAATACCGCCGGCAAGAATCTGCTGAATCGCATAGTTAAAGGTCTTGAGCTCTTCACTGTAAATATAAACGGAAGTACCGCTGTTCCAGAGTCCCTGGAAAGAGTAAACGATAAGTGTAAGCCAAGCGGGCTTAACCATCGGCATAACAATGTTCCAATAGATGTTAACTTCGCTTGCACCGTCAAGACGTGCAGACTCGATAACAGCATCGGGAACTGTTGTTTCCATAAACTGCTTCATGAGGTAGAGACCGAGGGTACTACCGAAAGCAGGGATAATGAGTGACCAATATGTATCAACCCAACCGAGAGCAGACATAAGGATGAAGTTTGAGATACCTGCAACAGTTGTATGGAACATGAGGGAGTAGTAGATAAGCATAAACATTGCTTTTCTACCGGGGAAGTTGATTTTCGTAAGAGCATATGCAGCCATGGACGCAAGGAAAAGGTGTCCGAAAGTACCTGCAACTGATACGAAAGCGGTGTTGAAGATATATCTTGAGAAAGGAACCCAGGATGTGCTCATGAGCATGAACAAATCCGCAAAGTTTTTGAATGTTGGGTTTCTAACGAAGAAACGAGGGGGGAACATCCAAAGCTCATCAAGAGGCTTCAACGACTGAGAGACGGCGTAAACCATCGGCAAAAACATGAATGCACCGAAAATGATAAGTATAACGCTTATACCAATATCGCCACCGGCAGAACGGTTAAGTGCATTTCTTTTTATCTTAAATTTTCCCATATCACTTACCTACCTTTGACAACATTTTATTTACAAGCAAGTTAGAACCAATCATTATCGCAAACAACAAAGTTGCGATTGCCGACGCATAGCCGACTTCCCAACGCTGTCCGCCGTAGTCATCAAGATGGTGCATGATGGTGTGGGCGCAATAGTCGGGAGACGGGAAACCAACAAGAGCTGTTACGATTCCGCCGAAGCCGAAACAGCCTGTGATGGACATAACGGCGGCGAACATCATCTGATTCTTCATAACAGGAAGTGTTACATACCAAAGCTCCTGCCATCTGTTCTTGATACCGTCAACTGCCGCAGCTTCATAGAGTGTTCTGTCAACAACCTGGAAGCCGGCGATAAAGGACAGGAACGATGTACCAAGAGAAGTCCAGAGGGCAACAACGATAACAAGCGGCATGATAAATGAGGCATCCTTAAACCAGAGAACCGGAGAATTGATGATACCCATCTTCATAAGCCAACCGTTAACGTAGCCGTACTGGTCACCGGAGAAGAGCACCTGCCAGATGAGGTAAACCTGACCGGAAATTGAGGGAGCGTAGTAAATAAGAGTTACAACAGATCTTACCTTGGGAGTAAGCTCGTTAATGAACCATGCAAAGAGAAGTGACATAAGGTATGACACAGGACCTGTCATGGTTGCGAAAATAAGTGTATTCTGGATTGCCAGAAGGAATATATCGTCATCAAGAAGAAGTCTGATATAGTTGTCAACAAACACAAGCTTCGGCATTTCGAGCATATTAAATGATGTAAAGCTCAAAGCGAAGGACACGACAACGGGGATAACCGTGAACATGAGGAAGATGATGTAATAGGGGGCAACAAGAACGTAACCTGCCCAATTGACCTTCATTTCCTTGAGTGTCCATTCCCACTTTGTCATGTCTTTACGAAGCTTTGGGGTCTGCGGCTTTTTTTCAACCGTAGTGGAAGCCATTAGATTCACTCCTTTAAAATCTTAGTCTGTGAGACTTGTTATGTAGTCCAAATTATCGACGCCCAGTCTTGCTTCCTGCTCTGCTCTGTACTCTTCAAGAGTCTGGTCAGCAGTACGGAAGTCATACTCGTCACGTTTTCTTGTAAGCTCCTTATTTATATCTGTGATATAGCTGAGAAGTGCATCAACGGGAGATTCATCCTCATTATATACTTTAAGGAACGCAAAGTTTGTGTTTCTGCCTACGATGTAGTTACCGGGAGTCATGGGAGTTCCCTTCAAGGAGTTGAACGCCTGACGAAGTGCCGCAACCTCTGTTGCAGACCAGGACTGACCCATAAGTGCATTGGTGTTAGCTGTGTTATACTTTGCAGCTGTACCGATTGTTGCAACCTGTTCGTTACCGAATCTGGACTGCACGTCAGCACTTACCCACCAGCTGAGGTAGTTCCATGCGGAAGCAACGTCATCAACGTCCTTCATGATCATAACTGCGCTGATACCTGCAGGAGCTGTGTGGTCAACATACTGTGTTCCGTCGGGAGCTGTTCTTTCCATACCGGGAAGCTGAACAAATTCCCAAAGACCGTCAATTTCGGGAGCAAATACCTTGAGCTGGTTATACTGGAGATAATCCGCAACACCGCAAGGCATTTCACCGGTTCTGAAACGGTTTGCAAAGTCAAATGTATAGGGCTGACGATACTGTGTGAAGATGTCACACATACTCTTGAAGGAGTCAAGGGCAACGTCGCTGTCGAGGTTTGTTGCCATACCCTCGGAAACGATGTTGTTACCTCTGTACCATTCTGCGCCCTGCTGATACATCATAATCTGTGTGAGGGCTTCGGAAAGACCGATTTCCATGTTTTCTGCGGAGAGAACCTTGATGAGGTCTCTCACGTCGTCCCATGTCTGAGGAACTTCGAGACCAAATTCAACGAAGATGTCTTTACGGTAGAAGAACATGGGGAAAGAACAGGTTTCGGGAAGTCCGTAAAGTGCAAGTGAATATTCCACATCCTTTTCGTCGCCGTGAGGCTTGTAGTCAGGGTTATAAACTGTAAGCGGAACAAACGCCTCGGGGTTGAACCATGTTCTCACCTCATCAAGGGTGTAAACGCCTTCAACGTCAAACTCTGTGCCTGCTCTCGGAATAGCTCCGCTTTCATGGAGAGTTCTGTCGTTGAGGTTGAGTGCCGCATTACGAACACCGTAACCTACGGGGTCACCGTCCATGGAGATGTCAGGACCCTGACCGGAAAGTGTTGCAGGAAGAAGTGTGCCGGCTGCGATAAGCTTGAGGTTTACAGGAGGATTGCCCTCTTTGAGAGAAAACTCTGTAACCATCTGTCTGATAATCTGAGCCTGGTCACGACCGGTTGTTATCCAAACGTCAAGAACGCCTTCCTTGCCGTCAAGCTCTTCGCTTGCACCAACGGAGTTATAGTTGGTGAAGAAGGAGTTTATAAATGCGCCGAACTCATGTCCGATTGCCTGCCACCAATGAGGCTTCGCCTGAGGAAGCTTTGCGGAGGCGGGCTGAATAACGATGTAGTCAACAGAAAGGGGCTGCTGACGGCAGGTGAGAAGCCATGTACCGAGAGAGCCGTTATAGCTCTTGAACTGGTCAAGGTTACCTGCAACCTTTTCTGAATCGTTACCCATGAGGTCAAGAAGATATGAAACTCTGTCAAGGATAACCGACTGTTCACCCTTTTCGCCGATGATTTCTTCAAGCTGTGAGGAGATGGAGGTGAGAAGCTCTGCTTCCTGTCTCATACCGCGGAGAACATCGGGGATAAGCTGTTCAAAGTTATATTCAAGATATGCATCGGGGTCTGTACCCGTGATCATAACTATCTTTCTGTAATACTCGTTCATACGAACAAGGCTTTCATCAACCTGACGGAGGATTTCGCCCATATCGCCAAGAACAACTTCCATTCTGATAGTGTAATCGGTGTCCTTTTCAAAGTAGAACTCAAAAGTTCCCTCGTCGTTTCCGAGAGGCACAACCTGCCAAGCATCGCTGTAATTGAAGCGGAGGTTTCTTGCTTCTTCGAAAGGAACGCCATTATAGTCACCGCCGTAAATCTCAAGCTTTCTTGAGGAGAAAAGTCCGGCGTTTACGTTCTGCATAAATCTGGGAACAATGTAGTAAAGGCCGTCGGCATCAACACGGAAATTCCATTCAATCCACTGACCGGAAATCTTCCACTTATCTCCGCCAAGGGAGTTAAGGATAATAGCAGTTGAGTGCTGAGGGTCGGTTACGGGAGAAGTTCTGTCGTTAACCGCATAGATAACCTGGTCAGAAACATATTCGGGGAATTCTCCCTCAAGCTTGACAAGGTTTTCTGTCTGAGCCTCTTTGTAACCCTTCTTTTCATATTCAGCAACAACGTCCGCATATGTTGAAACCTTCATCGGAGGAACAATTCTAACCTCCTTGATGAGCATAGGCTCACGGGTTGCATCAAGAGTAACTGTGTGTGTACCCTTGGAGAAATAGAACTCGAAGGGGGCGGGATAGAAAGCAGAAGTGTCGCCTATCCTCTTTGTGAGCCAGCGTTCAGCCTCAATCTTTTCGGGTCTGATTTCGTTGAGGTAGTAGTCATACTTAAAGTATCTGCCGCCCTTTCTGTAACCGGATTCATAATCACCGTCAACAGCTGCTGCATTGGAGTCCTTATCAGCATCTTCGATTGATTTTCCGATTTTATAGAATTTTTCGGGCTTAACAAATCCGTTAAGTGTGTAATCTTCAATCCACGCACGGCTGAAAGAAAGGTTTCTGGCTTCCTTGAAAGGAACTTTGCCGTCAATCTTGATAATTCTTTCCATTGCCGCAGTTTTTCCGTTATACGATTCGGGATCCTCATCTGCCGAAGGATCGCTTGTATAAGGGAAGTAAAGAAGCTCAACGTTATAGAATCCGTCTTCTTCAATCTCAAACTCCCATGTTACGGAGCCTGTGTTGGGAGTGAGAAGGCTTTCGCCGTCACTGCCTGCAAAGTTTTTCTTTACAATTACCTCTGCGGTGGTTTTGTCTGCCACGAAATCAACCGCATTGATAACAATCTCTTTGGGCGTTCCGACAGGATCTTCAGAATGCTCAATAAGGTATGTTTCATATGTGGTGGAAGTCATCAGCTCCGCCATCGCTTCAAGGGAGTGCTTCGTTTCCGAGTTTGCCATCTTAAGCGCAAGAACCTCATCCTCATCGGTTACGGTTGCTTCTGCCGCAGATACCACGGAAAACGCCTGCAAAATCATAAGTGCGGCAAGGATAAATGTCCATGCTCTCATCTTTGCAGTCTTTGCCATTTTCATGTTCTGGTTCCTCCTATAAATGTGTTTCCGCTGTCCGTACAGGAAAATGCCGGATACGGGTTTTGCAAAGGATTCTGGTCTTCAGGCCACACAGCCAAAGTCTTTGACCTTTCAGCCCAAAGCACCCGACCGGTAAAATCCCTGCATTAAAGGCGCACAGCCTTATTGATTTTCTTCCTTATTATATATATACGCAAGCCGGGCAGAACATATTTCAGCAAAAGCGCATACAATACAAAAGCCGAAAATCCAAAAAGGGCATAGAAACACCTTTAACTCATACTAATAATAATAACACATTTCGTCATTTTTGTCAAGGGTATCTATTTTAAGCATTTGAAATATTTCGGGTAGCCAATTTGTTCACAATTGCAAAAAAATGAGTCGAATTTTGTTGTAAACAAATTGTAAAGTTTACAATACTGCACAAAAACGCATATTTAAGTTTAAACGTTTACTCTTTAAAAGTATCGTAAATACGTCATTTTCCCCTATTTCGCAAGCCAAAAAATTATATTTTACCAACACTCATCACATTTAACTAAAATTACGATATTTTACTTTTTAAAATATTAAAAATTGTTTTACAATTGAAAATTGGTATTTTATGGCATTTTTTGTTGTGCATAATAAACAAATTCAGACCTCGTTTTTCTACGTCTTGTTCAAAATGACAATAGGTTATTTGAGTTTTAAGGGTGAAGAATATAAACAAGTTTTTCAAGATTTTTGCAAAAATCCTTTGAAAAATTATAATTTAAGGGGAGGCTTTACTCTTGCACAAGTCCGTTAAAAACGGACAATTGAAAAAAAGAGCCTCCTATGGTAGAATAGATATATCTACCATAGGAGGAATTTTTTATGCCCAGAGGATAT
>JAZQKV010000109.1:0-9455 GCA_045542335.1 Eubacteriales bacterium
TCCACTTTCTGGGGAAGCAGAAAGTGGAACCCCGTAACCCGGTAAGGTTTTTTGAGCTATAAGTTATAAGAGAAAACGAAAAATAGTAGAAAAAACAGGATAAATCCGTCGGAGAGATGAGCCATAAAATTTAAACCAAGTTAAATCGAGCTTGTCTAAAGCTCGATTTTAATCAGATACAAGGTCAAAACCGAAGTCATTCTGATTTCGGTTTTGACAAGATAAAAATTTACTTTTATTTAGCAGAAATAGACTGTTAAAATTGAATGAAGTGTGGTAGAATAAAAAGACCTGTATATTAAAATTTAAAGAGAAAATAAAATTTTCCCGGTTAGGAGCTTGTAATGATAAATATCGCAATCCTCGGCTTCGGAGTTGTCGGCTCGGGTGTCGAAAAGGTCATCAGACTCAATAACGATTTTTACGCAGAAAGACTTTGCGGCGAAACTCTTAATGTCAAACATATCCTTGATAAAAGAACTTTCCCCGACCATCCACTCGCCGATAGGGTTACTACGGATTTTGATAAAATTATTTCCGACCCCGAGGTCATCGTCGTCGTTGAAACAATGGGTGGCTCTCACCCGGCTTATGAGTTCTCAAAAGCGGCTCTGCTCGCAGGAAAAAATGTCGTAACATCAAATAAAGAGGTCGTGGCGAATTTCGGAACAGAGCTCGTGAAAATTGCCGCTGAAAATGGCGTAAGCTATATGTTTGAAGCAAGCGTTGGAGGCGGCGTACCCGTTATCCGCCCAATGTGGCAGTGCCTTGCCGCCAACCGTATCGAGGAGGTCTACGGCATACTCAACGGCACTACCAATTATATCCTCACAAAAATGTTCAATGACTCCGAAAGCTTTGAAAATGCCCTTAAACAGGCGCAAAGCCTCGGCTACGCTGAAGCAAATCCCGCCGCAGACGTTGAAGGCCTTGATACCTCCAGAAAAATCTGCATACTTTCTTCCCTTGCTTACGGCAACGCCATTTCCCCCGATAAAGTCCATTACGAGGGTATGACAAATATCACCTCTTCCGATGTGGATTTCGCCGAAAAACTCGGCTATTCAATCAAACTCCTCGGCAGAAGCGCAAGAGTAGGGGATAAGGTCTATTGCATCACGGCTCCTTTCTTTGTGAGCTGTGATAACCCAATCGCAGGCGTAAACGACGTTTATAACGGAATCACCGTCAAGGGAAATGCCGTCGGCGACGTTATGTTTTACGGCAGAGGCGCAGGTAATCTCCCAACCGCAAGCGCAATTATGGCTGATGTCCTCGACATCGCACGCAATTGCACCAAATATATCGGCTGGTCAGAAGAAAAAACGGACGGTCTTATGGATACCGCACAGTTTGAACTTCCCCTCTTTGTGCGCACAAGCGCAGATGAGGATGAGATTTTCTCAATTTTCCCCGAAGCTTGCGTTGTAAAGAGCGACGTAAATCAGGGCGAGCTCGGCTTTATTACGCCAAAGGACGTTGAAGCAAAACTCGTTGAAAAGATTTCCGGACTTCCCGATGCAAAATGGATTCGTGTGCTTGAATAAGCTGCGAATAAAACGTTGAAAGGAGGATAAAATGCCCGAATTTGAGCAAATATATAAGGAATACTATTGGCGTGTCTATGCCTTTTTGCACAAGCTTTGCCGCAGTGAAGCCTTGTGCGAGGAAATGACACAGGAAACCTTCGTTCAGGCATATATGTCCTTCTATCGCTATAACGGAAGCTGCACAATTTTCACATGGCTTGCCGCAATCGCAAAAAATACATATTTCAAATATTTGCGCAAAAAGAAATTTGAAACGGTTGATATTGAACTTTATGTTACCCATGAGGACTCGGACGAACGAAATATGCCCGAGGAAGTGCTCATGAAAAAGCTTGAGCGAGAAAGGGTAATAAAGGCAATTGACGGACTTCATAAGAATCAGAGGGACGTTATTGTTTTGAGGATATTTGCTGAGCTTAAATTTTCGGAAATTGCAAAGGTGCTCGGTATAAGCGAAAACTCGGCAAAGGTTATTTTCCACAGAGCAAAATCAAAACTCAGAGAGGAGCTTATCGATGAATAATTTATCCTGCGAAATCATAAAGGACCTGATACCGCTTTACGTTGACAAGGCTTCATGCGACGAAACAAACTCCCTCGTGAGAAACCATGTCAAGACTTGCCGCAATTGCAGAAAATATCTTGCAGGCTGCCGCCGTATAACAAGAACTTCCGAAGAAAATGTGGGCGGCGAGAATCATTACGAAGCATTTTCAAAAAAGCTCAAGGGTCGCCGGAATCTTCGCACAGGCATCACCGTTGCGGCTCTCCTGCTTGCTCTTGTTAACCTTGCAATGAGTGTCCGCAAGCTTACACGCATTGTTTCGCAGACGAATGAAAAAATCAACTGAAAAGAAAGTTTGATTTTGTGGCACAAATTTGTAAAAAGCAATTTTTATATATTATTTGCGAGTAAAAATATTGTAAGGAGTCAGCATTTATGACCGATAACAAAGTTTATGACGTGAAATTCGTTTCAACAATCAGAGAGCTTGTGGAAACAAGCGTGAGGGATTATCCTGAAAGGCTTGCATTTATGTGGCGTGAGGGCGGCGAGAAAGAGTTTTCTGTCACATACGAACAGCTTCTCGGCGAAATCAAGGCACTTTCCACAGCACTCAATTCCATGGGCTATCAGGGAAAAAGAGTGGCTGTAACCGGTAAGAACAGCTATCTCTGGATGCTTTCCTATCTTGCGGTTACCTGCGGAACAGGCGTTGTTGTGCCCATTGATAAGGACCTCAAGGCAGACGACGTTGCCGGCATTATCGGAATGTCCGAAACGGATCTTCTCATTTATTCTGCCGAAAAGCAGAGCATGGTTGATGAGCTTTGCGTGCATTGCGAAAAGATTTGCATGAGCGAAATTGCCGCGCTTATTTCAAAGGGCAAGGAGCTTCTTGACGGCGGCGACACCTCTTATGCAGACCATTTTATAAATCCGAAAGCTTTGGGTGCGCTTCTTTACACCTCCGGAACAACCGGCGTTGCCAAGGGCGTTATGCTCAGCCAATACAACATTTGCTGGGACATTGCCGGCGTTCTCAAGAGATTCAGACTGACCCATGAGGACAGAAGCCTTGCACTTTTGCCGCTTCACCACACATATGAGTGTACCTGCGAGCTTGCTTTTCTTTATTCCGGCGCGTGCATTGCATACAGCGAGGGACTTCGCCATATGTTGAAGGAGTTCAAAGCATATAGTCCCACCGTTCTTATAGCTGTTCCGCTTCTTCTTGAAAAATTCCATTCAAACATTTTGAAGAAGCTTGCCGAGGTAAAGGGCGGCATGGTTATGTTCAACGCCGGAAAGATGGTTCTTTCGGTTTCGGATAAGCTCAAGGACATTCTTGCGCCAAAGCTTTTTGCAAAAATTCACGACACTTTCGGCGGAAAGCTTAAGATTATCCTCTGCGGTGCGGCATCTCTTGACCCCAAAATTTTTGAGGACTACGAGAAGATGGGCTTCCGCATTTACAACGGCTACGGCCTCACCGAAACAGCTCCCATTTGCGTTATGCACGACGACAATGTGAGAAATTCCCGCACAGTCGGCTATCCTGTCTGCGGCATGAAAGCAAAGCTTGACAACGTGAATGAGGAGGGGGTAGGCGAGCTTTGCGTGATGGGCGAAAACGTTATGCTTGGCTATTACAACGACCCCGAGGAAACCGCAAAGGTGCTCAAGGACGGTTGGTTCCACACAGGTGACCTTGCAAAACAGCAGCCTGACGGACAGTATTCAATTGTTGGCAGAACAAAGAGCATGATTGTGACCAAGAACGGCAAAAAGGTTTTCCCCGAGGAAATTGAAACGCTTGTCAAGAAATCCAAGTTCATTTCCGAGTGCCTTGTGGTGGGCGAGGAGGACGAGGCAGGCAATGTCGTGGTTGCAATCCGCATTTTCCCCAATTTTGAGGAGCTTGACAAAAAGCTTGCCGAGGACGGAATTACAAAGCCGGCAGCCGGTGTAGGCGACAGCGGAGAATATGACGAGGCTGTTAAAAAGGCGATGAAAGACATTGTTCTTGGGGTCAACGAAAAGATGCCTGCTTACAAAGCTGTTCACAAAATTTCCGTTCGTTACACGGAATTTGAAAAGACAACAACTCAGAAAATCAAGCGCAACGCAAAGGAAAATATTGAAGAATAGTTATAAAGCGAGGGGGGAAGTTCCGTGTGAGCTTCCCCCGATTTTTTTGCGCTGACAGGGTTTTATAACCGTTCAAACGTTAAGGTTTTTCAAGGAATAAGTCATGAGGAATAACGAGAAAACAGGAGAAAACTAAAAAGGGTTGCTTTTAAAAAGCAACCCCCTCTTGGTAAAACAAATTTTATCTTACGTTGAGAATAACCTTGCCGACGTTCTTGTTGGCACGAAGCACCTCTTGCGCTTTGTCAGCGTTTTCAAGAGGGAAACGTGCGTAAATGAGAGGCTTGAATGTACCCTCTGTGATGCGGGGAAGAATCTTTTCCTCAAGCTCAGCCATAATCTCATTTTTCTCGGCAACTGTCCTTGAACGAAGCGTGCTTCCAATGAGCTTCAGACGTTTTCCGAGAAGTGCACGCAGATCGATTGTCGTTTCTGTGCCTGCAAGTGTTGCAATCATAACCCATCTTCCGAAACGCTCAAGCATCGCAAAATGGCGTCCAAGGTCTGCTCCTGCAACGCAGTCAAGCACCATGTTCACCTTTTCCTGCTCAAAAACTTCGTCAAGATTCTCCTTTTTGGAGTTGACAATTCTGTCTGCACCAAGGTTCTTTATAGCTTGCGCCTTTTCGTCACTTCTCACGGTTACAACAACTCTTGCGCCCATGAGCTTTGCAATTTGCGTCGCCGCAATGCCAACTCCGCTTGCGCCTGCGTGAATGAGAACGGTTTCGCCCTCTTTGAGCGCACCCTCATATTTAAGGTTGAGGTATGCAGTTGCGTATGCTTCGGGGATGCAAGCTCCCTCCTCAAAGGTCATTTTCTCGGGAAGCTTCATGCACATTCCCTCGCTTACTGTGCAATACTCGGAATAGCCTCCGCCGCCAAGCAGGGTGCAAACCCTGTCGCCGACCTTGAGCTTTGTGCAGCCTTCGCCAACTTTTTCAACGATGCCTGCCGCTTCAAGTCCGCACCAGGGGGGACAGCCTTCGGGCGAGGGGTATGTTCCGTCCTTTTGGAGAAGGTCAGCACGGTTTACTCCGGCGGCGTGGATTTGTATGAGAACTTCTCCTTTTTTTGGTGTCGGAGTTTCGACATCAGTCCAGAGAAAATCGTTATTTGAATCTAAAATCATTGCTTTCATGGTTTGTTCTCTCCTTACTCAAGATTTAAAATTTCAAACACATTATTATCATTATAACAGGCAATTGTTTCAAAATCTACCTCAATTTATGTTATAATGCTTCATAGTAAAATTGTTCAAAGCAGACACTTAACAGCTGTAATTTTCCTCGCAGGCACGAAGCATATTTGAAAATCAGGCAACACGCACAACAAAGGCATGAGCGTTTGAATCCATGCTTGAATTTACGGCACATTCAAAGAACCTGAAAATTCACAAAAATAACTTTATTTTCCACCATTCAAAGTGCTATAATACAGGCAGTTGTGCAAGAACATAACGGAACAAGGAGGAAAATAACATGGCTAAAATACTTTTTCAGGGCGATTCCATAACAGACTGCGGCAGAAGCCGGGAGGACAACAACCAGATTGGACAAGGTTATCCCCGACTTGTCAAGGCAAGGCTTTGCTTTGATCATCCCGGTGAGCACACCTTTCTCAACAGAGGCATCAGCGGCAACCGTGTTGTAGACATTTATGCAAGAATCAAGTCTGACATAATCAATCTTGAGCCTGATTACATGAGCATACTCATCGGCGTAAACGACGTATGGCACGAAGCTGCGCACAAGAACGGCGTTGATGCGCCCAAATACGAGAAGATATACGATATGCTCATCACCGAGGTCAGGGAGGCGCTTCCGAACATAAGGATAGCAATTTTTGAGCCATTCGTTTTAAAAGGCACTGCGAATGCAGACAACTGGGAATTCTTCAGCTCCGAGGTGGCTCTCCGTGCGCAGGCGGCAAAGAGGATTGCCGAAAAGCATGGTCTTGTATTTATTCCCTTGCAGGAAAAGTTTGACAAGCTTTGCGAAATCATGCCTCCGTATTATTGGGCAGGAGATGGTGTTCACCCCACCGCAGCAGGTCACGAGCTTATCACCCGTGAATGGATTCGGGCATTTGAGAATATGCAATAACATTTTAAATTGCTTCGGGCAGGCTTTTAATGGCTTGCCCGAAGTTTTTTGGGTCTTTTTCTTATTTGATCTATCCCTCATAACGTATAATTGTTCTGTTCTCTGCCGAGAACGAGGGTGTTCATTTCTGCTCTCGAAGTTGCAAGCAACTATGAAATGAACCAAAGATGCGCTTAAGAACTACGTTCTTAAGGATCTCCTTATTGGTGCGAATTTGTTTGAAATACCGTCTGCTTGTATGAAAGTTGCGAAGTTGCAAAGCAACATCGCAACTTTGTCAACAATCCGCTTTGCGGATTTTGCCGGAAAGTCGCTACGCAGATTAGCATAAATACGTTTTACCTATTTATTTTATAGGTTGTTTTGTTGCTTCAAAACTGTGCTTTCTTGCTCCGCTCCGTTTTCATAGGCAGAGATAAAGATTGTACAAGGGAGATGCAAAAACATTAAAGTTTTTCGCTGTACCTCATAACCGATTGCTTGAAAGAACATTAAGACTTTTGAGATGTAAGTTACGAGGGACAACAAAAAGATTTAGAAAAAAGCTCTCCCATAATACCGACTTTCCCTCTGCGTGCGAATATGGAGCGGAGCAGATGCAGAACAACATAAGAATAACAAAATAACTTATAAATCATATTGGTAAATAGTATCTTTGCTTATTAGCGAAGCGACTTTCGCCTTTTGCAGACGGTACTGCATATAGCTTCGCACTCTAAGGAGATTTTTAAGAACGTAGTTCTTAAACTTGTCTTTGGTTACTTTCTGCAAGAGCAGAAAGTAACACCCCCGTAACCCGGTGAGGGTTTTTGATATGTAAGTTATGAGGGAGAAGAAAAAGGTTTAGGAAAAAGCATCAGAATTATTATTATTGCCAGTCAAATTGTACGCCTAAAGGGAAATTCTTGTCAAATACAAGCCTTGTAAATACTTCTCCACAGTCTTCGGGCGAAACATGCTCGTTGACAAATTGCGCAAAATTGACCCTGCCACCCGAAATAAATCCAAGAAGTGTCTTCATGTCATCTCGCTGAGTGAAATATCCGGGCGAGGAATCGTGGGAGGGGCGCACATTGGTGTGTGCACCGATAAGCTGAACGCCTCTGCCGTGGACTTTTCTGTAATAATCAATGGTGAAGTTGGGGTCACGGGTACAGCCGAGAAGCGCAACTCTGCCTCGAATCGCCATGCAGTCAAGGGTTGTGTCAAGCGCCTGTCCGACTCCTGTCACCTCAATGGCTGTCTTCACGCCGTTGCCCTCTGTCAATGCCTTAACCTTTTGCGCAAAATCAGGCTCAAATGGGTCAAGAGCATAGTCCGCACCAAGCGACAACGCATATTCTCTGCGGCTTGCAACAGGGTCTGCGGCAATAATTGGATATGCTCCCACTGCACGCAAAAGATGTACCGCAAATGCACCGAGTATGCCAAGTCCCATTACAAGCGCACTTTCGCCTGCTTCAAGTCCGGTTTTTCTGATGGCGGCAAGGGGAAAAGTTGCAATCAGACAAGTTGCCGCCTCGGAAAGCGAAACATTTTCGGGGAGCTTGAAAACAAGTCCCTCGGGAACAACGTTGTAGCTCGAATGAGTTCCCCAGCATACAGCAACCCTGTCGCCGACTGCCACGCTCTTTACATTTGCTCCAATTGCCTCAACAATTCCCGATGAACAATATCCGCAGGTGCGGGGGAATTGCGGCTCGGTGATGCTTTCGTCCCTCGGAAGGGTGGAAACGTTCATGTCACCTGTAATGTTGGCTTTTTCTGTGCCGGCACTGATTGTGGAATGGACGGTTTTTACAAGGACGGAGTATGCGCCAATTTCGGGGACATCATTTTCGAGAAGCTCGGCGGTGTTGATTTTTGTAAAAGTTATTGTCTTACGCTTCATTTTGAAAATCCTTTCGTTTCAAAAAATTCATGTTGGCTTCATTATATATTATTGAAATAAATTTTTCAAGGCATTATACTGTCATATGAGGGTACAATCCTGCAAATTGAATTTAACAAAGGAGAAAAGAAGCAATGATTGACAGCGCAGATTTTCTTTCAAAATGCCATATATTTAAAGTTAACCGTGAAAAGAATTACATTGCCGGCTCGTCCACAGGCTTTCCAAACCCCTGTTTTGGGTACATTTTAAGTGGAAAATCGGATTTTGTTGCAGGGGACACAACGCTTCATCTTGAAGCAGGAGATCTTGTGTTTATCCCCAAGGGACAGATATACACTTCATATTGGAGTGCCGAGCCATATGTGGAGCACTATTCTCTAAATTTTGAATTTGTGTCAGCCCGAGCAACACGCAATATGTTTGAATTTTCAAAACTTCATGCACCGCAAATCAAGGATTTATTTGACAGGCTGTATAGAAATGCCGTTTGTGAGGACATTGAAAAGAGTTATTCCTGCTTGAGAGATTTTTACGACATACTCGATTTCGCCTCCGACAATCTTAAAAGGGCAAAAGTGGAAACGGAAAACGCTGTGAGAAAGGCGATTGACTATCTTGAGAGCAACAGTTCAGAGGAAATCAAGGTGTCTGTGCTTGCGAGAATGTGTTGCATGAGCGAATCGAAGTTTTACGCTTTGTTCAAGGAAACCGTTGGCTACACGCCGACAGATTACAAAAATCTTATAAAAATACGTCGTGTGGAGGAGCTTCTTTTGCAAAGTGACGACACGCTTGAGGAGATCTGCGAAAAGTGCGGATTTTCTTCGCCGACCTATTTGCGCCGTGTTTACAGGAAATTCACGGGGAAATCTCCGAGTGAGAGTCGCCGGTTGTCCGGCAATTTTTCTTGATTTTTCTTTGCTTTATAAAATCTTTTCGTTTTCCCTCATAGCCTATAATTGTTCTGTTCTCTACCGAGAACGGAGGATAAATTAATTTTTTTCTTTCCCCTCATAACTTATAATTGTTCTATTCTCTGCCGAGAACGGGGGGATAAATTAAATCTTTTCGTTATCCCTCATAACTTATAATTATTCTGTTCTCTACCGAGAACGGGGGTTCCACTTTCTGCTTCCCCAGAAAGTGGAGTAAAGAGGGGATTTAAGAACTACGTTCTTAAAGATCTCCTTTAGGGTGCGAAGCTTTATGTTTCATCTTCTGCTTGTATGAAAGTCGCTACGCAGATTTCAAAA
>JAZQKV010000110.1:0-4921 GCA_045542335.1 Eubacteriales bacterium
CCGACTTGCTCTTGACATGACAAAGGACAGAGTTTATTACCTTGTGAATTTTGTTCAGTAAGCAAATAGGTTTTTCTCCTGTCTCCTGCAATTGGTCATAAAACAAAAGCAAACGGTGCGTATCCCGAAAAGCCGGGAAGCGCACCGATTTTTTGTTGTTTTTGAAAAATTGAATTTAAATATGGAGTGAACTGAAACTTAAGAATACAGCCAATCAAGCTTGCTTGTTAAAATATTCTTTCACAATTTCTCTTTCATCCATGGGGAATTTTTCACCCTTGATTTCCTGATACATTTCGTTTCCTTTTCCTGCAAGCAGAACTATGTCGCCTTTTTTCGCAAGGGACAGGGCATAGTGAATCGCTTCACGTCTGTCGGGAATAACAACATATTCGCCGTCGGTTTTGTTCATACCAACAAGAATATCGGCAATAATGTCACCGGGTTTTTCAAAACGTGGATTGTCAGAAGTGATCACCGTCAGATCCGCAAGCTTACCCGAAATCTCGCCCATTTCATATCTGCGAAGCTTTGAACGGTTTCCGCCACAGCCAAACAGGCAAATGATTCTCGCAGGATTATATGCACGCACCGCACCCAGAAGACTTTCAAGGCTGAGAGCATTATGTGCATAGTCGATAAGCACCGCAAAATCGCATTTTTCATGCTTTACCGGCTCTGTCCTTCCAATAACGCTTACTGTTTTAAGTGCCTCTGACGATACCTCTGTGGAAACACCAACAGTCTGCGCCGCACCCATTGCCGCAAGAGCATTGCTCACCGTGAATTGTCCCGGCGTTGAAACCTTTACATCGGTTGTTCCGCAAAGCTTGAATGAGGTTTCAAGACCGTCGGAAATTTCAAAGCTTGTGTTTGTGGCAAAAAGGTCGCTGGGCTTTCCGAGAGCAGAATAGGTGGTGATTCTTGCGCCTGCGCTTGCTGCAATTTCAAGGAAGTATTCGGAATGTTCGTTGTCAACAGAAATAACAGCATTTTTGCACCGCCTGAAAAGCTCGCCCTTGGTTGCCTTGTAGTCATCAAAATCCTTGTGCTCTTTGTCGCCGATGTGGTCGGGGGAGAGGTTTGTGAAAATGGCGGTCTCAAATTCAATGCCATAAACTCTGTCCATCATGATTCCCTGGGACGAAACCTCCATGACAACGTGGGTTACCCCTTCGGCAACCATTGCCGCAAAAATCTTGTGGAGCGTAAGGCTTTCAGGCGTGGAATTGTCAAGGTCGATTTTTATATCATTGAAATATGCGCCTGTCGTGCCGATAAGACCGGTGTTGATGCCGGCGTGCATAAGCGTGTCCCTTATCATAAAAGAGGTGCTTGTCTTGCCCTTTGTGCCGGTGAGACCGATTATTTTGAGCTTCTTTGCAGGTTCGCCGTAAAAATAGGAGGAAACTTTGGCAAGCGTCTTTCGGCAATCGGGAGCGTAAAGGAAAATTGCCTTTCGGGGGAGAGTTGTGCGGTAAGCATAAAAGGCTTCCTTGTCGCATATAACAAACGCCGAAGCACCTTTCGCCGCCGCATCGGGAATGTATTTGTGACCGTCAACAACGGTTCCGTTTATGCAGATAAAAAGGTCGCCCTGATTCACGTTTCTTGAATCGCAGGTTATCCCCTTTACATCAATGTCTGTGAAATCTCCGACAGCTTCAAGACCGCAGGCGGAGGCAATGTAGGAAAGCTTCATGACAAAACTCCTTTCGTTTTTCGGGCATTGGAGAAAGAAATTTGCAAATCAGATTTAACTGTGAAAGAAAAAAACGATAGCAAATTATTATCTCAAACCCCTTGACAGTATGTGAATAATTTTATTTTCTTCTGAAAAGTTTCACGGGAATAATGGTCTTTTTTCCCTCGGCAATTGCTTGGGCAAGAGAGTCTGCTTCTTGTTTTGTGCTGAATTCTGAAAAGCTTATGCGGATTGTGAAATCGGCATCGTTGTCTGAAAGACCAAAAGCCTTCAAGACCCTGTTTTCACGGTGCTTTGACGAGCAAGCCGAGCCTGCCGATACATAAATTCCGCTTTCCGAAAGCTTGCGAAGCATAATTTCGCTTCTAATTCCCGGAATAACAACGCTTAAAATATAGGGTGAGGCACAAGCAGGTTCATTAAAACGGATTTCACCATCTCCACACACCGAAGCAAGCTTATTCTTTGTGTACTCACGAAGCTCGGAAGCCTCGGCGAAATTTTTCTCTGCCAATTCCGCCCCCTCCTTTGCCGCAACGCCAAATGCGCATATTGTCGGCAAAGCTTCAGTTCCCGGTCGAAGCCCCTTTTCCTGTTCACCACCGAAAATCGTCTGTGAAAGTCGGACACCCTTGCGCACCCAAAGCGCACCGCTTCCTTTTGGTGCGTGTATTTTGTGGGAGCTTACCGAAACAAGGTCAACTCCCGGACAAAGAGATGCAATTGGCTTTTGCGTTTTCAAAAAGCCTTGTACCGCATCAGTGTGGAGTGCGGCTTCCGGGCAAAGCTCACGACGCAAAGCATCAAGGGCGGCAATGTCATAAAGCGCACCTGTTTCGTTGTTGACCGTCATACAGCTTATGAGAATAACACTCTTATCCATTTCACGGCGTGCGGCTTCAAGATCAAGCGCACCGCCTTTTGTGGGGATAAAGACAACGTTAAAGCCTTCCTCCGAAAGCTTTTTCATTGCGTTGAAAACACAAGGATGCTCTGAATCAGAGGAGATAATCTTCAAACCCTTTCGCTTGTTCGCATGGGCATAACCCAAAAGCGCAAGATTTGCTGCCTCTGTTCCGGAAGATGTGAAATAAAGCTCACCCTCCGACGGCGAAAAGCCGAGAGCTTTAACAACACTTTTTCGTGCCGCTTCAAGCTCATTTGCCGCCAAAATTCCAAAGGAGTGTACCGATGACGGATTACCGTAAAACTCGCTCATCATTTCAAGAGCCTTTTTTGCGGCATTTTCGCAAACCTTTGTGGTGGCGGCGTTGTCAAAATAAACAGTATTTGTGATTTTTTCCAATTCTTATATAAACCTCTTTCAAGTGAAAATGTGCAGAAATGAAACGCAGAAAATCAGAAAACAAAGCTTGCATAAAAAAGAAAAGCTCTGTGAGTTCCGTCTGAATCGGCAAGGGAAAGTGGAATACCCCGGAATTTGTTCTCGTAAGTCTGCGGAATGTCGGGAACAGGGTCGTCCCATGTTGTGTCGTAAACAAACGCTTGTCCGTCAAGCATGACAACATTCCACATATGCGCACCGTCAGAAACAGCATAACTGCGAAGTCCCGAAAGACCACACATAACATTGAACGCCGCCGCATATCCCTGACAAACTCCAACTCCCTCCAAAAGCACGCCATATGAGAGATATGAGGTGTTTCTGAAGCTTCCGGATGTGTCATAAGACGCATTTGAAATAATGAAATCATGAATTGCATCCGCCTTTTGCTTTGGCGAAAAGCCGGGAAGAATGACCGAGGAAAGCACAGCTTTTGCCTTTTCCTTTGCTTTTTCGGAAAGTTCTGAAAGTTGTTCACGGGAAATGCCGAAGTCTTTCGGAGTGTCAATTTCAACATTAAGAAAGCCGCAAAGACTGTTTCCGGAGGTGGAAACCCGTGTCACAAAAAGGCTTGCGTATTCAGGGCGGGAAGAGTAAAATGCGCTGAAAGCCGAAAGATAATTTTTCTTTATTGTGTCAAGTCCGGCAGAGCCGAAAGGATAGTCCTTGTAGCTGAAACGAGCAGAAAAAATGCCGTTTTTGAACATCCTCTCAAGGTGAACATAAAATTCCTCGACAGCTTTGGGACTTTGCGAAATAACAAGTTCATCACCCAAAGTTTTTTGCACTTTGCTTATATATTCATCTTTGTTTTTCAGAAAATCAATGATTCGTGAAATAACCGCACAACACTCTGCGCGTGTAAGCGGAGCATCAGGCTCAAAAACACGCTTGCCGTCATCTGCGTTTATGCTTCCGTTCATAATTCCAACAGAAAAAAGAGCAATCGCATAAATGTTTTCAGTGTCGGAAAAAGGGGAAGAATAGGGAATAAGCTCAACGTCAAGTCCTCGGCAAATGAACTTTGCGGCATCAGCTCGGGTGACATTTTCATGCGGCAGAAATTCGCTACCGTCAAATTCATGTGCAAACAGAAGTCCGCCCGATAGCGCCGCACCAACGTTACCGTAAAACCACAGGGATTTGTCCGCAACATCAGAAAATACGACCTTGACTTCATTCCCTGTAAAGCTTGCCGATGGCTCAAGTCCGAGAGTTACGGTAACAAGCTTGACAATTTCCGCACGACTCACCGCTGTATGAGGACGGAAAGAACCATCCGGATAGCCGTTAAGTATGCCTTTTTCGCAAAGCTTTGTCACATCCTCATAAAACCAATCCGAGCTTTTCACATCGGAGAAAACCGTGTAATTAAAGCTGTTGTGAGGCGAATCTGTTTCAATAGCATACGCAGAAAAACAAAAGGGTTTCAGAATGACCCAACACAAAGCAAAAGTGATGAAAACGAAAAAGAAAGTTTTGTTATGACCGCCCGGAAAGGGCTTTGAATTTTTGTTCATTTCAGCACCGAAAAATATATCATAATCTCCATTTTCACAGAGAAATTTTGTAAATTCCGAAATGTGCACAAAGGCACACATCTATATTATAATACATTTTCACGAATAATGCAAGAGGTGAGAGAGAATTTTTTGAAAATTATTGCAAATTTTTTGGTTTTGCAGTGGTCTCGGTTTAAATGTCCGGTTTTACGAGAAAATTTAATGTAAAAAAGCCGAAACTACGGACTCAGCTAACGACAAACAAAAAATTCTCTTTTTGTTGAAAGATTATACTTGACTAACAGATAAAAAAGGTGTATAATATAAGATGACTTAAAATTTTCATCGGAGGAATTTGTAAAAGAATGA
>JAZQKV010000111.1:0-18670 GCA_045542335.1 Eubacteriales bacterium
AAGCACCCTCTCCCCCGGCTTTATATCCGCAAGCCTTGCCGCCTCGGAATATAGCACTTCGGTCTGCTCTTTGTTCACCTGGAAAAACGCCGCAGGTGATATGCGGAAGGTCTTGCCGCAAAGCGTTTCTGTAAGGTAGCCGTCGCCGCAAAGCGTGCGCCATTCAGACGAAAGAAGCGAATTTGTGCTCTCGGTGTTGACATTTATGCAAACCGAAACAATGTTGTGTCGCTCTGTTATATATGCACAGAACTCATCCTCAAGCTGTTGGTTTTTAAACTTTCTGCCGTTGAGAATAAGGGTCAGAAGCATCTCCCCGCTTTGCGCTCCGCGAATGTATATACTGCGGATAAGTCCCTTTCCTGTCAGCTCGTCATAAGCAGTTATACCATTTTGCTCGCAAAAGCTGATAACACTCTTGCAAACCTGTGTGTATTCAGGCTTGCCTATAAGACACTCGGAATGTTCAACTATCCTGTGGGAATTGCCTGCATAGAACCCGAAAATAAGCTTACCATCCTTTGATGTGCCAACAGGATAAATCGCCTTATTCCGATATGCCTTTTGCGATTTTGCGGCGTGAAACGCAGAAAGCTTAACGTCAAGTCCGCCTATGCGCTTTATGCAATCCTCAATCAGATTCTTCTTGTACATCGCCTCAAATTCATAGCTCACATGACCGAAAACACAGCCTCCGCATTTTCCGCCAACTTCACATTCACACTCTATTCGGCTTTCCGACGGCACAATAATTCTCTCAATCCTTGCAACAAGATAGCTCTTTGCAACCTTTATAACTCTCGCATCTACAACGTCGCCCTCAGCTCCTCCCGTCACAAACACGCACATTCCGTCCCCGGTGTGTGCAACGCCGTTTCCGTTTCCGCACACCGATTCAATTTTCAGTTCAATTATGTCATTTTTTGCAGGCTTGTTTTGCTTCAATTCCAAACTTCCTTGCCTTTCATAAAATTGTCCTTTTCAAGGGGTTCGTCCGATTTTCTGTTGACCAACAAACCTCACAGTCAGGTTTCACACCTCACCCGTGAGATTCACCGTGATGTGAAAATGTCCAACTTCCGGGAGAAACTTTTTTATTATATCATCGGTTTTAACTTTCAGACTTGAGGTGTTCATACAAGGGTGACAACCAAGATATTCGTCATTTAAAACATCCTCGTCGATAAGAAGTGTAACCTTTTTGTCCGTGTCATTCATAAGACCGAGAATACTCACAGAGCCGGGCGTAAGTCCAAGGTATTGCTCCATGAATTCCGCTGGGGCAAAGGAAAGACGGGTGCTTCCAATCTGCTTTGAAAGCTCCTTTGTCTTAAAAGGCTTTGTACCGGGCATCATCAAAAGATAAAACTGCGACTTATTCGCTGTGCAAAGAAAAAGATTCTTGCAGATAACGGTTCCGAGAAGAGCTTCAACCTCAAGACACTCCTCAATGGTGTCTGCGGCATCATGGTCAATTCTTTCATATTCGATTCCGAGGCTGTCAAGCAAATCATATGTACGGATTTCTCTCTCGGTTCTGCCGCTTGTGTCAAGGGGGCGTCCCTTGTATAATGTTCTGTCAATGTTTATTGCCATGGTAATTCTCCTTTTCCGTTATATTCACAAGTCAGATTTCCTCAACTTTTTCCTCAACTTCGCCTGTAAAGATATGGCTTTTCAGCGAGATGATTTTGTTGTCACGACCGAAAACAACCACGTTCACCGCCGGCTTTTCATACCAGATGTCCGTTTCCCTTTCACCATAATGGGCGACGTAATATTCGTTCAGATACTTTGCAAATTCTTCCTTTGACAAAATTCTGCTCATTCTTTTATCTCCTTTTGATAGCATTATTGAAATTTTCCATTGTTGATTATATACTCAATAATGATACTGACGGTTACATTCATGTTAATTTTTTGTCCTGCAAAGACAATCGTGGCATTTTTTGCCGCAAACAAGAGTAAAATTTTATGAAACGCAAACCCCGGAGGCTTTTATATTGACAAACCGCAACGTCTTTGCACCCAAAACACTTAACAGATTTCCCACAAAGTACACCTCATTTAAAAATCTGTTACAAAATCCTCTAACACGCACAAGAGCTTCCATGTGCAACTTTGCCGCCTCTCTTTTCGGGCAGATAGTCACAGTAATTCTGAATTTTGTTTGCCGCAAGTATCTCATAACACTTCTCGGAAACGAGTATATGGGACTCGGAAGCCTTTTTGGACATATAATGTCGTTTTTATCGCTTATTGAGCCGGGTTTCACTGCGGCTGTCGTTTTTTCTTACTACCGTCCCATTGCCGAGGGGAATTACAAAAAAATAAAGGCTCTCAACGCCTATCTTGAAAAAACGAATCTGTTTTGTGCGGTGGCAACAGGCGTAATGGGACTTTTGATTATGCCTCACCTCGAACTGTTTATTGACATTCCCCCGGCACTTGGCGATGTAAGACCGATTTTTATGCTTACAGTCATAAACCTTGCTTCGGGTTATCTTTTTGCGGCAAGACGTGCATATCTCTTTGCAAGGATGTTTGGCTTTGTGGCAACGGTTTACCACACATTTTTCCTTGTTGTTTCATCGGTTGTGCGCATATGGATTCTTGCGGCAACTCACAGCTATTCCGCATATGTTGCATCGGGTATTTTCTTTGGTGTATCTGAAGATGCTGCTCTCCACCATTTTCTCGGCACAAGCTATCCGTTTCTGCGTGACAATTCACAAAAGCTTGAACGTGCAGACAAAAATGAAATCAAAAGTCAGGTGGGAGCACTGTTTTTCCACAGGCTTGGTTCAATTATAACAGGCTCGTGCGACAACCTTTCAATAATGGCATTTATGGGACTTTCAGCCGGCACTCTTTACAGCAATTACACCATGATTGCAAACTCCTTAATGTCCTTTATAAACCTTGCGGCAGGCTCTGTTGCGGCAAGCCTCGGAAACCTTGGGGCATCAGAGGGTGGCACAAAAATGTACGGCATATGGAAAAAGGCAACGGTGTGCATTTTCACCATATCACTTATTATCGCTCCCGTCCTTTTTCTTGCCTTCCCCATCATTATAAAGTCTTGGCTTGGTGAAGAATATGTCCTTGACAGATCAACTACTTTTTGCTTGTGTGCCTCGTTTTTTATTCTTGCAAACCGCTCCGTGATGCTTGTTTTCAGAGATGCCCTTGGACTTTACAAAAAGGAAGTTCTGAAACCCTTTGCAGAGGTTGCAACAAATCTGCCTCTAACTCTTTTTCTCACGCCGCACTTTGGCATCAAGGGTGCAATAATCGGTCAGGGCGCAGGTATGCTTGTGTGTCTTATATGGGAATACGTGTTGGTGAGAAAAGAGCTATGCCGACGTAAAAATAATCAAAAAAGTAACAGAAGTATAATGAAAATCTCACATAAATGATGTATAGTAAAAACAAGACATTCCAAAGCAAAAGGAGATTATAAGATGAAGATTAAATATTTCGGCACAGCGGCGGCAGAGGGTATTCCTGCTCTTTTCTGCGAATGTGACGTTTGCCGCAAGGCTCGTTCAATTGGCGGAAAAGAGATCAGAACACGTTCCCAGGCTCTTATTGACGATGTTTTGCTCATAGACTTTCCTGCCGACACATATATGCACGCACTTTATGGGGGGCTCCCTCTTGCATCCATTCACTCCTGCATCATCACGCACAGTCACATGGACCATCTTTACGAAAAGGATTTGTGGTGTCGTGCGAAAGGCATCGGAAACAACATTCCCGATATTCCTCTTGATATGTACGCTTCAAGCACAGGCTATGAGTCGATAAAAAAGGTCGTGGATGCTCACAAGCTTGATGAAACAGGAAGAGTGACGGCAAATCTTATAACTCCCTTTGAGCCTTTTGAAGCCGAAGGATATGTGATCACTCCTCTCAAGGCGACGCATGATGCCAAAACAAATCCTGTTTTCTACATAATCGAAAAAGACGGCAAATGCGTCCTATATGCCCACGACACAGGATTCTTCAAGCCCGAAACCGAGGAATATCTCAGAAACTGCAAAAAGCATTTTGACCTTGTTTCCCTTGACTGCACAAACGGCATCACAGAGCTTGCCCCGGGAAGTCACATGGGACTCAAGGATGATTCAGAGATAAAGGAAAAGCTCCTTTCAATGGGCCTTTGCGACCAAAGCACAATTTTTGTTGTAAATCATTTCAGCCACAACGGTATGGCAAATCACCGGGAGCTTTGCGAGGCGGCAAAGGCATACGGCTTTACCGTTTCGTATGACGGACTTGAAATTGAGTTCTGATTTTCTTTTCAAAAGCAGTATAACGTATAAGCAAGACGGTGCAGACCTGTTTTCGGTCCGCACCGTCTTCTATAATATAAGGAGAGGTTTAATCTTTTGGGAATTGCGTCAGTTTGCCGCCGTAAGTGAGCCTTTGATAAGTGCAACATCGCTGACAGAAACAATGCCGTCCTCGTCAATATCGGTGAACATCTTAAGCTTTTCATCGGCACTGTCGGAGAAAGCTCTGATGGCTCTTATAAAGTCATCGATATCAACAACGCCGTCGCCATAGGGAGTTGAATATGAGCCGCTGATGTCGCCGGGGACAAGATAAATGTCATCAATATCTGCCTTTTTGTCTGTCACGGTGACAGAAATGCTCTTTGCCACATAGCCGGGCTTTTGAATGGTGAGAGTGTAGTTTCCATCAGGCACGGAAAAGCTGTAAACAATTGCCGCACCGTTTTCGTCGGTGATCATTCCAAGACGATTTCCGCCTGTGCGTGCAACAACCTTTCCGTTGCTGTCTTTAAGGGTGAACACCGCAAAGCTACTATAATTATTAACAACATCGTCGTAATAGGAGGTTCCGCTGTCACGGTTGATATACACCTTTCCACTAACAGGCTTTATGGCGTGTTGTGCGCAATATGCTGCGGCATCAGCCTCGCTCTTGAAGAAGCCGAAATGATACAGGTCAAAATACAAATCCTCAGAGGCATTAAGAGCATTTTGTCCAAACGGTGAAAAATGCATTTGACGGAAAATCTGGTCAAGCTTGTCGCCGTTTTCGTCCACATTCGCATCTGTCAGAAGCTCATCTCCTGTAAGCTCAAAGCAAACGGTTGTCCACTCGTCAAGCTTATCTGCCTTAAAGGTGTACTTATTAGTGTCGGCATAGGATTGACCGGAAGTTTTTCCTGCCGCAACCATATCGCCGTCGTAGTTTGTTCTGTAACAGAAAGCCATGTACTTATAGACGGATTCGTTTGCGGAAAGTCCCCAATGGTCTGTTCTGCGATCGTCAACGCTTGCGGTAAGGTCGGGTGTGATGTGGATATAGTCACCCATTTCGCCGCTCTTTGTTTCGTAATTGAGACCCCAATCAGAGTTTACGACATTAAAGATTTTTGCATCAACCGTAACGACCTCATCTTCAAAATTGGGCGTTATGGCGATTCTTTCAAATGCCACATAGCTGACGCCCTTTATTCTTATGGTATGAAGTCCGGAAGTCATTTTAACTGTGAGAGGATTGCTTCGTTTAACCACCTCGTGCTTGAGGGCGGCTTTTGCGGTTGCTGTGCCTGCAAGCTTGTCGTCCACATAAACTTCAACACGATTTCCTGTATTGGGAAGGAACACTTCGATGTCATAGTTGCCTGTTTCTTCAACATCAACAACAAAGTCAAGGAAGAATCTTTTATCTTCAAAATCTACATTTGCGTTTGAAACATCGGTTGCCAGAGACATACCAACAGCTTGTCCGGAAATGTAGTTGAGATTTGGTGTCCAGGAGTGATGTTCAAAATATTCGCCTGCCTTATAGGACACACCTGCGCTTGTTGTGAAGTCGTTCTTTGCCACGCCGAAGTGATCGTCGTTGATATAGTTATAATCGAGGGCGGAAATCATGGTTTCGTCGCTTCTTGTGACTGTATGTGTCTCTATCATAGCCTTGAAGGACATGGAGTCAAAGAGGACGGGAAGAATGAGCTTTGCGTTTTTCTTAAGGTCCTCACGGGTGATTTGACCCTCTGCAAGGTCGCCAACAAGCTCATTGATTTCGCCGTAAGGCTTTCTGATTGTGCTTCCTGCCTTGATTTCTGCGGCAGGGCGGCTATTGCCGTTGTTCCAGTCGGTCATGGTGATTCCGTCGAAGCCCCATTCGTCACGGAGAATTGCGGTTTGAAGATCATAGTTTTCAGCCGCCTCTGTGCCGTTGATGAGGTTGTAGGAGGTCATGATATATCGGGGATCTGCCTTTTTGACGAGAATCTCAAAGCCCTTGAGATAAATTTCACGCAGAGCTCTTTCGGAGATTCTGCTATCCGAAACGCTTCTGCCGCTTTCCTTGTTGTTTACGGCGAAGTGCTTGGGAACGGTGTGCATACCCTGTTCTCTTGCGCCGAGAGTGATTTCCGCAGCACAGTTACCTGCGATGAGGGGGTCTTCGGAGTAATACTCAAAGTTACGTCCGCAAAGAGGATTTCTGTGGATATTCATACCGGGAGCAAGCCATGTATCCCAGCGGAGTCTTGCGCCCTCTGCGCCCACCGCATTTCCGACCTCATGGATAAGCTCGAGATTCCATGTACAAGCGAGCATCGTTGAGCAGGGCCACCAGGTTGTCTGCGCAAGGGCGTTTGTTCTGATACCTGCACCGCCGTCACCTGTTGAAACGGCAGGAATGTGGTACTTTATCATTCGTCCCATTGAGGAGGAGCATCCGTTGACGGGGGGATGACCGCCGGCAAGCCTTATAAGCTCAAGGTTTGTCATCTGCGAAACAAAGTCATCAAGGGAAGCGTTTCCATAGTAAACATCCTCAAACATGATGATATCCGCATCGGCATCTGCCTCGGTATAATCGGGAAGTCTTTCTTCAGCGGTGGTTTCCTCATCGGGAGTGGTTTCTGTACCTGTATCACCTGTATCGGGAACAGTTACATCGGGTATGTCTGCCTCGATACATTCAAATGTGAAGCAGTTGAGGTTTGGCATATCCCTTGTACCGTTTTCCGCTTTGACTCTGAGGGTTACGCTTCCCTGGGGGAAGGTGTAGGTAATCGGGTCTGCGTCCACGAAAACAAAATAGTAATCATAGGTGCTTGCAGACGTACTGCCGGCAAGGGAGGTTTTTACCATTGAATAGTCACTATGAGTGAGCTTTTCTCCGTTTATATAAAGCTCATACGGGTTGGTGAATGCAGTGGTTGCGGCGTAGTTATAGGTTACGGTATATGTACCGCCATAAGTAAAGAACAGATTATAATCAAGATAAGAGCCAACTTTGATGTTTTCCATAATAATCTGTCCTAAACTGTCGCCCTCCGTGAGAGTCTTACTGTTCATTTTCAGATTGTTGGATTCCTTAAGTGCATCATAATTTGCATCAAAGCTTTCTGCCTGAATGACGGTGCTTTCTGTGGAGGAAATGACGTCATAGCCTGCCGGCACCTCAGTTTCATATTCAACCGCCTTTGCAAGAGTGAACTTATTGAGGTTTGGCATACCGCCTGTTCCGCTTTCAACACGGAATGTAACTTGTCCCTCGGGAAATTCCATGAGTATCGCAGGCATATCGGCGTATGTGTGGTAATATGCATCGGAATCTGAGGTTGAGGTAACGCCGGAGGGCGTTGTTTTGGGGAAGGTGTAGGTATCGACCTCAAGGGCATTTCCGTTTACCTTGAAATTAAAGGGAGAGGTCTTTTCTCCGGTGCACGCCGCATTGAACACAACGCCGTAGGTGCCTGCCTCCATGAAATAGAGGTTATATTCAAGGTATCGGGGAGGATTTGCATCGTTTGCGTTATTGGTAAGTGCGTTTACGACCTTTTCGCCGTATTTTGTTGCAACCCACGGAATACCTGAGCCGGTACTTGGATTTACAACGTCCCAGTCCTCTGCCTCGATAACAGTAGATTCCTCTGCAGAAATAAGGGTATACCCCTCGGGAAGCTCAAAGGCTTTGGTGAGCGTGAATCTGTTGATGTTGGGAGATGCGCCAACAGTTTTGATTCTCAGCGTAACAAAGCCTGCGGGGAGAGTGATCTGAAATGGCTCGGCATCTGCTGCGGTGTTATAGAAGATATTTCCGTCGGCAGAGGTTGAGCCTTCAGGAGAGGTTTTTGCAAGGGTATAAGAAACCTCCTGGTCAACGCCGTTTACATAAATTGCATAAGGAGTTGAAACATTTGAGGTTGCAGCATAGTTAAAGAGAAAATCGTATGTACCTGCTTCTTCGACTATAAGACGGTATTCAATATAGTTTCCAATACCCTGCATTTTACAAACAAGGGTTTCGCCGAAAGCGGATTCTGTGCCGATATTCATGTTGTTTCCGTCGTTGGGGTCGTTATAGGCAAGATAAAAATCTTCGGCTTCAATGACATTTGCCTTGTCGGCATAAATTTTTGGAACATCGTTTGCAGGCTTGAAAATAAGGCTGTCGATGTCAATTATGCTATCGGTCTGCGATTCAATTTTGATTGTGCTCTTTCCGGGATTAAGTGTGATGACACCCATGTCAAAGGATTTGAACACAAAGGTACCATCTGTTGTGCCGCTGCCTGTGTTTGTAACGGTCACGCTTTCGGGTCCCGAAATTTCGGTATCGTCCACATAAACTTTAAAGGGCGCACTCACGTCATCGCCGCCGTTTGAAAGCATGAGCGAAAGAGTAAAGAGTGATGCGGTTTCAACAGAAACGTCAACGCTGATATACTTGCCTGTTGTAAGACCGGTTACATATTTAAGGTTATCCTGAATGGGAAGAACGGGGGTTTCAAGTCCCGATGAGCCATCGGAATAGTTTTCAGCATCAATAACAGTCTGATCGGCGTCTGTGTCAAGCTCGTAGCTTCCGTCGTCGCTCATTGTCACGGAAAGGCGTTCATAGGTTGCAGAGATTGTGCCGTCATCATTCTCGGTGGCAACAAGTCTTTTTTCAAGTGTACCGGGAGTGAGAAGCGATGTAAGCTGTTCGGTAACAGTTGTGCTTGCAACAGTATATGTTCCGGCAACGCCATTTTCGCCTGCGTTGCGAACGGAGTTTCCGACATATATTTCATAGTCACCTGCTTCAAGGACATATGCCGATTTGTTACCTGTTTTTCCGAGGTCATCAAAGGAAGACATATCGGAAATGGGGAACGTGAGAGTTATATTCTGCGATTTACCGGGTCCAAGAAGTTCAGTTTTTGCGTATACAGCAAGCTCCTTTGCAGGTTTTCCAAGAAGTCCCTGAGGTGCAGAGAAATAGACCTGAACAACTTCCTTACCTGCCATATCTCCCGTGTTGGTGACGGTGACCTCAACAGCTATATTCTCGCCGTCGTTTGTCACGCTGTCAACGGCAATTTCAAAATCTGTGTAGGAAAGTCCATAGCCGAAGGGATAGTTTACCTTTGTATATTCGGGATCAAAGGTTTCAAACCAACGGTAACCGTTATAAATATCTTCAAAGTAGTTTACATAGGTCTGTGATTCGGCAAAAGTTTCGGCAGAGGGGTAATAATCATAGGACTTTAAGAATGTATCGGTGAGTTTTCCCGAGGGGTTTACGTCACCTGTCACCACATCTGCCAGGGCAAGTCCGCCCTCAACGCCGGGAAGCCATGCATAAAGAAGTGCGTCGGCGCTTGCGTAGTCACTAAAGAAATATGTATCAATGGCAGTTCCTGCGTTGATGACAATTATGAAGTTTTCAAAGCCTGCCTCGTCGATAAGTGCAATGTTTGCCGTTTCTGTATCGCTGAGATAGTATTCTCCCTTTGTGGCTGTTCTATCGCTGCCCTCGCCCTGGATTCTGCGGACAATGTAAATTGCCGTGTCGGACACAGCCTTTGCCGCATTCACTTGGTCCTCGGTGAGAACAATTTCATCAAGCTTGGGAGCAGTTGTTCCTGCGGCTTCTGCCTCTGCAACAGCTGCTTTCCATTCATCATAATGTGCCTCATGCACGGCGGCAGCTTGCTCATTCACGGCGAGCTTTCCGTTCTTTGCGGCATCTCTCATTCCGTCAAGGAAATTCACCTTATATTCGGTGTTGATAATACCCGAGCCCGTTCCGCCGGCAACATAGTCAATCTGACCTATGCCAAAAAGCGAAACATTGGAGTTTTTCGCAAGGGGAAGTGTGTCGTCCTTGTTTTCGAGCAGAACTATTCCCTCTCCTGCCGCCTTTCGGGCAAGGGGATAGTTTACGGGAACAAGGGGATTGCCATCGGAAAAGCTGTAATCCTGTTGGGAAAGTGCGGACACGGAAAACATACTTTGTGCGGCGAGAATAAGAGTTAAAACAAGAGCTGCAAATCTTTTCATCACACTGTGCTTCCTTTCACATGGATTTATTTTTGAATACACACCACAACCGCCATTCCGGCACATTCGGGAAAAATCCCTCTCCAACCTGCGGCAGGACGCATATTATACCTTTACAATCCAATTATAAATGATAACACCACAAAAGTAAATGGATTATTTTTATACATATATGGACAAAATTTACAGAGAGTTTGCAAAAAAGGCTTTATAATGGTATATAATAAGATGAGGTAAGAAAAAGCAAGGAGGCAAAAGCATGGAGGTTGTTATCTGGGACGGAAGCCAAGATCTTCCATATAAGGCTGAAGCCGAAGAATATATAACCGTGAGCAACTGTGATATAAGCCGCCACCAACTCCACAAGCACCATATTCACATAACCGATCGCAAGGCCGGCAGACCCGATTATTACATTCTCTATGTGACTTCGGGAAAGCTCATTTTTGAATTTGACGGCAAGAAGCACGAAGCATTTCCGGGAGATATAGCTGTATATTATCCGGATGTGCCTCAAAAAATCACCCGTTTGCCCGAAAACAAGGGTGAGAATTATTGGATGCACTTCAACGGTTATGCCATACCGGAAATACTTTTGCAAAGCGGACTTGAGAAAAGCGGAATATACACAGTCGGGCAGTCCGATGTTCTCATTGATGCTTTCAATCAGCTTATGCTTGCCCTTAAGCTTTCGCAGAGCAAGCTGCACATAAACTCGCTTTTCATGCAGATAATGACCCTCATCTCCGACGGTTTTGAGGCAACCCGCCCGGGTATTGCGGCAAGCCGTGTGCTCAAAGGTATAATGCAGATGGATTGGGAATACAATAACGCCGAAAGAAGCATTGCATGGTATGCAGGTCTTTGCAACATGAGTCCGGCACGCTATGCCGTTGTATTCAAAAAAGCAACAGGAAAGACCCCATCGCAATTTCTCGAAGAAAGACGCATTTCAAAAGCAAAGGATATGCTTACCAAAACCACTCTTTCAATTTCCCAGGTAGCCGAAAATGTCGGTTACCGTGACGCACTTTATTTCAGCCGTGTTTTCAGAAAACACACGGGTATTTCGCCAACAGACTTCCGCAACAGCAAAACGCAGAGCAAAAAATAATGCTGAAAACCGGATAACTTGCTTGTTAAAATTTCATTCTGTTTAACCCGGTGCAAATATAATTTTTGGAGAGTTCACAAAGTGAGCTCTCCATTTTTTCTGCCCTTTCATTCCTCTTTTCCGAATTTAAACTCTTTTGGATTCTTGCCGAAAACGCCCTTGAACACCTTGTTAAAATAGGCAATGTCTGAAAATCCCACGGCATTTGCCGCCTCGCTGACATTGTAATCCCCCGTTGCAAGAAGCTCTGCGGCTTTTTTCGCACGCAACAGATTTTTATACTTGACCGGCGGCATTCCCGCGTATTCAAGAAAGCGGCGGCGAAAATAGCTCTCACACATTCCGCACATTTTTGCAAGCTCCGAGGCTTCAACTTCATCGGTGTAATTATTCTCAAGATGAAGAATGGCTTTATAAATGCTCCTGTGCTTCTGTTTGAGGTCCTCTTTCATGTTGTCAACGGCAATTCTGCTGATTATTTCAAGCAAGATTGAGCGTGATTTAAGCTTATAGCCTATTTCGCCCTTTGACCATATATCATATAGCTTTTCAAATATGTCAAAATATGCCCCGCTTTTATCCGTTGCAGCAAGACGAATGTTATCTGAAAGTGAAAACCGGCGGGGGATTTTCCCCTGATGAGTAGTATCATAAAGTATAAATTCTGCGGTCATATATCCGATTGAATTTTCATCCTCCCATTCGGAGCGATAAACAATGTCATTGGGAAGATAAACAATGTCCCCCTTTTTCGCCGTGAGCATCATGCCCTTTGATTCAAAGTGTGTAACTCCCTCGCAAACGTAAAACAGCCTGTCCCAACGGCGCATACTCTTTGTGCATTGAAACACCTTTTCCGGCTTTTCCTTGGTTTTGTTCATCGAGAAATAGCCTATGTAAAAATCCTTATCGCACAGCTTTGCAAAGTTTATTTCATTGTTTTCAAAAGTCATATCCACCACCTCTTTCTGTATCATATTATACAAAAAAATTCTCATATTGTCAATGGCTTTTTGAAAATAAATATGGTATACTTTAAATATCATAATGTGTAAAGGTGTGGTGAATTTGAAATTCAGCGTTTGTATTGACATGATGTTCCCTCATGCTGGCTTTATTGACAGGATAGAGCTTGCAAAACAAAACGGCGCCGATGCGGTGGAGTTCTGGAAATGGTCAGACAAGGACCTTGATGCCACAAAAAGCGCAGTGCAGAAAAACGGACTTGAAGTGTGCCTAATGAATCTTGACAGCTCCGACAGCGAGCTTTCCCATGCCCTCTCCCGGGGTATTCTTTCGCACAACCGCAAGGACGACCTTGTAAAAGCCATAAAGGAAACCTCAGCATCAATGGAAAAGCTCGGTATGAAGAAAAAGAAAGCAATAGTGCTTACAGGCGACATCGACCCGGACATTCCCCTTGATATGGCTCTTGAAAATGCGGCGGAATGTCTGTCCTACGCAATTGACGAAGCAAAAAATCAGGGCATGGAGCTTGTTCTTGAGCCTCTTAACACTTACGACAGGCAGAGCTATGTCATGCCCTATTCGCATCAGGGATTTGACATTGTTAAAAAGGTGAACAGTCCAAGCCTCAAGCTTCTTCTTGACATTTACCACACTCAACGCATGGAGGGAAACCTCATTCACACCATAAGCGAAAACATCGGACTTATCGGACATTTTCATGTTGCAAACTCCCCTTGGAGATGCGAGCCGGACTGCGGAGAAATAGACTACGGTGCGGTGCTTTGCGAAATCGAAAAGCTTGGTTATAATGCATATGTAGGTTTTGAGTACAGAATCAAAAACCCCGACTTCAACCTCGGCAAATACATTTCATCCATCCGCAAAGACGGTCTTGTGAAATAACGCAAAACCTTATAAAAATCATAAAAAAGGAGAATTTAAAAATGGGTATAAAAATAGGAATTGTAGGCTTCGGAGAGTTTTCGGAGAGCTTTCTCGATTTGTTTTTAACTCACCCCGACGTTGAAAAAGTTGTCGGCGCAGAGCTTATCCCCGAAAGACGTGAGCACATAATGAAAGAGTTCGGACTTTCAAAAATGTATGCATCTTACGACGAAATGCTTGAGGACGGCGATGACCTCGACTGTATCGGAATTTTCACCCAGCGTCATCAGCATGGTCCCATGGCAATAAAGGCTCTTGAGGCAGGTAAAAATGTTTTCTCCGCAGTTCCCATGAGCTGTGAGATTGAGGAATCAAAGAAAATCATCGATCTTGTTCAGAAAAAACGCCTCATTTACATGACGGCTGAAACCTGCTACTATTTCCCCTGCGCAATCTACTGCCGTGAAAAGTACAAAACAGGTGCTTTCGGAAAGTTTGTGTTCGGCGAATCGCAGTATTATCACGATATAACCGAAATGTATGATTCATTTTCTTCCGCAGGCGACTCGTGGAAACGCATTGCAGGTATTCCTCCCATGTATTACTCAACTCACTCCATGTCCATGATGTTCCTGTCGGTGGGCGAATACCCTGTTGAGGTTTCCTGCATGGGCTTTGAGGACCACATGAACGACGGCATCTACGGCAAGGGCAACAACAACTGGGACAATCCTTTCAGCAATGAAACGGCGATCTTCAAGATGAGTGGCGGCGGTGTTGCTCGCATAAACGAGTTCAGACGTTGCGGCACAAACAAGCCTTCATCCTACATCACAAGCCTTATCGGCACTCATGCAAGCTATCAGTGCACAGGTATGCACCACATTTTTGCAAAGGGAAACGTTTTCGGGCAGACTGCGTCGGTTGAATATGTAAGCAACCTCATCAACTCCAAAAAGTATGTTGCCGAGCGTGACAGCATCGACCTTAACCATGCGCCTGCAACCTATGCTTACCACAGAGGTTACTCCGCAGTTCATGACATTTCAAGACTTCCTGTGGCTCATCGTGAAATCCCCGACGGCGGACACAACGGCTCTCACGCATTTCTTGTGGATGACTTTGTAAGAGGCGTAATGACCGGAAAACTTCCTCCCAACAACGCATGGGATGCAGCACTTTGCATGGTTCCCGGCGTTATCGCTCACGACTCTGCAATGCAGGGCGGAAAGGTGCTTCCCGTGCCCGACCTCGGACGTGCGCCCGAAGACTGGGAGCGAATTGACTACAACGACAGAATATACAAGTAATACCGGAGGAAGCTTTGATGAAAAGAGCAGCGATAATCGGTTGCGGAATGATAGCAAACTCCGCTCACATACCTGCCTATAAACATCTGCCCGACGATTTTGAAGTCGTGGGCGTATGCGACATAAATGAGGCAAACGCCAAGGACACGGCAGAGCGCCACGGCATCCCATACCACACCACCGATGCACAAAAAATGCTTTGCGACTTAAAGCCCGACATCGTGTCCGTTTGCGTACCAAATATGTTCCACCGACAGTACGCAGAGCTTGCACTGAAATCGGGTGCAGACGTTCTTTGCGAAAAACCTCTTGCCATAAATCTTGCAGATGCAAAGGCACTTTTTGACCTTGCAAATAAAACGGGACACATCCTTTGTGCCTGCCAGAGCATGAGATACACCCCCGACAGAATGTATGCAAAAAAGCTTCTCGACGAAAATCTCTGCGGCGACATTTACTACGGTGAATTTGCACGCATACGCCGCAGAGGAATCCCCAAATGGGGCGGTTTCCATATGCAGAGTGTCAGCGGCGGCGGTGCGTTTGTGGACATAGGGGTACATATGCTTGATGCGCTTGTGTGGCTCATGGGAAATCCCCGTGTGGCGGCGGTAAGCGGCACAATGGGTGCATATATTGCAAAAACCGACGAGGACACCTGTATCATTTCAAAAGCAAGCGGTGTACTCGCCGGCGAAATACATTCAAAGAGAGCCTACAGCGACGAAGAATTTGACGTTGAGGACTTTGCAAGCGGAAACATTAAGTTTGAAAATGGTGCAAGTGTAAACTTCAAGGTAGCATGGGCGGCAAATCTCCCCGATGAGACCTCCATCACCCTTTGCGGAAACAAAAAGGGTATAAGTCTGCCTGCACTTAATGTCTTTGACAGCGAAAACGACACAACACTCACCTCCCCCTTTGAAAACCCTTATCCCAACGAGGCTTTCAACGGTCATTTCATGCTCATGGACGACCTTGCAAAATTCTACAAAGGCGAAGGGGAACTCCCCATAAAGCCCGCGGAAACCATGAATGTTTCCGCTATTATCGACCTGTTTTACAGGAGCGCAAAATCGGGCAAGGAGGTAAGCATACATGAAATCGGATAAAATAAGAGCCGTAATAATCGGCTTTGCTCATATGCACGTCAACGAGGTCGCACAGTATATCTGCGGTGAGAAGGATGACATGGTGCTTTGTGCGGCGGCGGACACCGTCCCAACAAAGCCCGAAATCCCCACAACACGTTACACCCGGGCATGGAACAAGAACAACATTGCCCAAAACTATTGCTCAAATATCTACGACAATTATGTTGAAATGCTTGACAAAGAAAAACCGGAAATTGCTTTTATTCTTTCGGAAACCGCAAGGAAACCCGAAATTGTCGATGAATGTGCAAAGCGTGGCATAAACGTCAGCATCGAAAAGCCAATGGCAACAAGCATGGAGGAAGCCTTGAAAATCAAGCAAAGTGTTGAGGAAAACGGCATTTTTGCAATGGTAAACTGGCCCCTCACATGGCGTCCGTATCTCCACACGGTGAAAAAGGCTGTTGACGACGGCAAAATCGGCAAGCTCATAAAGCTTCGCTTCCTTATCGGAAACACAGGTCCCGTGGGCAAGGGTGCTCTCCACAGAGGTGTCACAGAAAAGGCAGAGGCAATGACAGATGCCGAAAAGGCTTCGATGTGGTGGTACAACAAAAGCGAGGGTGGCGGAGCTTTGCTTGATTTCTGTTGTTACGGTTGTATGCTTTCGGAATGGCTGAGTGATGAGGAGGCAGTTTCGGTATGCGCAAAGGCGGTCAATGTTGACCACGCATTTGCCGATATTTTTGATAACGGAATTGCAATTGTCGAACGTCCCTCGTCTGTTGCGGTGCTTGAGGGCACATGGACAACTCCGTCAAGGGCAATCCCTGCAGGACCGACGGTTTTTGGAAGTGAGGGCGTTATCGAGTGTCGCCGTGAGGGTGACAAAATCGTGCCATATGCCTTTGATATTTTCGGAAACGACATTGAAATATGTGATGCCGAATATCCAGGGTATCTCAAAAACATTGCGGCGATGTATGTCCACCATGTGAAAACAGGAGAGGCAGTCCACGAAACTCTGGAGTTTTATAACAACCTTAGAATCATAGCTGTTCTCGATGCCGCCGCACGCTCTGCGCAAAGCGGAAAAACCGAAGAAGTTTTCAAAATGCAATGAAAATCACCGGCTTTGGAGATAAAAACATGACTTGTAATTCTGAAAAACAAAGTAATTACACTTATGCCAACCGACTTGCACAAATGCGTCGGACAAAAATCAGGCATACTCTTGAAAAAAGAACGCAAAACGGCTATACCGACCTTGATGATTTCGGAACTGTTCCGATTCCCGAGGGTTATGAGGTAACGCCATGGTACAACAGTGAAAACGGCTCTTTTTATGGTCTTGACGGGATGAGCGAGAATTTTTGCCGAGTTATAGGTGCGCATCCTGCTTATGTAGACAAAAATGAAATGCTTTGCGGAAGATGGCGTGATATGCTTGTAAACTACCGTGGCGACCCGCACTATCTCCCCGATTGGCTCAAGAAAAACGAAAAAATAATGTCGCTTATGGCAAGTGCCACAAACCAATGGAGCAAGCGTTGGAACGAGGGACGCTTCCCTTATGACCACTTAAAACCCTTGCAGGAAAAATACAATATTGCAACGGGAATTGACGGAGATGCTCATTTCGCCTGCGATTATTCAATCGGTTTTGAGCTTGGATTTGGCGGCCTTATTGAAAAGGTGCGCAAATACCGAAAGATAAATCCCGACAAAACGGCGTTTTATGATGCAGAGGAAAAGGTTCTGCTTGCCATTGTTGACTTTATCAGGCGGCACATTGACGAAATAAGCCGTCTTTTAACCGAAGAAACAGATGCAGATGTTGCAGAAAACCTTAAAACCATGCTTGCCGTCAACAAAAACATTCTTTACGGCGCACCCAAAACTTTCCACGAAGCTTGCCAATGGACAGCTTATTTCAACTGTGCCTCACGAATATACACCCGTGACGGCGCAGGCTTTCAGCTTGACGGTTTACTCCTGCCTTTTTACGAAAACGACGTAAAAAACGGCATACTCGATGACGAAAAAGCAAAATTTCTCATCGCCAATCTGCTTCTCATCGACCCGCATTATTATCAGATTTCCGGCGTTGACGAAAATGACCTCGACCGCACAAACCATCTTTCCTATCTCATTCTTGAGGCGGCAGATTCCATAAACATTGCGTGCAATCTGACGGTCAGAGTTCACGAAAACTGCGACAGCAATTTTCTGCTCAAGGCTGTTGAATGTCTTTTCAAAAACAAAAACGGCTGGCCTCGCTTTTGCAACGACAAGGCTCTTGCAAAGGGTTACATGAGAAATTGCAGCTCAATTGACAAAAAAACTGCCCGTGAGCGCATTGCCGTCGGTTGCAACTGGATGTGTGTTCCGGGCAAAGAATTCCCAATGAACGACACGGTTAAAATCAACATCGCCAAGGTTCTTGATGAAGCTTTAAAGGAAATGAAAAGCGAGCAAGGCAAGAGCGTTGAACGTCTTTTTGAAATATATGAAGCGCATCTTGAAAAGGCAGTTGAGGTGACAGCGCAGGGAATAAATCTTCATCTTGACCATATTCACGAGGTGACTCCTGAGCTTGTAATGAACCTCATGATGAAGGACTGCATTGAAAAGGGACTTGATGCCTCGGAATGTGCCGAGCTTTTCACGGTTGGAATTGACGGCGCAGGGCTTGCGGTTGTTGCCGATTCTCTCGGCGCACTTTCGCAGCGCATAGAAGTTGAAAAGCTTATTTCATGGGACGAGATTTATGCCGCAATGGATGCGGATTTCGAGGGCGAATACAAGCGTATTGGCGCACTCATGTCAGCTTCGGGAAAATATTGCGGTGGCGAAACGCTTGCCGACAAATGGGCATTAAGGCTGACAGAAAGCTGGGTTTCACACATCAAAGCGCAGTCGGCAAAAATGCCTGCAGGACGATTGCTTATCCCCGGTTGGTTCAGCTGG
>JAZQKV010000112.1:0-30419 GCA_045542335.1 Eubacteriales bacterium
AGGTGATGGTTCCGTCGGCTTCGTAGCTTGCATCAACGGCGGTTTTTGCTGCAGTTATAGCTTCAACAAGCTCACCTGTCACAACATTTGAGTTGGTTATGCTGTTGTTATAGGAAAGAGTTGCCTGATTGGAAAATATTGCCATTATAAGACCGTGCCTTTCATTTGTTTGTGTTTGAATAATACAACATGGAAGACTTTACGGATGCTTTACAGGCAGGAAGAACCCTGCGCCCATTAAAGCTTTTCCGAAGCAATACTTCACTCCGGGACGCAATAAGTCTTCCGCTTTTATTGTATGAAGATGAGGAATATTGTGTTAATAGGGCGGATTATGACGTATGCGGATAAGTGATACATAAAAGGTAAAAACTGTTGAAATATTCATAAAGGCGTGGTATAATTAAAATGTGATTTTATGCAGATAAGGAGATAAGCAAATGGATAAGTATCTCGAAATTGGAATGATTGTAAATAAAAGAGGCTTGAAGGGCGAAATCAAGGTTGAACATTATTGCAACGACACCGAAACGGCAATGTCCTTTGAAAAAGTCTTTCTTGATAAGGATGGCAAAACAGAGTTGAAGGTTATTTCGGCAAAGGAATATAAGGGATATGTGTATTATCTTCTTGAGGGCATTGATTCCGCAGAAAAGGCAGACAGCGTGAGAGGGAAGCTGCTTTACGCAGACCGTGACGATATTCCAATGGAGGAGGGCGAGGTCTTTATTTCGGATATAATTGGACTTCCCGTGATTGATGCAACGAGTGGCGAGGTTTACGGCAAGCTTATTTCTGTTGACAATTACGGTGCATCGGATATTTATACGGTAAAACGTCCGGACAAATCCGAGGTTATGATGCCGGCAAATGAAGAGTTTATTGAGGAAATTGACCTTGAAAAGGGAATTTTTGTAAATGTTATCCCGGGCATTTTTGACGGAAATGCAATTTCCGACCGTGACGACGAGGATGACAGCGTTACGGAACAATGAAAACCTTTGAGAAAAGTCGAAACAGCATGATTTAAGAAAAGGACAATTCTGAAAAATGACTTTTGATATAATGACGGTGTTTCCCGAAATGATAAGGTGCGCACTTTCCGAAAGCATAATCGGAAAGGCAGTTGAAAACGGTCACATAAGGGTGAATTTGCACAACATAAGGGATTACACCACAGACAAGCACAGAAAAACAGACGATTATCCCTTTGGCGGTGGCAGGGGAATGGTTATGACAGTTCAACCTGTGGCAGATTGTCACAAGGCAATTTGCGCAGGTGAGCGTGTTCACACGGTCTATATGTCGCCAAGGGGCAAGGTGCTGACCCAGAAAAAGGCTGAGGAGATGGCAAAGCTCGACAGACTTTGCATACTTTGCGGTCATTATGAGGGCGTTGATGAAAGAATAATTGAAAGCCTTGTTGATGAAGAAATTTCAATCGGCGATTATGTTCTCACAGGAGGAGAACTCCCTGCGGCAATCCTTGTGGACTGCATATCAAGGCTGATTCCCGGAGTTCTTCCCGACAGCGAATGTTATGAGCTTGAAAGTATTTCGTCGGGACTTCTTGAGTATCCGCAATACACAAGACCTGCACAGTATGACGGAATGTGCGTGCCGGAGGTGCTTCTTTCGGGACACCACGGAAATATTGATAAATGGCGACGCGAAAAGTCTCTTGAGTTAACCTTTAAGAGTCGTCCTGATATGATAGAGGCTCTTGAAAAAAATGGTGGGCTTGACGAAAATGACAAGCTTTATCTTCGTGTTCTTGGGGGTGAGCCGCCGGAACAGGTGTATAAAAAGAAAGCAAGGAGAAAAAAGAATTCGACACACAGGGTAAATGAAACGAATGATACGGTTGCTGAAGATAATGGCAACATGACAGATGGAGTTGAAAATCAAGCTTACAAGGAGGTTGAAAACGGCAAATGAAATCCGAATCACAAAAAAACAAGGTCGGGAAAAATACGCTTATCAAGCTTATCCGTGAAAGCTTTTTTGTGCATATAATTGCGGTTGTTGCGGATTTTTTGTATAACGGTGTCAAAAACAGCTTGTTTGCTTCATTTTTCTCGGAGTTTGGTAAATGGGAAAAAAAGTATGAGCAAAGCTTTACGGGAACAATTTTGTCAAAGCTTTTTTCTGTTTCAAAAAATGGGCGTAAAAGGCTTTTCAGCTTTGCGGCGGCTTGCGAAAACAGTCTGTTACTTGCCGAGATTAAAAAGCGAAATTCTTCGTTTCTTTCAAGACCGGGAAGATTCTATGGCAGTGGACTTATCTATTTCGGAATTTACACGGCAATTGTTCACATTGCGAAATATTTGCTTTTGGTTTCGGCAGAGTTTGACAGCTCATATCTTTATATAGGCTTGTGGGCAGTTTTGTCGGGAATAGTGTTGCTCTCGTGCAAAAAGGCAATTGGAGTTGTGCTTGCAGAAAGCCGACTTCTTGCGCCGGTGTTTGAAATTGTTAACATTGACACAAGGGCAATGGCAAAGTGCGAGGTTAAAAATGTTTCCCAGGGAACGGCAATTGCAGTTGGAACATTCCTTGGCATAATAACATTTTTTGTTCACCCTCTTATTATTTTTGGCGCATTGGTTGCGGTGTGGGGGGTACTCAAGGTTCTGCGCTCGCCTGAAACGGGACTTTTGCTTGTTTTCCTTTTGCTTCCGTTTTTGCCTACAATGGCTCTTGCAGGAATTGTCATTCTCACAGCAATATCCTATTTCTTCAAGGTGCTCCGTGGAAAAAGAGTGTTCAGACTTGAATTCTTCGATTTGCTTGTGGGACTTTTTGCTGTAATCGTTTTCTTCAGCGGATTCATTTCCGGTGGCGGTTCGGGAAGTCTTCCGCCGGCACTTATGTTTGTGTGCTTTATGATGGCGTATTTCCTGACGGTTAATCTTATTCGTTCGGAGGAGCTCATCAACAAATGTGCGCTTCGCATGATAATCGCCTCTGTTGGAGTTTCAATTTACGGTATTTATCAGAACTTTTTTGGAACAACAACTGCGGCATGGCTTGACAGCGATATGTTTTCGGAAATCGGAAACCGTGTTGTTTCAACGTTTGAAAACCCAAATGTCCTCGGACAGTATCTTATCATAATGCTCCCGTTTTGTATTATGACCTTTGCGGGCAAGGCAAAGAGTGTTTCCGAAAGGTGGTTCGGGCTTGTTTCAAGTGCACTTTTGGGAGTATGTCTTATTTTTACATGGTCAAGAGGCGCATGGCTTGGCGCATTATTCGGCATTGCGGTTATGATGCTGATTTTCTCAAGGCACACAATGAAGGTTTTTGTTGCAGGACTTTTCTGCGTTCCGATTCTTCCTTTTGTTATTCCGGATTCAATTCTCGGAAGATTCACAAGCATCGGAAATCTTGGAGATTCTTCAACCCAATACCGTGTTAATATCTGGAAAGGCACATTGAAAATGGTTGAAGATTTTGTGATCGGTGGCATTGGTATGGGTGAGGCGGCTTTCAGAAAGATTTATCCATACTATTCTCTTGAGGCCATTGAAGCTGCTCCCCACAGTCACAATCTTTATTTGCAGGTTTGGGTTGAGGCAGGAATTTTTGCGATGATTTTCCTTGTGATTCTTCTTGTGATGTATATTAAGCTGTGTTCGGGATTTGTCACCGACAAGGAAACGGGACTTGGCACAGAGGGAGCAGGAAATTGCGGCACAATTTGTCTTGCAGGATTTGCAGGAATAATTTCGGTGCTTCTTCAGGGCTTCACTGATTATATCTGGTATAATTACAGGTTTTTCCTTATGTTCTGGCTTGTAATTGCAATCTGTGTGGCGGCAAAACGCATAAAGACTGAAGAAATCAAGGCAAGACATTCGATGGAGCAGGAATAAGAACGGTGTATCTTCATGCAGCAGCCACGCTGCGGAAAGGAATTTGCAGATATGAAAGATTCAAAAAAGACAAGGAAGTTTAACTTTATTGACGGCATAATTGTTGCAGTGGTGCTTATTATAGTGGCGTTTGTTGCCTATATTTTCATGGGTAGCGAGCTTCTTGCAAAGCTCAATATATTTTCCGGTGACGACGATTTTGCATATGTTCGTTATAATTTGTCATTGAGTTCGGTTGAGGACAGATATGTCGGATATATAAAAGATGGTGCTGATGTTCGCAGAGGAGATCTGAGCATCGGACGTATTGAAAAGACAACTGTTTCAGAGGTTGAGCGTATTGAGCTTAACGAAAGAACTGAGGAGCTTGTTGTTGTGCCATATCCTGACCACAAAAAGGTTGATATTGAAATTGTGGCAAAGGCGAAGCTTGAGAACGGTATTCTTCTTGTCGATGACGATGTTAAGGTTGCTGTTGGCACATATGTTGAATTTGTTACAAGCGGCTTTAAGAGCTATGGCTATATAACTGATTTTGAGGTTCTTGATTATGAGCCGGAACTTTTGAAAAAGAAAGAGCAGGTGGCGGCTGTGCCTAAGAGCGTGGGTGAACCCGTGCTGAATACTGACGAAGCAGCTCAAGCTTAAAAAATGCGGAAAATTATAACGAAAGGAACTGAATAATTCATGGAAAAGAAAAAAATTCGGTTTAATGCGGTTGACCTTATAATTGTTATTGCTGTGCTTGCAATTGTTGCGGCACTTGTTGTCAGACAGTTTTCGATTGGCGGAAACAACCTTAAACTCAATGGGGACGGAGCAAACGTAAAGCTTGAAATTGAAGTGAAGGTTTCGGGTATTCAAGAGGAATCACAGAACTTCATTTCAATTGGTGATGTTGCAAATGACTCTAAAGGCCATCCCTTTGCTAAGGTTACAAAACTCAATTTTCTCGATGCGGAGAGCTACTATGTTACCGAGTCCGGCGAAATCAAGAAGCTTACCGTTCCCACAAAGATTGACGCATATGTAACCGTTGAGTGCATTGGAACAATAAGCGATGAGGGAGTTTTCCTTCCCAATGGGGCGCAGATTGCTCTTGCGCAGCAGATTGGTCTTTATCTTCCAAAGCTCAGCATTTCGGGCACGATTATTGATGTAAGCTACAATGAAATCTCGCCCGAAGCCTTTGAAGCTTTTGAAACAGAGCTCAGTTCTGCGGAGCCTGTCTTCAAACCCTTTAACTCGCAAAACGGCGGCGAGAGCTCCGACGGAACACAAGGTGTTTGATAAAGCTTTGTATGAAATGTGTGTCCTAAATGTGTCCACGGCGGATTTTGCAGACGGAAAAGTTAATAAATTGACATCAAAATGTTATCTTCAGATTCGGGTTTGTTTGTAAAAAGTCCGATTGTATGGTGAAAAATGAACAAAAATGTCAACTGATTGTTGTCAGATTAGTTCAAAACGCTTGTTTTTTCAAAATGGCGTAAACTTTATAAAAAAAGACTTGATTTTGTTTTCATTTTATTATATAATAACGTTTGTGATTTTATGTTGGTGGAAAATCGCCGTGCGACATCTGATCTTTTTGATGCGGCGGCATAGTTCGGAATTTTAAGCAAAGGAGATACGGCAATGACATCCAAAGAAGTCGTAGTAAGAAATGCCTCCGGTCTTCACGCAAGACCCGCTACTTTCTTCATTCAGAAAGCAAATTCATACAAAAGCTCCGTGTGGGTTGAAAACGGAGACAGACGTGCAAACGCAAAGAGCCTCTTGGGCGTTCTTTCTCTTGCAGTTGCAAAGGGCGTAAGCATAAACATTATTGCTGACGGTCCCGATGAGGAAGAAGCTGTTACAGGTCTTGCGGACCTTATCGAAACCTCTCTCACAGACTGAGAGAAAAACGTCATAAGACCGATACGGTGCGGCTGAAAGACCGTGCGTGTCTTTAATGGGCGGTCAAAAGGAGCTACGTTTCGGCGTGGCTCTGTTTTGCTTTAAAGAGCTTTTTGCGGGAATAATATAGATAAGCATTTGAAAAATCATTGTTGAAAAAGCGTTTTGAGAATTCATGGAGGATGCAATGCCGACAAGGGACGAACTTAAAGAAAAAGTGAAGCTGTTGCCGCCGTCACCCGGAGTCTACATGATGAAGGACAAGACGGGAAAAATTATATATGTCGGAAAATCAAAGACTTTGAGAAACAGAGTTGCAAGTTATTTTCAGCCGCTTCACAGTCTTTCTCCCAAAACCGCAAAGCTTTCGACCGTTATTTTTGATTTTGAGTGCATTTACACCTCTACCGAGACAGAGGCACTTATTCTTGAAAATGAGCTTATCAAACGGCATATGCCAAAATATAATATCAAGCTCAAGGATGCAAAGGCATATCCATATATAAGACTTGCCATGGAAAACGGTCATCCGGATGTCAGCATGGTGAGAAAACGTGTCGATGAGGGAAACAGAGCGAAATATTTCGGGCCCTATACCTCGGCTATTGCGGCGAACGATATAATAAAAGCTGTGGGAAAAGCGTTCCGTCTTTCGAGGTGCAACAAAAAGCTTGAACCGGGAAAACAGGTTGGAAGACCGTGTCTTTATTACCACACGGGCTCGTGCATGGGGATGTGCAGAGGCGAAACAACGGCAGAGCAATGTCGGGAAATATACTTTCAGCTTGAAAAGTTTCTGAAAGGCGATTTTGATTTGCTCCTTGGCGAGCTTAAACAGAAAATGCTTGATGCCGCAGAACAGATGCGTTTTGAGGCGGCGGCAATTTATCGGGATAACATTAACTCTCTGACACTTCTTTCCGAGCAACAGCGCATTATAACCGATCCCGATAAGGAGTTTGATGTTTTCGGCATTTATGAGGGGGAAACAATCAGCGCACTTGCTGTTCTTTTTATTCGCGGAGGAAAGGTGCTTGATAAGAGCGTTGTCACATTTTCTGCGGATGAGCCGCTTGATGCACATATGATGACCGACCTTATTGAACGTTTTTACGGCGACGGAAAGAGCGCGTATTTTCCTCGAAATATACTTGTTTCACGGCATCTTGGTGAGGAAAATGAGCAATCATTGGAGGTCATTTTTTCAGAGTATTCGGGCAAGCGCATAAATGTTCACACTCCCGAAAGGGGAGAACGGCGTGCATACACTCTCATGGCGGTAAACAACGCCTGCGAGGCGGCAAAGCAGAAGCTTATGGCGGACGAAAAGGATCTTAATGTGTTGACAGAGCTTGCAGAGCTTTTAGGTCTTGAGGTTGTGCCCGAGAGAATCGAAGCATATGACATTTCGAACAACGGTGTCTGCGATATGTATGCAGGCATGATAACAGTTTCGCAGGGCAAGTTTTTAAAGAGTGATTACCGGGCTTTTTCCATAAAAACTCTTGTTGACGAAACAAACGACTATGCTGCAATGAGCGAAGCTCTTGAAAGGCGTTTTGCTTATCTTTTAAGAGATGACACTCCAGAAAAAAATGGGGCATTTTCGGTTTCTCCCGATCTCATTCTTGTTGACGGAGGCAGGGGACACGTCAACACGATTCGTGAACTGATGGAAAGAATGTGCCTTGATATTCCGGTTTTTGGTATGGTCAAGGATGAATACCACAAGACAAGAACTCTGACCGACGGGCAAAGGGATATAAGTATTGCAAAAAATATGAGCGTTTTTTCCTTTATCTATAAGATTCAGGAGGAGGTTCACCGCTATACCTTTTCAAAAATGGATGCTTCAAGAACAAAAAAGGTGAAGCGTTCATCTCTTGAGGATATAAAAGGAGTGGGTGCTTCAAAAGCGAAAGCATTGCTTTCACATTTCAAAACCTACACTGCAGTCAAAAATGCAAGTGTTGATGAGCTTTGCGAGGTAAAGGGAATAACCGAGGAGCTTGCAAAAGAGATATACAATCATTTAAAATCAAAGAAATAACCGAAAGGAATTTGAAAATATGAGAATTATAACAGGAAAAGCAAGAGGAATGAAGCTTATGACCCTTGAGGGTGAGGAAATAACACGCCCTACCACAGAAAGGGTGAAAGAGGGCGTTTTCAGCGCAATTCAGTTTGAAATTGAGGGCAAAAAAGTTCTTGATCTTTTTGCGGGAAGCGGTCAGATGGCACTTGAAGCAATAAGCCGTGGCGCAGAAAAGGCGGTGCTTATTGACGAAAACACAGATGCAATAAATGTTATTCTTGCAAATGCAAAAAAGACAGGCTTTATGAAGCAATGCGTTGTTTCACGAATGGATTACAGCGAATATTTAAAGAGTGTTTCGGGCAAGGAAAAGTTTGATATAGTTTTTCTCGATCCTCCATATGCAAGAAGCATGAAGGATGAAATTCTGAAAAAAGTGTCCCGTGCCGATATTCTGAATGATGGCGCAATTCTTGTTTGTGAAACGGACAAGGACGAAATTGACGGCGATATTCATGGTCTTACTCTCCGAAAAAAGTATAAATACAGTCGAAGCCTTGTTTATATTTTTGAGTATTATGAGAATGGAACAAGCGGTGATGACGGCGAAGATGCCGAATAAAAAGTGATGCATCCGAAAAATGAAAGGAATGACAGCGATGAAAAAAGCCATTTGCCCCGGAAGCTTTGACCCCCCGACGGTGGGACATACGGACATAGTGCGCCGTGCGGCGGAACTCTTTGATGAGATAACGGTTCTTGTGTGCATCAATTCTGCAAAAAAAGGATTGTTTGAGGTTGATGAACGAATAAAGCTTCTCAAGGATGCGCTTAAGGATACCCCAAATGTCAAGGTTGCAATACATGATGGATTGCTTGTGGATTACGTTGCGAAAAACGGCGTTGATGCCATTGTAAAGGGTATCAGAAACACAAAGGATTACACTTATGAAAACGAAATGGCAGAGACAAACAGGATACTTGTTTCGCAGCTCTGCAAAAAGCCTTGTGAAACGCTGTTTATTCTTTCAAAACCCGAAAATGCCCATGTAAGCTCAACAATTGTGCGAGAGCTTCTTGCATACGATGCACCTGTTGACGGATATGTGGATAACAAGGAGCTTTTGCTGGAAATGTATGAGACAAAAAAGTCGAAGTGATTTTTGATTAAATGATAGATTTCAGAAAATGAGGTAATAGTTATGATTTTCAACAACGCTGAACTTTACAACATAAGCGAAATGCTCCCTGCCGACGACGGCAGAGGCTATGAGCTTTATCGCTATCCCAAAGCTGTCGCTGCAAAGTGCGAAAAGGCATGGCAGGCAAACACCCACAGCTGTGGTGTGGAAATCCGCTTCAATTTTGCCGATGATTCAAAGGACACAGATGTTGCGGAGATAACTGTTTCTGCCGCTTTGGAGGGCGGTCGAAGCTTTTGTATGCTCTACTACGGCAATGTTGCTTCGGGCTGGCAAAACGCAATTAAATACATTGGAGAGGATAAAACAGTTATCACTGTTCCGAAACCGTCAGATGCGGATTTGGAGAGAATGAGAATAATATCCGAGCTTTCGGGTTATCCCTTTGATCCCTCACTTGTCAGACTTCTTTTCCCTATAGCAAAGCTTCGCCTTTATGACATAAAGGGAAACATCACGCCTCCCCGTAAAGAACAGACCCCCGGCAAAAAATATCTTGCATACGGTTCATCCATTACCCATGGCTCTCTCGGAATTTTGCCTGTCAATACATATGCATACCGCACTGCAGAAACTCTTGGTGTTGACCTCATTAACCTTGGTGTTGCAGGAAGTGCCTGCCTTGATAAAGCGGCGGCAGACTACATTGCCGGAAGAAACGATTGGGACTTTGCAACTCTTGAAATGGGCATAAATATCCTTGGCATTGACCCCGAAGACTTCAGAAACAGGGTTATGTATATGATTAAAACAGTTGGATTGGCGCACCCTGATAAAAAGGTTTTCTGCATTGATGTTTTCTATTGCAACGATGACATTGGAGGTGGCGGAAAAGCCGAAAGGTTCAGACAGATTGTTCGTGAATGTGTTGAGCTTTGTAAAGGTCGGGGCATGGATAACCTTGTTTATATAAACGGCATTGAAATGTTGACGGGACCTCACGGTTTAAGCGGAGATTTTGTTCATCCTAACGTTCGCGGTTGCGAAGAAATTGCAAGAAATCTTTCGGCAGCAATGAAGCCGTATCTTTCATAAGCTTGCATTTAAAACTTTTGGTTATAAAAATAAGGGCGGAATGGTTTGATTCGACCATTCCGTCCTTTAAGTATGTCTGAAACATCTTTTTAAATCCGGACTTCTCGTGTTCTGAATAAATCAAGCGTTTGAAAAGCAAATCAAAACGATGATTTATGCTACAATATCAAGCATTTTAAATGTCTTTTGTACACACTTTATGCCTGTCCAAGAGCTTCTTTGTCGCAGATAAGAACGACGTCCGGGTGAACTTTAAGAAGTGTTGCGGGGATATCTGTGTTGATATTTTCATCAAAAAGAGCCTTGACAGCATCCGCTTTTGAAGCTCCGCAAGCCATAAGGATGATTTTCTTTGATTTCAAAATGGTTGAAATTCCCATGGTGAGAGCTTTTTTCGGAACGTCCTGTTCGGTTTCAAAGAAACGGGAATTTGCCTTGATGGTGCTTTCGGTGAGACCTGTGAGGTGTGTTCCTGCAACAAGGTTGCGACCGGGCTCGTTAAAGCCGATATGACCGTTCTGACCGATTCCGAGAATCTGAATGTCAACGCCTTCGGAGGCTTCGATTGCTGCATCGTATGCTTTACACTCTGCTTCGGGGTCTGCGCACTCGCCATCCGGAATGTGAATGTTTTCGGGCTTGATATTTACCTTGGAAAACAAATTGCTGTTCATGAAGTAATGGTAGCTTTGGTCATTGTCATGGGAAATGGGATAATATTCGTCAAGGTTAAAGGTTTTAACCTCTGAAAAATCAAGCTCGCCGTCGGCATACATCTTGCCAAGACGCTCATAAAGTCCGATGGGCGTTGACCCCGTTGCAAGACCGAGAATACAGTTTGGCTTGAGAGTTACCTGACTTGCAATAAGCTTTGCCGCCTTGTCGGAAACCTCATCATATGAATTGCACACATAAACTTGCATGGTTATTGTCCTTTCTTTTTCGCTTTTTCTGTGGGATTCAGTTCTGCGCTGCTACTATCTTTTCCATTTCGGGATACTTTGAAATTATGTCACGGCACATTGCAAACTGTGTCCTTGCTCTGTCGAGATTGTGGTTTGGACGGTGGATTTTGAAATAAACGTCGCCGTCAAGGTAGTCGGCAAGGAAACGGATACCACATTCATATGTAAGAAGAAAAACGGAATAGGGGAGAAGTTCAAGCTCCTTTTTGGTGATATTTCCGCCTATACCTTCAAGAAATCCCTTTGTGAATGCTTCAAAAAGTTCAAGGTTAAGACCAACCTTTGAAAGATCTGTTTCGTCCTCGGCTGCCATTGCGCCGCCTGTGCGAAGACCGTCGCCGAAATCGTAAAGAAGAGAGCCGGGCATAACAGTATCAAGGTCAATAACGCAAATGCCCTCGCCGGAGATAGGGTCAATAAGCACATTGTTTATCTTGGTGTCGTTGTGGGTAACACGAAGCGGAATACTTCCGTCTGCAAGACCGTCAACAACCTTTGAAATCTCGTTTTCAAAGGAAAGCGCAAAATCAAGCTCGTCCTTTACAGCGTCCTTGCGACCTGCTTTGTTTTGCTCTGCAGCACGCTTAAGGTTTGCAAAACGCTTTGGCGTGTGGTGAAAATCAACAATTGCCTCGTGAAGCGTTTCGGCAGGATAGTCTGAAAGCATATCCTGAAATTCGCCAAAAGCTTTAGCCGCACCATAAAGAATTTTGGGAGAGCTTACCGTGTCATAGGAAATTGCATCGTCAATAAAAGAGAAAACTCTGAAGCAGTTGCCGTATGGATCCTCATAGTATCTCTTTCCGTCACGGGTTTTAATCACGGTAAGCGTGCATCTTGTGGGGTCTTTACCTCTTTCGATGAGCTTTTTCTTAATGTGAACCGTAACATTTTCAATGTTTTCCATGACCTCTCCGGGGTTCTTGAAAACATCGGTGTTAATTCTCTGAAGAAGAAAATTTGGTTTTTCTGTTATTATAAAGGTGTCATTGATATGACCGTTTCCATAGGGTGAGGCATTTGCGGTGAGATTGAACTTTTCCATGATTGCTTTCATGTCAAGATATTTCATTTTCATTTGTTCCTTTCGGTTTCACAGCTTCGATATAATAAAAGTGGAATTATTTAAGGTTCTTTTCGTATTCGCAGACATTTTCGACCGTGCCGTTTTTGCGAGAGCTTTCTGCGGCAAAGGCGATGAGATGGTTTTCATAAGAGGTGCGGATGTCGCACACGGATTTCGAGGTCTTTCCCTCGGCAACAAGGTCATGGAGAGCATACATTATTCCGTCATCTCCACCACCATGACCGCTGGCGATTGATTCATCAACAACCATGTCGCAAATCTTCACTTTTTCTGTTTCTTCGGTGTCAAAGTAAGAAATTGTGAAGGTGTCGCTGCTCATCTGTGCATGGATTTCACCATCAGTTCCCATTATGTGAATAACTCTGCCGCCAAGGTTGAAAGCGTTCATGGTGAAAGAAACAGTTGCGCCACTTTCAAATTCAAGGTTTACAACCTGGTGGTCAACAACATCGTTGTCGCAAGCGTAAACACATCTTCCGTGTCTGCCTTTGCGAAGTGCTTCACGAAGCTCTTCAACGGAGGGATCGGGCATTGCGGCAACATTGTGTCTCATCCAACCGTGTGCATTTTCGCCAAAGTATATCTTTTCAACATTGAAACGGCACTTATCCGCAACAGGGCAACCATCGAGGCAATAGTCGGGTGCTCCCTCGGGGCGGTTTTTAGCGGTGAAATATGTAAGGCTTCCGAAAGACTGAGCCCTGACACATTTTTCATCGAGAAGCCATTGGAGAATATCGGTGTCATGACAGGATTTCTGAAGAAGCATAAAGGAGCTTTCCGCTTCGTTTCTCCAGTTGCCTCGTACAAAGGAGTGACTCTGATGAATGTTGCCAACGCCTTCTTCATGATTTATTGACATAACCTTGCCGATTTTTCCCGAATCAATAACCTGCTTCAGAGCCTTGAAGAAGGAGGTGTATCGAAGAACATGACAAACAAGAATTTTTGTGCCTTTCTTTTCGGCGGCTTCGCAAATCATTTTTGATTCTTCTGCTGTCGGAGCCATGGGCTTTTCAAGAAGAATATCGTAGCCAAGCTCAATTGCACGAAGAGCAGGCTCTGTGTGCATTCTGTCCATTGTACAAATCAAGGCGATGTCGGCGAACTTGGGAACGGCAAGAATATCTTTCCAGTCGGTGTAAACATTCTGCGCTGATGCAGGGTGATTCCGGATTATGAAGTTTCTTCGTTCCTCAATCGGTTCGGCAACACCAACAACCTCGAACATATCGGGATGCTTCTTTGCAAAGCTTGCATAGGTTCTGCCGCGTCCGCCGGCTCCGATAACAATCATCGACAATTTTTTCATAAAAATTCCTCCTGAGTCTTGACAAACCGAAACTTTTCTATTATAATGATTATATCAATTTTATCATATCCAAAACAAAATGTATATACGCAAAAAGATACTTTTTATCTGAATTTGGCTATTTTCGGGGGTGTGTTATGTATTACGAATGTTCTGTGCCGGGGGCGGTTGAGATAATGTCGCTTTACACAGCTTTTGAGATTCAGTTTCACAAGAATTACAGCTTTGACGGAGAGAGTCACGATTTTTGGGAAATTGTGTGTGTGACAGATGGAAAGGTTGGCATAACGGCTGACAATGATGTCTACACCCTTGAGAGCGGACAGATGATTTTTCACAAGCCCATGGAGTTTCACCGCATACGTTCCGAGGGCGGAACTACCCCAACTGTTGCTATTTTCTCTTTCAGCGCAAACGATATGCCTGCTCTTAAAAAAAGGGTGTACAGAATGGACGAGGAAAATCTTGAAATTGTAAACAGCCTGATTGGACTTCGAGCTGAGCTTTTCGGCAAAAGTCCCAAAAGCGGAAAGCTTGACATACAGCCCGGAAAAGAGCTTGAAGCAAGAATGTACATTAAACAGCTTGAACACCTTGTTTTGTCTGTTATCATCAAAGGCGACACAGAGGAGCTTAAAGAGAAATCACGTGGTGCTCAGAGTTATTGCATGATTGTTGAAGCAATGAAAAACAACTTGGGAAAAAGCCTTTCGGTAAAGGATATTGCGGAGATGTGTAACATGAGCGTTTCAAATGTGAAGAGAGTATTTGCAAAATATTCGGGCTTGGGCGTTATTGAGTATTTCAACAGGTTAAAGGTTGACCGTGCCAAAAAACTTTTGGCAAGCGGTTTTAGTATCAAAGAGGCGGCTTTGTATTTAGGCTTTGAGAATCAGAATTATTTCAGCACTATGTTCAAGCGCATAGACGGTTGCTCTCCGGGAAAATATAAGGGATAAAAACTGTGAGTGAACAGGCAAATAAGCATCTTGGAAAATTTATAAAAATGTGTTGACTTTTGTTGCAATAAGTGCTATAATTAACAGGATTTCGGTTTTGAATCGGAAATGTGCAAACATAAAGGAGAGGGGGAAGCGTTATGCCAAAGCTTTTTGTGTCGGACATTGACGGAACTCTTTTGCCGAAGGGTGAAACAGCTCTTTCGGAAAGTGTCGTCGGTATGCTTAAAAAGCTGATTTCGGCGGGCGTTGTGACGGCGCTTGCATCGGGTCGCTCATATGACAGCGTTGAGGATGTTTTTCCCGACGGAAAGATCCCCGACGGTCTTTACATAATTTCAAACGACGGCGCACTTTGCACCCATGACGGCAAGGCGTTATATCACAAACCATTTTCCTCTGAATCTCTCACTAAGCTTTTTGAAGCGGCTAAATGCTGCGGCGCAGGCTTTTTCTGCCGGGAAAAGGACAGTCTTGTTTATGGAAATAGCGACATTTTTTTAGATTGCGGCGCTTTTGCTGAAGCAAGGGGAAAGAGAGTGACAGATATTGCACGCCACGAGAGCATATACAAAATCGGAACGGTTGACGAAAATGCAAAAGGTTCAGGAATGGTGCATCTTCCGGGCGATGTGAGATGTGCATATGACGATGGATACCTTCGTGAATACGTCTCAAAATACGCAAACAAGGCAACCGCACTTGAGGATTTGCAGGCGAGAACCTTTGCCCACAGAGAGGACACGTTTGTTTGCGGCGATGGAGAAAATGATGTTTGCATGACATCCAAAGCGAAGTATTGCGCAAGCGTTGGAGCTTGTTTTGAGCAAATGCAACGTGCTTGCTCGCTTCATTTTTCAAATGGAGAGGATGCACTTAAATATTACATTGCGAATTTTTTGGGATAACAGAAGGAGTTTCAGCCTTTTATGGAAATGATAGATATTTTTACGAGAGTATTCGGAACACTTGGTTTGGTGCTTCTTGTTTGCTCTTATCAGATGAAGTCACGTCTTGGAATTCTCGGTATACAGATAGCAGCATCTTTTTGCTTTTGCTGTCAGTTCACGCTTCTCAATGCCACGACGGGCGCACTTATGAATTTCATTGGACTTGTGCGAGCGGTTCTTTACTATTTCAAGGGCAAGAATAAGTTTTTCAGTTCCTTTGCGCTTCCGGGAGTGATGGTTGCGGTGAGTGTTGCAATGACCGCTTTCTCGTTTACAAGCGAGGGCTGGCAAGCAATTCTTCCAGGCATTGGCATGGTTTGCACAAGCATTTCAGGATGGATGACAAAACCCATGCTTGTGCGTGTGATTTCTTTTCCGTCAAGTCCGGTATGGCTGATTTATAATGTCATAAACAAATCCTATGAAGGGGTTCTTGCAGAGGTTCTTTGCATGATTTCGATTATTGTCGGATTCTTGAGGCATGATATTGACCTCAAAAAGCTTTTGGGTAAAAAAAGCGCAGAATAGTGTTTTATATTGCAGTTCAGACGTTTGTCCGGGCTGCTTTTTTCAGCATACGTTTTTTAAAATATATTTGCCTGTCATTGACAAAGTTGGTTTTCCGTGATATAATATAAAAAAAGCACTCAAAGGAGATTTGGAAAATGAAAATTACAACTCTTGGAACAAGCCATGGTGCACCCGAAAAGGGAAGAAGCTGTTCGGGGACACTTGTTACAATAAATGGCGCAAACTATCTTTTTGATTGCGGCGGCGACGTTGAAGCAAAACTTATGAATCTCGGGATTTCCCATGAAAGCGTAAAGGCAATTTTTGTTTCTCATATGCATGAGGACCACGCCGGAAAGCTTACAGGTATGATTAAGCATTTTCTTCATTACAACAAAACCCCTGAACACATGGATGTCTTTATGCCCGAAGAAAACGGCGCAGAAATTCTTGTGAAATGGTGCGAGGCGTTGCACATGACCGTGAACGAGGAAAAGGTCAGCGTGAAGGTCATTGCCCCGGGCGATATTTATGAGGACGAAAATATAAAGGTCAGCGCAATTGCCACAGAGCATATTCAGAATGGCAAATTTCCAAGCTTTGCTTTTACACTTTGCACGGCTGATGAGAAAATGCTCTATACCGGTGACCTTGCCTGCAATTTCCACGACTATCCGACAATTCTTTTTGAGGAAAAATTCGATGCTGTTGTCAGCGAACTTGTACATTTTGATGTTGCCAAAAATCTTGACAGCTTCATGAATACAAAAACCGACAACCTCATTTTCACCCACATGATTCCTGATAAAGCGCAGATGATTGAGCAAATGAAAGCGGATTTTCCGTTCAAGGTTTTTGTGGCAAACGATTGCGACAGCTTTGACATTTAAACGCCCTTGATCTAAGGCTTTCAAACGACACATTAAAAAAGGCGGGTTCGGAGTTGATATTACTCCGGACCCGTCAAACATTTTTAATGCTTTTTAAAATTAGCTGAAAAAATGGGGATTGGCATTGTGCAAAAAACAATCAAATCAACAAATTTTTTCGCTAATCCTGCTCACATTTCATCAGGCATAAATTCAATTGTGCCGTCGTCGTGCATTGCTTTGATGCGTGCAAGCGAATGGAGCTTTATGCCCATGCCTGTGATAACGTCTGCACCTGCCTGGAAGCTCTTTTCAATGCAGATTCCTGCGCCTGCAATTGTTGCGCCTGCACCCATGACAATCTGCGAAAGACCGATAATTGCCTTTCCGTTTGCAAGAAAATCGTCAATGAGAAGAATACGGTCATTTGGGGAGATGAATTTTTTGGAAACAAGAATCTCATAGGTTTTGCCGTATGTAAAGGATTCAACACTTCCAACAAGCATTTCACCGTCAAGATTCTTGGACTTTGCCTTTTTTGCAAAAACGACTGGAACGCCGAAATACTGCGCCGTTACACAGGCGATGCCGATTCCAGATGCTTCAATGGTGAGGATTTTCGTTATACCGTCGTTTCCGAAAACGCGGTGAAACTCCTTTCCCATTTCATTGTAAAGCGAGATGTCGCACTGATGATTAAGAAAACTGTCAACCTTAAGCACGCCGCCGGGTTTTACAACTCCATCCTTGCGGATTCTTTCTTCCAAAAGCTTCATGATTTTTCTTCCTTTCAACTTGTGTGTGGTTCTATTTCTGTCTGTTAAATGACATTAAAACATTCTTTTTCTGCGGTTGCCGAGGATTGTCAAAGCAATATATGCCGCTGTGAGAATCACCGCCGAAATTACGGTTACAATGAAAAACTTACTTGTGAGAAAATCTTCAACACGGCTGAAAAAGTAGAGCAGATTGCTTCGTTCATAGTTGGAATCCGCAACAAGAAATACTCTTCCGATTGTGTAGTCGTCCTTGTATTTTATGATAAGCTCACCGAATCGTTCGCCCTTGGAAATGGGAGCTTCAACTTCGTCGTTATAAATAATGCGCTCATAAATCAAATCGTTTTCAGGGTCAAGAATTGAGGGGAGAAGTGCTTCAAGGCTTGTTTCGGGATAAAGCGTCATGTGGTCAACGTTGGCAACAAGCTCAATCGGAAGCTCGCAAATCATTTTTGCTGTGTTTATAACCTCGGCGTTGGTGAAGCCCTCAAAGCAGGCATCGAGAAGTGCCTTGGCATCTGTGTAAGAATTGATAACACCGCTTGTTGTGGGGGCAGACATAACAACGCAAAGATAGGAAAGACCACTCCTCTGCGCCATTGTTACAACGCAGTTTCCTGCTTGCTCGGTTGAACCGGCGGCAAGGCCCTTTGCACCGTTGTAATAATATTCGGTTATGCCGTTTGAACGGGAAACAAAACTGTTTCTGTTGTAAAGAAGTCTTGTTTTTCCGTCGGGATTCTTTGGAGTGATATAGTGGTTTGTAAGAGATGAAATTTCTTTAATCTCCTCAATTGAATAGGCATAGGAGGCAATCAGTGCTGTGTCACGGGCGGAGGTCACCATTTCGGAATCGTGAAGTCCGGTGGGATTGGTGTAATGTGTGCTTCGTGCACCGATTTTGTTTGCTTTGAGGTTCATCAGTTCGACAAACTCGTCAACTGTTCCGCCGACATATTCCGCAAGAATGAGTGCTGCATCGTTTGCACCTGCAAGAAGGAGGGAGTGAAGAAGATCGCTTGCCGTAAAGATTTCGCCCTCTTTGAAACCTGTCTTTTTTCCGCTTGCTGATTTTACAATTGAACTGACGGTTATTTCAACGTCAAGATCCTCAATCTCTTCAAAGCAAATAATCGCTGTCATGATTTTTACCGTAGAAGCAGGGTAAACAAGGTCGGTTGATTTTTTGTCAAATATAACAGCCTCTGTTTCAAGGTTTATAACAATATTGCTGTATCCAACGGTTTCGGGGGCTGCAACGCCGGAAAACTGTGCGAGAGTTTCTGAGTTGAAATACTTTGGAGAAACTGCAGACGGAATCGCCGCAACGGGAAGTGCCGATGCAAAGCAAGCAGAAACAAATACAGTGCACAGAAAAAATGAAATTGTCTTAAAAAGCTTTCCTTTATTCAAAAACATATCCTGTCTCCTTGAAATAATTCCGTGTCTGATTTGTGTTTCGTCTTACCTCGGAGGTGAGTTCGTCAAGGTTTGCAAAACGTTTTTCAGAACGGAGCATTTTATAAAATGAAATCTTTACATTTTTACCGTAAACACCGCCATCAAAGTCGATGATGTGAGTTTCGCAAAGCACCGGGGCATTTTTGTCATGGGTCACAGTTGGTTTTATACCAACATTTGCAACGCCCGGATAATTCTTGCCGTCAATTGTGCAAACCGCGGCATAAACTCCAAAGGCAAGACCGGCTTTTTCTGCGGGATAAAGTTGATTGATGGTTGGAAATCCGAGCTTTCTGCCAAGAGCCTCTCCGTGAATAACCTTGCCGTAAATTGAAAAGGGGCGTTTAAGAAGCCGTGCCGCTTCAAGGGTTTTGCCCTCGGAAAGAAGCGAGCGTATAAGCGTTGAGGACACTGTTCTTCCGCTGTCAGAAACAAAATCCTCAACAAAGACTTTTGCGCCATTCTTTTCCATTATTTTGCAAAGAGCATCTGCATCACCTGAACCGTTTTTGCCGAAACGATAGTTCTTTCCGCAAAACGCCGCCGCACAGTTAAGCTCTTTAATGAGGATTTTTTCGCAGAATTCCTCGGGGGTCATGTCTTTCACTTTTCCAAAACTCTCAAATCGCACTTCGTCAACACCAAGCGATTTGAAAATTTCATTTTTTTCATTGTTGTCGGTCAGGAAAAAACCATCCGTATTCTTTCCAAAAAAACTGTTAGGATGCTTTTCAAAGGTGTAGACAACAGATTTCAGATTATTCTCTCCGGCAAAGTTCACGGCATTCCCGATTATTGCTCGATGCCCTATGTGAACGCCGTCAAAATTGCCAAGGGCAATGGAAGTCTTGTTCATTTGTGTACTCCAATTTGATGTATGTCAAAAGCAAAAGTATTCTGGACGATGCAATTTGCTGTTGAAAAACGTGTTTTGAAATCAAAGATTCTATTTGTGAAACATAATTTTTCATTTTGCTCATTATTTATCATTATATATAATAACATCAAATCTTGTCGATGTCAAGGTAATTTAATGTGCATTTTGAAAATAAAAGTTAATAATATGTTTCATAAAACCTATTGACGAAAGGATTTTGATGTGGTATAATACAGATGTGCCATTGTGCAATAAAGAAAAACTTCTTACACGAAAGTTGAAAGGAAGGTCTTGAAATGAAAAATCCGGCACTTAAGATTGTACTTTGTCTTATTATGTGCATACCGCTTGTTGCGGCAATACTTGTGGGCATGAACATCTCTGAAAACGGCGTGGATAAAGACGATATCCCCGGAAGAACTCTTGTTGTAAAGTATGAAAACACCGTTCAGCTTGCAACCTCCGATTCGGAAGATCTGACGGTTTATGATGCGGTGCTTGCAAATGCCGCAGCAATTTCTGAGCCGAGAAGCGACCTTGAGCAGACAACGAGCTATGTTGTTGAGCTTGCCGAAGCGGACGGAACAAAAAAGTTTAACTTCTATATGTCAGAAAATCCTCACAACTGCGTTTTCGCAGACAGCGAGGGCAATTTCTCGGGCATGACTCCGAGCGATGCTGAAAAGCTTCTTGCAAGAACAGAGTTTGCATATGTGTATGCCGCTGAAACGCTTCCCGGCGTTAGCTACACCTGCAATGTGGAGGTTGGTGGAACGGAGCAGTCACGCACAACCGAGCTTGAAAGCATCAAGTATAACTGGAACGTAAAGCTTGCAAACGGCGAGTTTAAGCAGTGCTCATATGACAGCGGAATTAACGTGAATGACAGCGAGTCCTACATAAAGCTCTCCGAGGGCGGAACATATAGCTTTACCTTTACCGAACAGCCCGATTCCGTGACCCTTAAGCTTTCGGATGAGGAAAAGACAATTTTCAGCGGTTCTCCCGAAGAGTTTACCGAGGATTCCATTGCAATAAATAAGAAGAACGACACATGGCTTACCATTGAGCTTGTCGCTTCTTATTTACAGAACGATAGCCGTGAATACAGCGGTGAGGTGACATACGCTGTTCGTGCGCTTTACGACGTACCCACAACCTATAAGTCCCAGGATAAGTCGGTTGGCATCGGCGAATTTACCATCGTTGAAATATACAACGCAAACCCCGGTGAAAGCATTTCCCTCACAGGAACAATGCATCTTGCCGAGGATGTCCGTGTACAGGAAAACAACGGCGGTTACTTTGCAATTGTTCCCGCTGACCTCAAGTGCACCGCTGACAAGGAAAGCTCTCTTACATTTACCTCATCTGACTGGGGACAGACAAAGCTTGAGCTTCCCATTCGTGATAAAGGTGCATTTGATTCAATAAAGCTCAATAGCTCTGCCGCAGCTCTTAACTTCACCGATGCCGCAAAGCAACAGTTCCTTGATGCTGTTAACGGCGTTCTTCCCACAAGCGAGCGCAAGAAGTATTGGGCAAATGAGGAGGATGATTTTGTTGTTCCCTGCGGAGGCGATTATTCCAACTTCGGAAGAAAGCTTATCATCGGAAGTGAAGATGAAGAGGACAGCAACTATGTGAGCAACATCGGTATAGATATTTATGCCGCTGAGGGAACACCCGTAAATCCCACCCACAACGGCAGAGTGGCATTTGCCGGCGAGCTTGCTCTTTCCGGAAACACAATTATTATTGACCACGGATATGATATTTTCTCATATTATTTCCACCTTGGCTCAATTAACTGTGCTGTTGGCGACATTGTTTCAAAGAGTTCGGCAATCGGAACAGTCGGAACAACCGGTTACACAGTTGAAGATACACCTTATCTTCTCTTTGCCGTGTCTGTCGGCTCAACTTATACAAACCCCACTTCCGTGTTCAAGTATGGTGTTAAAATTCCCGAATAATATTTAGCATGAAAAAGACTACCGGGCAGCGACTTTGATTTAAAGTCCTGCCCGGTTTTTATGTATTGCTGTCAAAAACAGGTGTGTTTCAAGAAAACTTGACAAAGAAAATCAGTTTTCACCGAGAATCTTTTTAAGCTCCTCCATGAAAGTGCTGATGTCCTTGAATTGTCTGTAAACGGAAGCAAAACGCACATATGCAACTTCGTCAAGCCCTTTCAGCTTTTCCATAACAAGTTCTCCGATTTCTGTGGAGGGAATTTCTGCACGCATTGAGCCGAGAAGCTGTGCCTCGATGTCATTTGCTGCCTTTTCAATTTCCGCAATGGGAACAGGTCGCTTTTCACACGCCTTGATCATGCCGTCAAGCATCTTGCGCTTGTCAAACTGTTCACGGCTCGTGTTCTTTTTGATGACAGAAAAAGTTACAATGTCAATGGTTTCAAAGGTTGTGAACCTTTTTCCACATTCAAGACATTCGCGTCTTCTTCTGATGCTTGAAAAGTCGGAGTTGGGACGGGAGTCCAGAACCTTTGATTCAATGTTTCCGCAACCGGGGCATTTCATAAGCGTTTTCCTTTGCCGCCAAAAAAGACGGCGTCCTTTCGTTTATATTTTCTGAATGAATTCTAAGTAAAGATCCTTTTTGCAAATACTTTTACAGCGTTCAGGGGAGTGGGTCAATGGTTAAGCATGTTGTCAAAAAACGCAGTTTTGCTTGTTTTCATGGCTTGTGCAAGCTCGTTCGGCAGATTGAAATTTGAACGATAAACCTCAATGCAGAAATCACCGTCATATCCAAGCTCACAAAGCCGCCTGTGAATTGAGCAAAGATCTGCTCCGCCATTGGTGGAAAAGGGGAGAACACACACACCGTCGACAAAGTTGTTTAAATGCACTTGCACAATCCTGTCGCCCATGGCATCAAGCATTTCAAACGGATTCTTTTGAGCACGAAGCAATTGCTTCACGTCAAATGCGAAACGAATATCCGGAAAATGTTCCTTGAGAAAATTTATAAGGCAAACATTTTCCGAACGGTAAAGCGTCACACTCTCTTGGGCAAAAGCAACACCGAAAGAGCGTGCAGTGTCTGTCAAACGTCGATAAACTTCAAAGAGTGCATCATCGGAAAGGGCGGATTTTGTCCCACGACATGGGTCGCCGGGCTTTATTCTTTCACCGTGAAAGACAAGGCATTTTGCGCCAAGAAAAGCCGCCGCTTCAAAAAAACGCTTGTAAATTTCAATTCCGTCGTCAAGACGATAACCATATCCCGAAAAAAGAAAAAGATGGTCAGATGCCGAAAAAAACGGATGGAATGACACAATCTTCACATTTCCTTCGTCAGCAATCGCCTTTAAATCTTTAAGCTTTTGAGGCGACATTTCCGAAAAGGAATTCATAAAAACCTCGGTAACAGGTGCGCCGAGCCCTGCAACCTGTTTCAGCGATGCCTCAACGTCTTCGGGATAAAAGCACGCCGTTGAAATACCAATCTGTGACATTTATACGTCCTTTCAAATAGATGAATAATACAAAACTGGAGGTAGAAAAAATGACAATCAAAACAAAACTTTCGGAAATAAGAGGTGCCTTTGCGAGCTATGCTGCAGGCATTGAAAAAATTGCCCTGCAATTTATGTGCCATGCACTTGAACTTGTTACTCTTTGCTATGTTGCGCAGTTTGTTTACATAGGAAGAATTGCAAACGTTGAGAAGCTCGCTTATTTTTCGCTTGTTGAACGTGCAAAACAGCTTGATGAAAGTCTTGTATGTGCATTTTTGCTTGCCCTTGTTCTCGGAGTGATTTCCGACAAGGTTATTAAGGAGAAAAAGTCGGGCAATAACGGGTGAAGCTTATCCGATAAACTCTCTGTAAACCGACCCTTTGGGAACAATTCCTGAATCAAGGGGAGATACTCCGTCTACAAGCATTTCAAGGCTATTTACAAGCGCAGAATACTTGCTTTTCTCCGGCATATCCGAAATCAGCCTTTCAAGCGGCTCTTTAATCACCGAAAGCTCATATGAAAGATAGGAATTTATCTTGATTTTGCAGGCATCCTTATATGGCATAAGTCCTTTTTCTTCGCCTGAAACAACATTTTTCCAAAGTGAGAGAGTGAACTCCGGCGAGGCATTGCGAAAGCGGAAATCACGGATAATCCGCCTTGCAAGGCGAACGGTTCTTCCGTCTGCATTGCGGGAGGATTGGAAAAGCGAATCGGGGGAAACATCGATATATATGCCGGTGTAGTCATTCTCCTTTGGCATGAGGGCGGCAACCTCCGGGGTTATTGCATGAATACCCTCTAAGAGAAAAATATCATTTTCCGAAGCACTGATTCTGCGTGTGTGAGTCGCCTTTCCGGACACAAAATCAAAAACGGGGATTTCCACGTCCTTTTGGGAATCAATCATGCAGATGCATTTTTCCAACGCTTTAAGATTTATTGTTTCTATGGAATCAAAGTCGATGTGACCGTCTTCACAGCGTGAATTTTTGATGAGATATTCACGGTCAAGGTAAAAATCGTCGGTTGAAATGATGTGCAGATTTTTGCCGCTTTGAGAGATGAGCTCTTTGAGTTTATTTGCGGTGGTTGTTTTTCCGGAGCAGGTGGGCCCGGCAAGTCCGAACACCTTCTCATGGGAGCTTAACAAATAATCGGCGGCTTTTTGTATTTGTGCATTAAACCTTTGCTCGGCAAGCATAACTATTTGTTTTGCATCGGTGGGACTTGGGTAAAAGAATGGGGGAAATCTGTTTGTCATGGTGCATCCTTTCATTTTTTGTATGTAATGACAGTCCAATTGCTATTATATGCTTGCTCTGCGTTTATTGTACCACGTTTGAAAGCAAATATCAACAGGAAATTGTTATATTTTGCTTAATTTGCAGTTTTGTCTGCTTTTTTACAATTGCAGGTCTGCAATGTTCCACTTGACACGACAAGAAATCTGTGGTAAAATATGATAAAGAAAAAGTATATCACTCTTTTGAAAGGAGTCCCCATGCCAACAAAGAACCATTATCTACCTGCAACGCACATCCTTTTTGACCTTGATGGAACACTTTCCGATTCTGCCCCGGGGATTGTTGCCTCTGTTGCATATGCCCTTGATAAAATGGAATTTGCATATGAGGATTACGAACAACTCCGCAGTTTTGTTGGGCCGCCTCTTCGTGAGCAGTTTATGTCCTTCTGTAACCTTGAAACTATTGAAGAGGGGGATAAGGCAGTTTCTCTTTACCGAGAGTTTTATACTACAAAAGGCATATTTGATAATACCGCTTATGATGGAATCCCCGAAATGCTCGACAAGCTTTCGGAGCTTGGCTTGAGGCTTGCCGTTGCCACCTCAAAACCCGAGATTTTCGCAAGACAGATAATTGAAAGGTATGGCTTCGCGGATAAATTTGATTATATTGGTGGTTCACTTCTCGACGGCACAAGAACCGATAAGGCTCAGGTTATCCAATATGTCATGAAAGAACTTGACGTAAAACCCGAAAACTGCGTGATGGTTGGCGACCGTGAACACGACATTGTTGGCGGAAAAAAGTGCGGACTTTCAACCATCGGTGTTCTTTGGGGTTATGGCGGCAGACAAGAACTTGAAAATGCCGGTGCGCACGTCATTGTGGAGCATCCCGGGGATATTGTCGGACTATTTTAGTCAATTGAAAATAAAATAAAGTGCGTAGAGCAAGGCTTTTGCTCTACGCACTTTTTGTTTGCTTATTTAAGCGTTGTTCATTGTTCTTTTGATATATTTTCCCGGTGGTATTCCTGTTACAGCTTTAAAAAGGCGGCAGAAATAATAATAGTCCTCAATGCCGCAAAGACTTGCAATTTCGGGGAGAGTTTTATCGGTTGTTTCGATGAGCCGCACAGCTTTTGAAATCTTCGCATTGTTTCGGAATGTAACGGGCGAAAGACCTGTTGCTTCACCAAAACATCTACGAAAAAACGGTGCTTTCAATCCGCAAAGGGCGGCAAGCTCGTCAACTGAACGGTTATCCTCCGGGTGAGTCTCGATAAATTCAATTGCAGGTGCAACTTTTTTCTTGCTTCCGTAAGAAAAACTCTCTGATACAAGCTCTTTTTTTAACTCGGAAATTATGCTGTAAAGAACAGATATAAGCTGTTCATTGCTGCCCGATTTTCCTGCAAAAACATCTGTCTGCGAATCAACGGCAAGAGAAAACAGTTTGCTGTATCTTGTAAAATTGTTGACACGATGAAGTACACTTTTGCACTCAACCTTGTTTGATGTGTCAAAATTTATATAATAACACGACGCAAGTCCTGTTCGTGTCAATGGCGATGTTTCGTATTCTGTCCCTTGGGGGATAAACAAAAGGTCGCCATGTGCCATTGTGACGGTTTTGCCCTCGGAAATAAGGCGATAACAAGCCTTGCTTTCCCCATAATGAAGAATAAGTCCATGAAACTCACGACAGGGGAAATAACGATGTGTTTCGTTTTCCAAAAAAGGTTTTGGAATACCTGCACGGTTTACAGTGTTCACAATGAAAAGTTGATTATCAAAACGTGTTTCCATAACTTACTCCGCCGCAGCCTGCGCTTGCGCAATAAATATATCCTGCTCAATTTTTGAAAGATTTACAAAAAACACATTCCAGCCGCACACACGAACCTGAAGATTTTTGTATTGTTCGGGATTCTTCTGTGCCTTTTTAAGGAGCTCTGCATCAAAAATGTTTCCGTGCATGGCAAAACCGCCCTTGGCAAAATAGGTTTTGAGAATTGAGTGGAACGCAATAAGGCCCTCGGCACCCGACACTGCTGATGGGTGCAATACAATATCAAGGACAGTTCCGTTTGCAAAATCGGCATGATCGAGTGCGGCGGCAGAATTGATGAGAGATGTGATGCCCTGCTTATCCATGCCGGGGGCGGCACAAAGGTTTTTTGAAAAAGGAGTGCCTGCAAGTCTGCCGTCTGAGGTGGCGCAATAGCGTGTTCCGTAAAGGACATTGTGGTCAATCGAAAAGCAACCAACTCTGAAAACACCGCCACGTCCATTGGGCTTGTTGGCACAATAAGATGAGGTGAATTTTGCGACGTCTTTTGTCAGCATTTCACAAAGCTCGGAACCGTTACCATATTTGTCGGCACGAAGAAGCATTGCACGGAGCTTTTCATAGCCTTTGAAATTCGCTTTTATTGCCTCACGAAGTTCCCCCGGCGTGCAAACCTTTTTGTCAAAAACAACCGTCTTTATTGCGCAAAGGCAATCCACACAGCTTGGGAGAAACATAATCTGAAAGGATGTGTTTGAATACTTTGCGCCGCCGTCATAAATATCTCTGCCTCTTTCAAGGGCGGTGTTATAAGTGGCGGAAAGCAGGGGATTGGGATTCATATAATAATAATGCTTTTCAAGAGCGCAAAGCCCCGACATGAGCTTGTCCGCAACGCACATAAACTGTGCCTTGAACGCAGCGAGATAGTCGTCAAAGGACGAAAAATCCGTTGGCGTTTCAATGCCCTCTTTATAGCCCGACATTACATTTATGCCACCAAAAAGGGCAAGATTTGTCAGCTTTACAAGGTCGATCATACCTGCACCTGTGCAGGCGATTTCGTTACCTGCCGCCGGCTCATAGCACCCAATCGGAAGGTAAACACGGGCATCCTCAAGGGAAACTTTTTGACGAAGCAAAGATTCAATTATAATGTCGTCGTTGCAGAAAACAAAGCTTGATGAGCCTTGTCTTATTGAGTCAAGAACAAGCAGAATGAATTTTTCAGGAGTGTTTTTGCTTACTCTTATGTGAATTTTCGGGCTGTGAATGTTGAGCTTCATGTATTCCTCAACAACGGCAAAAGACAGCTCATTGACGACACATTCTCCGTCTGAATCAATTCCACCAAGCATAAATGGTAAGTCATAGGGAATACGCATTGCCCATAGTCTGAACAAAAAGTGTTTTAATATAAGGCGAAGCTCTTTCTCGGAAAAAGTGCCGTTTTCAAGGTCATTTTTCCAATAGCCTATGAGTTCACGGTCAATGCCTCCGAGCGTGCGCACACGGGTTCCGAAAACTATTTCGCTGACATAAAACATAATGTCGTAGCACAAAACTGCCTCATGGAAATTCTGCGGTCTGTTGCGTGAAATTGACAAAAGCGATTCTGAAAGAAGTTTCATGTTTTCAGACACTTCATCATTATCACAGCTTGCCATTTTGGACACAAGCTCAACAAACCTGCTAATATATGCGATTATCGCATTGTAAACAATAATACAGCTCTCAAAAAAAGCTTCGGCGGTTTTATCAAGAGTGCCTTGATTGCGCTTTTCATCACGCATTTTTATGACGTTTTCAAGCGTACCAGCAAAACCAAGCTTTGAAAAGCTCGACCAATCGTGTGCAACGTGACCGAAATCCGGATCAAAAAAGAAACTTCTTGTTTCGCCGGCATCATATTGCACTGCATCTTCTTTTGCGCAGACACCTTTTCTAATCTCACGTTTTCTAACGCTTGAAACGCACTTATCTACAATATTTCCGTGTTTTATTCTTTCGCAAAAAATTGCATGACAATTGACGGCTATTTCGCCCTCTTTAAGCACTTTTTCAAACGCCTTTGCTTTTATAATGGCGTGGTGAGTCCCTTTTTCGGATAAATCTCTGACCATTTCTTCAACTTGTTTTTCAAGCTTGTCGGTGTTTCCCGGAATACCGCTTTTACCACCTGTTCCCGGAACAATGAACTCTCCGTCAAGCTCATCTCTGTACATAAGAAGCGTATCAAACATTTTTGTGTTGTATGAAATACGGGCTTTGGTTTTGTCCGAAACATACTTACTCTGAATGTGTTTGGTTTCAGACACAACACTTGATCAAAACAAGTTTAAAGTAAGCCCGAATTCGTACACTCCTTTCATTTCATCATGTCTTTATTATACACATGTTGCATGAATTTTTCAATGCACAAATCGCTCTTTTTGCACAAAATGAAACTCGGATGCTTTAGATAATGGCGAAAATACAAGAAAGATTTGATGAAAATGGATAAAAAGAAACAATGAAGGCTTTGGCGAAGAAATAAAAAAGACTGCGCCAAAAGTGACGCAGTCGGTAGCTTGTCAGATTTCGTTATGTGGCTTTAAATTTTTGAAGAAAATGGGGAACAGATAAGCGAGGATGCCTGTGAGGACAATTTCGGGAATCATATACAGTCCGTTATAGACCACCGAATAAAACCACGAAAGTGTCGGTCCACTCATGTTAGCAAGTACCCATGCGCCAAATTCGCCCATTTCCGAGAAAAACCATTCTGCCCATACACCAAAGAAAATTGCGCCTGAGAGAATGTGGCAAAGGTATCTAAGAGCAAGAGCGAAAACAGAGCCGATGCACAGGCAAATGCTTTTGTTTTTGAACTTGTTTGCAAAGACGCCCGAAAAACCGATTACTGTGTAGGCGATAATATAGTCGAGAAGACACACTATAACGGCTTTCCACCAAATCATCTGGCTGTCGCCGGGCATGAAAAATGACATGACCGTCTGACCTCCGAGGATTGCCTGAATAATTGAAAAAACGAACGCTGAGGCAAGTCCCCATTTTGTTCCGTACATATATCCGACTATGCAAATGGGAAGCATACTTGCAAAGGTAACGCCGCCGCCAAATGGCAGTTGCAACGGGATGATAAGCGAAACGACGGCAAGGGCTGATGCCATTGCGACCATCATTGCGCTCGTGGCAAGTTTTTTTGTGTTTGTCATGAGCTTAACACACTCCTTGTAAAAAAAGATACCGCACTTAATATCGGTGCGGTAAAACAATACATCTGCAAAAAGTATGTTTCAAATCTCCCTACGCCGGTATTATCCGTACAGGTTTAAAGGGTTCGGCAATTCTCTGTGTCCGTTCTGCAGCACGCACACCGTGAAATCTGCCGTCTCAGCCTTTGACAGCACCCCTGATTATTAAGTTCGGTTCGATAAGGATTATACTACATATTTTTTCAAAAATCTACATGAATTTGTAAAGATTTTTATTGCCGATACGGCTTTTGATTTTGTACAGACAAACAAGATTTGCGGCTTGAGAGCGAATTGCTTGAAAAAAGAGAAACCGAAAAGCATTGTATTGTTCAAAAATAAGTGGTATAATTTGTTTGTGTCAAACAAAAGGATACACAATAATGGGAAGAATGGTTAGTGTATGTGCGAATCTTTTCCGGGGGGAATATCTGCAATATATCAACACAAAGGAAATCAAAATGAAAAAACTCTACATTGATGCTGACGGCTGTCCCGTGGTCCGTGAAGCAATAAGTATCGCCGGAAGCTTTGGCTTTACGCCGGTTGTGGTGTGTGACACGGCACACACTTTTGATAGTCTTGATGCTCGGATTATTACCGTGTCAAAGGGACGTGACAGTGCGGATTTTGCCATTGTCAATATGCTTGAAAAAGATGAAAACGGTAAATGTACGGACGTTGTTGTGACGCAGGATTACGGTCTTGCGGCAATGTGCCTTGCAAAAGGGGCGAGGGCGTTAAACCAAAATGGACTTGTCTTTGACGAAACCAATATTTCTTCGCTGCTGGAAGTCCGTGCCTTTGCG
>JAZQKV010000113.1:0-7406 GCA_045542335.1 Eubacteriales bacterium
TTACATTAACGTTAATGTAACCCGTTCCCGGTGTAATTTAACCCCCGAAAAACATACTATAAAATCAAGAAAAGGAGAATCACATCATGACAGAAAGAATTCAATCCCTTCTTTCAGCATGCCTCGCAAAAGAGCAGAAGAAGTTCAGAAAACCCTTCGACACAAGCCTCGTTGAACAGTATAGAAATCAACCCACTCATATCGAAAGAATGACAAAGAGACTTGAACTCCTCTTTGCTTCCGAAACTCCCATTGTCAATAAAAATCAGAAAATCGTTCTCCAGAGAACTATCACCGATGTTCCCTCTATCTTCTCCGAGGAAGAATTCAATGAGCTTCACGCAAAGCATTTCTTCCATGAACTCGGCTACCTCTCCAATATCTGCCCCGATTACTCAATCGTTATCCGCAAGGGCTTCGGCAAAATCAGAGAGGAAATCGCCGCAAGACGTGAAAAGTGCGTGGCAGAGGGCGACAACGTTGGAATCCTCCAACTTGATTCCATGCTCAAGCAGATTAACACCGTTGCAGACCTTTGCGAAAGATATAAGGCAGAGGCTCAAAAGGTCGGAAACGAAACTGTTGTAAAGGTGCTCTCAAATGTACCCGAAAAGGCTGCGGCTTCCTTCAACGAAGCTCTCCAGTTCTTCCGTATTCTCCACTACACCATCTGGGCAGAGGGCGAATACCACAACACAATCGGCAGATTCGACCAGTTTATGTTCCCCTATTTTGAAGCTGACATCAAAAACGGCGTTCTCACAGAGGACGAAGCTTTTGATCTTCTCGAAGAATTCTTCATTCACTTCAATCTCGACAGTGACAAGTATCCCGGCGTTCAGCAGGGCGACGACGGTCAGTCCATGATGCTCGGCGGCGTTACCCGTGACGGCAAGGACGCTTACAACCGTCTCACAGAGCTTTGCATGAAGGCAAGCGGTGAGCTTCTCATGATTGACCCCAAAATCAATCTCCGTGTTGACAAGAACACTCCCCACGAAAGATATGTTGAGGGTACTCACCTCACAAAGGCGGGTCTTGGCTTCCCTCAGTATTCCAACGACGATGTTGTTATCCCCGGTCTTCTCAAGCTTGGCTATGAGCTTGAAGATGCAAGAGATTACACCGTTGCTGCTTGCTGGGAGTATATCATTCCCGGTATTGGTATGGACATTCCCAACATCGGTGCGCTCAACTTCCCCAAGGTTGTTGTTAAGGTGCTCAACGAAAAGCTCACCTCCTGCAAGACAATGGACGAGCTTATGGGCTATGTCAAGGACGGCATCAAGGCTGAATGTGATGCAATCTGCACAGGTCTTGAAAACCTCTATATTTTCCCTGCACCTTTCATGTCACTTCTCATGGAGGGCACAATTGAAAAGGCAAGAGATATAACTCTCGGTGCAAAGTACAACAACTTCGGTTTCCACGGCACAGGTATTGCAACCGCAACCGACTCCCTTGCATCCATTGAACAGCACGTTTTCAACGACAAGGATGTAACCGCCGAGGAAATGCTCGAAGCAATGAAGAGCAACTTTGAGGGTCACGAGGCACTCAAGAACGAGCTCAGATATGCAACTCCCAAGATGGGTAACGACAACGATGCAGTTGACAAGTATTCCATCATTCTTCTCGACACCTTTGCAGATGCTCTCAAGGGCAGAACAAACGAAAGAGGCGGTATTTTCAGAGCCGGCACAGGTTCTGCGATGTTCTATCTCCGTCACGCTGACGAAATCAGTGCAACTCCCGACGGAAGATGTGCAAAAGAGCCTTTTGGCACGAACTATTCGCCCAACCTTTTCTCCAAGGTGGACGGACCTCTTTCCGTTATCAAGTCATTCACCAAGCAGCATCTTGAGAACACAATCAACGGTGGACCTCTCACGATGGAATTCCACTCCTCCATTTTCGACACTGACGAGGGTATTGAAAAGACTGCGCGTCTTGTTGAAGCTTTTGTTGCTCTTGGCGGACATCAGATGCAGCTCAATGCAGTTAACCGTGATGTTCTCAAGGCGGCTCAGAAGAATCCTGAAAACTATCAGAATCTCATTGTAAGAATCTGGGGTTGGTCGGCATACTTCTGCGAGCTTGACAAAGAATACCAGGATCACGTTATTGCAAGATGCGAATACGGTGCAGACAGCAAAATGTAATTTTTATCTTGTCAAAACCGAAGCTTTTATCTTGTCAAAACCGAAGCTTAAACAGCTTCGGTTTTTACCTTGTATTTGATTAAAATCGAACTTTAGACAAGTTCGATTTATCTTGTGCAAAGGGATTCGTTATCTCTCCGACATTTTTAGCTTGTCAAAACCGAAATCAGAGTGACTTCGGTTTTGACCTTGTATTTGATTAAAACCGGAATTTAGACAATTCCGGTTTATCTTGTGCAAAGGAGAAAGTAATCTCTCCGAGAGTTTTTTATCTTGTCTAAATAGAAGCTTAAACAGCTTCAATTTAGACTCTGTATTTGATTAAAATCGAACTTTAGACAAGTTCGATTTAACTTGGTTTAAATTTTATGGCTCATCTCTCCAAGGGTTTTATTTGTCGAAATGCGAGTTTTTTGCAAGCTTGCATTTCGGCTTTTTTATTTAATCTTTTTCTTCTCCCTCATAACTTATAGCTCAAAAACTCTTATCGGGTTTACGGGGGTTCCACTTTCTGCTTCCCCAGAAAGTGGAGTAAAGAGGGGATTTAAGAACGTAGTTCTTAAACTTGTCTTTGGTTACTTTCTGCAAGAGCAGAAAGTCACACTCCCGTAAACCCGGTAAGGGTTTTTGAGCAATAGGTTATGAGGGGAAACGAGAAGATTTAAAAATCCCTCGTTCTCGGCAGAGAATAGAACAATTATAAGTTATAAGGGAAAACGAGAAAATTAAATAGAAAAATCGCCCATAAGCAAAGGTCGACCACATAGGGTCGACCCTACAAAGCAAGACAGAGGCGACACCCCCGTAAACCCGGTAAGGGTTTTTGGGCAAAAAGTTATAAGGGAGAACGAGAAGATTTAATAAAGCAAAAGAATAACCTTCCCTCTGCGTGCGAATATGGAGCGGAGCGGATGCAGAACAACATAAGAATAACAAAATAACTTATAAATCATATTGGTAAATAGTATTTTTGCTTATTAGCGAAGCGACTTTCGCCTTTTGCAGACGGTGCAGCGTAAAAATTAGCACCAAATAAGGAGATCCTTAAGAACGTAGTTCTTAAGCGCATCTTTGGTTCCTTTCTATGCGAGTAGAAAGGAACACCCCCGTTCTCGGCAGAGAATAGAACAATTATAAGTTATGAGGGAAAACGAGAAAAATTTAATAGAAAAATCGCCCCCAAGCAAAGGGCGACCACATAGGGTCGCCCCTACAAAATAAGACAGAGGCGACACCCCCGTAACCCCGGTAAGGGTTTTCGATATGTAGGTTATGAGGGAGAAGAAAAAGTTTAAAACATAATATATAATAAGGAAAAAACATAGAAACCAAGAAGAAATTAAAATAATGTAAAATAAATGTAAAAGAAATTATTTCCTATTGAAATATATAAAAGCGTATGGTATAATACTTAAGTCGTTTTGTGGGGAATTTTCCCCTCAAATGATAAATTATCACACACACTTGTTCTGCGGCATGGGTGTTGCATTAAAAGCGGCTTGCCGACGCCTTGCGTTCGGATAGCGTAAAGGCGACAAACAGAATAAAGTGGCGGGTAAAACCCGAAAGGAGGACATTAAAATGTCAGTAGTATCCATGAAACAGCTTCTCGAAGCAGGTGTTCACTTCGGACACCACACAAGAAGATGGAACCCTAAAATGGCTGAGTACATCTTCACAGAAAGAAACGGCGTATACATCATCGACCTTCAGAAAACAGTTAAGAAGCTCGAAGAAGCGTATATGTTCATCCGTCAGATCGCTATGGACGGCGGCAATGTTCTTTTCGTTGGAACAAAGAAGCAGGCTTCCGATGCAATCAAGGAAGAGGCAGACAGAGCAGGGGTTTACTTCGTAAACGTAAGATGGCTCGGCGGTATGCTCACAAACTTCAAGACAATCAAGAAGTCCATCGCTCGTCTTAACGCTCTCCATCAGATGGAGGACGATGGTACTTTCGATCTTCTCCCCAAGAAGGAAGTTATCTCCCTCGTTAAGGAAATCAACGACCTCGAAAGAAACCTCGGCGGTATCAAGACCATGAAGGAGCTCCCTTCCGCTATCTTCATTGTTGACCCCAAGAAGGAAAGAAACGCAGTTGCAGAAGCAAAGAAGCTCGGTATTCCGATAATCGCTATCGTTGACACAAACTGCGACCCCGATGAAGTTGACTACGTTATCCCCGGTAACGACGACGCTATCCGTGGTATCAAGCTCATCCTCTCCGTAATGGCAGACGCTGTTATCGAGGGCAGAGACGGCGAACAGCTCGCAAGCAATCCCGAAGAAACACACGGTGACGTTGAAGAAAACGACGCTGAATAATTAAAATGATATAAGATGGCCGGGGCGTGTCAGACACGCTTCCGGTGTCACCCTTTCCCATGCGTCAGATGCATGGCGAAAATATAATTTTAAGGAGGACATTACAATGGCTTTTACAGCAAAGGACGTATCCACACTCAGAGCTAAGACCGGTATCGGTATGATGGAGTGTAAGAAGGCTCTTGCAGAAGCAAACGGCGATATGGAAGAGGCTATAAAGATTCTCCGTGAGAAGGGTCTTAAGGTTGCAGAAAAGAAGGCAGACAGAATCGCTGCCGACGGTATTGTTGACATTCTCGTTGAAGGCACAACAGCAGTTATGATCGAGGTTAACTCCGAGACAGACTTCGTTGCAAAGAACGCAAACTTCCAGGAGTTTGTAAAGGGTCTTCTCAAGACAATTGCAGCTCAGAAGCCTGCAAACGTTGAAGCTCTCATGGCTTGCAAGTACCTTGACACAGCAGACGACGTTGAAGCAACTCTCAAGAACAAGATTTTTGAGATCGGCGAAAAGCTCACAATCAGACGTTTCGTTATCGTTGACGGCACACTCAGCACATATATCCACATGGGCGGCTCTATCGGCGTAATCGTTGTTGCAGACGCAGCTGACACAGATGATGTTAAGGCTGTTCTCAAGAACGTTGCACTCCAGGTTGCAGCTATGAACCCCAAGTATCTTGATAAGGCAAGCGTTCCTGCAAGTGTTATTGAAGAAGAGAAGTCCATTCTTCTCACTCAGATCAACAACGACGAAGCAAACGCAAAGAAGCCTGAAAACATCAAGGAAAAGATGGTTCTCGGTAAGATCGGCAAGTTCTATGACACAAACTGCCTCGTAGAACAGGAATACGTTAAGGACGACTCCAAGAAGGTTGGCGCATACGTTGCAGACGAAGCAAAGGCTCTTGGCACAGAAATCGCTCTTAAGGCATTCTACCGCTTTGAAAAGGGCGAAGGCATCGAAAAGAGAGAAGATGACCTCGCAGCTGAAGTTGCAAAGCTCACACAGCAGTAATTTAGTTTGTTTTTGAACAAAGGGGTGCTTTCGAGGAAGGCACCCCTTTTGAATTACCGAAAAGCTTTAAAATGAGATGGAATATAGTTGTAAGTCTTTGGGTTATTACACCATTTAATTACATTGAATATAAAGGTTGCTTTTTATAAAGTGGCTTTGGAGATTGAGTACACATAAAAATGTGTGCTTTTTTTGTGCTTGCTTTTAAATTCTGTTAATATTGTGCAGAATTTTTGAAAAAGATGTTGACATTTTAGTAGATTTATAGTATAATATGGTTGGTTTTATTTGCCAACAATATATTTTAAGGAGGATTTTCTCATGCAAAGAGAAAAATTCGGCTCAAGACTTGGCTTTATCCTCATTTCCGCAGGTTGCGCCATCGGTCTTGGAAATGTTTACCGCTTCCCGATTATCACGGGTGCTTACGGCGGAGGCTTCTTCGTTCTTATTTATCTTGCTTTTCTTGTTTTGCTCGGAATCCCTGCTATGACGGCAGAGCTTGCGGTGGGCAGAGCAAGTCAGCGCAGTATTGCTTCGTCATTTGAGGTGCTTGAAAAGCCGGGTCAGAAGTGGCATTTCATGAAGTATCTCGGAATCGCCGGCAACTATCTTCTCATGATGTTCTACACGATTATTTCGGGTTGGATGGTCATTTATTTTGTGAAGTATCTCACAGGCTCTATTTTCACGGTTACTGAGGGAATTACAGATACAGTCGAAGCTGCAGGTGCACTCGGTGCGCATTTCGGCGGAACTATTTCAAATCTGCCCCTCATTATTGCAACAACTTTTGCGGTTATTATTGTTTGCTTTGGCATTTGCTCGCTCGGACTTCAGAAGGGTGTTGAGAGAGTGACCAAGTTTATGATGGTTGCGCTGTTTATCCTTATGATTGGTCTTGCGGTTTACTGCTGCACTCTTGACGGTGCGCTTGAGGGTATCAAGTTCTATCTCATTCCCTCGGCAGAAAAGCTTGCAGAATCGGGCGCATGGACAGTAATTTCGGCGGCAATGGGACAGGCGTTCTTCACGCTCAGCATCGGCATGGGTTCCATTGCAATTTTCGGCAGCTATATCAACAAGGACCGCAGACTTCTTGGCGAGAGCGTGACAATTATCAGCCTTGACACAGCTGTTGCGCTTATGTCCGGCTTTATTGTGTTCCCTGCTTGCTTCACCTTTAACAATGGCGTGACAGCAGATGCAGGCTCTGTTGGAGCAGGCTTCCTTTTCACAACTCTTTCCAGCATATTCAACGCTATGCCTTTTGGCAGAGTAATCGGAACGCTCTTCTTTATATTCATGATTTTCGCTGCATTTTCAACAGTTATTGCTGTTTTTGAGAACATCATGAGTTTCTGGCTTGAGCTTACAAAGCTTGACCGCAAGAAGGTTGCGCTTATCAACGTTATTCTCATGCTTGTGCTTGTTCTTCCGGGCATTCTCGGACTTTCCGTATGGTCTGATTTCAGAATCGGCGGCAAGGACATCATGGACATGGAGGACTTCATCATCAGCAACAACGTTCTTCCTCTTGGTGCGCTTGCGTATGTTATTTTCTGTACATACAACAAGCATGGTTGGGGATGGTCGAACTTTATCGGCGAGGTTAACACAGGTGTTAAGGGACCTGCATTCCCTGCGTGGCTCAAGGTATATGTTAAGTACATTCTTCCCCTTATCATTCTTCTTGTTTGGGCATCGGGATACATTTCGATGTTCAGCAAATAATTGAATTTTTGGTTTGATACTAAAAGGCACTGCAATCCATGGGATTGTGGTGTCTTTTTCTATTAAATCTTTTATTTTTCTTCTCCCTCATAACTTATAATTGTTCTATTCTCTACCGAGAACGGGGGTTCCACTTTCTGCTTCCCCAGAAAGTGGAGTAAAGAGGG
>JAZQKV010000114.1:0-54731 GCA_045542335.1 Eubacteriales bacterium
GTTGACGGTTTCTTTGTGTCAAATTTTGCAGGCAAAACGCCCTTTGCGGCGGTGAATTTTATAATGCCCTTTCTCATGATTTTAGGCACAATCGGCTTCATGTTCGGCGCAGGCGGAAGCGCACTTGTGGCAAAAACTCTCGGTGAGGGTGACAACGACCGGGCAAACCGTTATTTTTCGCTGTTTGTTTATGCAACAATGATTTGCGGTGCTGTGGTTGCAATTCTCGGAATAATGTTCATTCGCCCGGTGGGCGCATGGCTTGGTGCAGAGGGCGAAATGCTTGACAACTGCGTTGTTTACGGAAGAATTATTCTCCTTGCACTGCCTGCCTTTATGCTTCAGATTGAGTTTCAGACCTTTTTCGTTGTTGCGGAAAAACCAAAGCTCGGACTTTTTGTCACGGTCGCAGCAGGAGTTGCAAACATGATTTTTGATGCTCTGCTTGTGGCGGTGTTTCCCCTTGGTCTTGTGGGTGCGGCGGCGGCAACGGCAATAAGTCAGCTTGTGGGTGGACTTGTTCCGGTGGTTTACTTTTTCTCAAAGAAAAACGACAGCCTTTTGCGTCTTACAAAAACAAATTATGACGGAAAAGCGATGTTCCGGGCCTGCACAAATGGCGCATCCGAGCTTATGAGCAACATTTCCATGTCGCTTGTCGGGATGCTCTATAATGTTCAGCTTCTTGAATATGCCGGTGACAACGGAGTTGCGGCGTATGGAGTTCTCATGTATGTCAGCATGATTTTTTCGGCGGCATTTATAGGTTATTCCGTGGGTACTTCCCCGGTTGTGGGCTTCCATTACGGAGCTCAGAATCACCGCGAGCTTAAAAGTCTGCTCAAAAAAAGCACGCTTCTCATCGGAACTTTTTCTGTTGCCATGGCTATCCTTGCAATTGTGCTTGCAAAGCCGCTTTCGCTTTTGTTTGTGGGCTATGATGCAGAGCTTTACACCCTCACCCGCCACGCTTTTTACATTTATTCTTTATCATTTCTCTTTATGGGTTATGCAATTTTCGGCTCCGGCTTTTTCACCGCCCTCAACGACGGCGTTACCTCGGCAATAATCTCTTTTCTGCGTACCCTCGTCTTTCAGATTGCGGCAGTTATGCTCATGCCACTTATATGGGGGATTGACGGAATATGGTATTCAATCATCGTTGCAGAATTTTGCGCCGTGGCAGTTTCGGCGTTGTTTATCATAATCAAGCGCAACAAATATCAATACTTTTAACTCCAAACACAAAAGTAATCCGGGCTTACCTTGACGGTATGCCCGGATTTTACTTTTTGCATTTTTACTTGTTTTTAAGGTATTCCTTAACGGCATTTGAAACCTTGAGGAAATCGTTTGTGAGGATACAATCGATACCCATTTTGAGGTACTCTATTGCCTCGTCGGGGTCATCCGCCCAGAAGACATTGCACTTGAGTCCTGCGGCGTGCGCCTTGTCGATGGTTTCCTGATTGAAATAGGGTTTGAAGAGCTGTACGCCTGCGCACTCATGCTCGATAGCTCTTTCCACAAGCTCCCATGGCTTATCTCCTCTGTGTCCGCAGACACGGGGAATGTCGGGGCAAACGGTCTTTGCGAGCTCATGGAACGGGTCGTTTTCCGTCATAAAGTAAACGTGCTTGCGACAATCATATTTGTCAAGAAGTGCCACAATCTTTTCAAGGTCCTCTTTGCGATAGGGTGTGTCGGGGGTCAGAACCTTGATGTGGATATTGAAAATTGCATGACCTGCAAACTTCTGAAGTATTTCCTCAAAGGTGACAATTTTAAGTCCCTTGAACTTTTCGTCAAACTTAACTCCGAAATCAAGCTCACAAAGTTCGGCATAGGTGTGTTCGATAACAAGACCCGTACCCGTTGAAATCTTATCGAGAATATGGTCGTGACAGGTGACAATTTCTCCGTCCTTTGTCACCCACAGGTCAAACTCGATTTCTTGCGCACCCGAAGCAATTGCCGCACCAAACGCAGGCATTGTGTTTTCGGGAGCAACAGTTGAAAAGCCTCTGTGAGCGCAGAGTCTGGGATATGGCATATTCTTTTCAAAGGGGACTATGGCACTGCCTCCGTTGCGGTAAAGCCAGGGGCGTCTGCCCTCCTCGATGTATTCGTAGTGGCTCTTTTTTGCGCCTCTGAAGCCTGCGGCTTTATAGTATTTTGCCCCCGGGTCAATGTCATATGTGGCAATGCCAACCTTGCTCTTCATGTCAACAAGCACAGTGCCGTCGGGAGCGATAATACAGCTGCAGCCGCATATTCCCGAATCTTCTCCGAGGGACACAGAGGAACGGACAAGATATGCATTTGTGTTGTAGCAAAGGAAACGGTTGATTATGTCAAGAGCCTGATGCGTGTCTGTGCGCTGATGGGAACAGCCGATGATAATATCAACATTCTGCAAAGCAAGGGGAGCAAAGTTTTCGTAGAAATAAAAGTCATAGCAGGTCATAAAACCATAGCGCACACCCTCAATTTCAATGGTGTAAGGCTTTGCAAATTCATAGCTGTATGCAACGTCCATTTCGTTTCCGCCCTGAGCCTCGGTTTTAACCTCGCTTGGAGCAGGATGAGCCTTGAAATAACGTCCGACAATCTCGCCGTTACGGTTGATTGCATGGGTGGTATTGCGGTAGGTTTTTCCGCCGTCAACACTGTACCCTGCGTTTACAAACACGTTTGCGTTGCATCTTTTTGCAGTTTCAACGGCAATTTCCATGATTTTTTTGTTATACTTTTCGATGGCATCATAAAAGCCGTCTTTGGTATCCTGTGCCGCAGGAATGTCTGCATATTCGGGGATAACAATGAGATCCATTGAATCATCGCACTGTTCGATGAGCTTTACCATTTCGTTAAAGCACATATCTGTGTCCTTTGGGTCAAAGGAATAATACGGCTGAATTATACACGCTTTCATTATTTGTTCTCCTTATTTTCATGTCCTGAATGTTTTTTCAAAAGCATTTGCTTTAAAAGTTATTTTTCAAGTATAGGTGCGGAAATAATCTCGTCTTTTCTTTTGAGCAGGTCATCCGAAAAAACGGCTTTTTCCATTTGCTCAATACCAACTCTGTCGATGGCAATTCCAAGCCTTTCCTTTGCATAGGCATTTTCCTTGAACCAGAGCATAACCTTTGCGATAATGGGGTAAATCTCGTCCTCGGTCACAAATCTTGAAAGAGGAGTTCCCATGCGTGTGCGTTTGCCCCATGTGCCTCCCACATAAATCTTATAAACTGTTTCCGCCTGATTTTCAACGCCGCCGAAAGGACATTTTCCCGTGCAAACGCCACAGGTCATACAGATGCTTGTGTCAATGGTGATTTTTCCGTCAACAACCTTTGCGCACTTCATCGGGCAAGCCTGTTCAACAGCGCACTTGCCGCAACCACGGCATTTTTCTGCATTTATAACAGGAACTTTGTGACCCTCGATGCCAACATCGTTAAGGCTCGGCTTCATACAGCTGTTTGGACAGCCGCCAACGCCGATTTTGAACTTGTGGGGAAGCTTTACGCTGTTCCAGCCAATGTAAAACTCATCGTGAATCTTTGCGGCAATGCCGTGGGTATCGCAGTTTCCATAAACGCAGGTTGAACCCTTGCAAGCCGTTACGGGTCTGATTTTTGCGCCTGTTCCGCCGAATTTCAAGCCTCTTTCAAGGGCATACTGTTCAGCATCGGGGATTTTGTCAAAGGGAATCCCCGGCACTTCAACATTAAGGCGAGAAGTGCAGATTACCTTGCCGTTTCCAAACTTTTCCGCAATTTCGCCGAGAGTTTTAAACTCTGCAGCTGTGAAAACTGCGCCCTTTGCAACGCATCTTCCCGAAAAAAGCTCAGTACCTCTGTTTTGCAAAAAACCTCTGCCCTTAACGGACATTATATCTTCTTTTGTAAGTGCCATAAAAGCCACATCCTTTCATCCGTTATACCAAACTTTAACATACACATTATACCGCAAGTTTCACATTTTGTCAAGCCAAACAGGCACAAAACACCCACAAAAAACTATTTTATATCAAAAAGCGGCACAAAGCAGAAAAACTCTGTGCCACCTTTATATTTCAAATGCCAATAATACGCATCACATCGTATAAGCCGCCAAAGAAAGCTGCATTTTTTTCAAAGCGTTTGCTTTTCTCAAGCTCACTCTCCTTGTTTCGCGTGGGAGCATTGCAAAGCAATTGTCTTTTTGTGGGATAAAAGCTTCAATGCTTGCGCCCTCTTGCATGGACTATCACTCCGCACCCGATTTTTTCACCCGCATTGCCCGACGGCTGTGAGCGAAAATCGTCTGCCATATTGTGAATCACAACGGTTTTCCCGATTATTTCTTCAACACGAAATCTGTTTGTGAACACCGAAAGGTATGCGCCGCCATCCGCCGAAAGAAGTGGTGGAAGATCACCCGAATGTTCCGGATGAGGATTGCCGTCGGGATTGTAATGTGCGCCGGTGTCGGCAAAAGCTTCTCCTGTGCGGGAATTGCCCTCATGTATGTGAAAGCCAAAAAAGCCGCCCTCATTTTCTTCGGGAAGTCCCCAAACCTTTGCCGTGACAAGAACTCCGTCTTCAAGGCTTATAAATGTCACTCTGCCACCAAGGTCAGCATTATTTTCGCCGCCTGTTATATCCGCATATGCGTTTATTCTGTTTTTGCTCAAATACTTCATAATATAAAACACCTCACGGTTATACTATGCCGTAAACCGTGAGGCGTGAAAAGTTTATTCGGAATAAGGAGTGTAGCCTGTTTTTTGGATAAGCTCTTTGCCCTGCTCACCCGTTATCCATTCAACAAGTTTTTTTGTGTTTTCAGAGGCATCGCTTCTTGTCACGGCGTAAAACTCCGACGCAAGAGCATAGCTTCCGTTTTCAATGTTTTCAAGGCTCGGGTAAACGCCGCCGACAGAAAGAAGCTTTATCTTGTTGTTTTTTACCATTTCCGTCGAGTAAAATCTGAAAGAAAAGCCGATTGAATTTTTGTAGTTCACATAGTCGGCAGCCCTTGAAATGATTCCGCCCATACCGCCTATAACGTCCTCCTTTGGAGGTGTCATAAGGGGAATGTCACGCATGACAAATCGGGTGAGTGCCGTCTGGCTTCCGCTACCCTCGTCACGTTGAAACGCCCTGATTTCTCCAAGTCCCTTAATGCCAAGGTCGTTCCACTTTGTAATTTGTCCCGAATAAATACCCTGTATCTGCGCAACGGAAATGTCCGCAAGAGGATTCTTTGCATTAACAAAGAACACAAAAGCCTCTCTTCCGATTGGGGTGTAAACAAGCTCAACGCCGTTGTCACGGGCATACTGCTCCTGTGCCTCAGAGGGTCCTGCCACAAAGATTATGTCCGCTTCTTTGTCAACAATTCTGCGGTAAGCATCGGTTGTTGTGCGGCATCTCAGATAATCCGTTTCAATTGCATATTCCCGTCCCTGCATTGCAGGATCAATGGCTTGCCTTGGATAAACTGCCTTTGCAAATGCAGAATAAATCGGGAAAAGTGCAGTTGCACCGTCCATTCTGGGAATATTGGTTTCAATTGTAAGCAAGGCTTCTCCGTCAAGCTCCGCAACCTTTGTTTCAGGTGCAAAAGGAGCATATGTACGCAAAAGACCGTCGCTTTCCGAAAGAGTGAGATTGTTTTTCACATAAGCTTTATAGCCTGAGTGCCCCCACGCTATGCCAACACACGCCACAATAACAAGCAACAACACAGGCAACACCCATTTGCGAGAAAATACACCTTTCCCCCTCCACAGAATTGCCCCAACAACCGCATAAAGACTTATAACCGCAACAAAAAGCAAAATCAGATAAAGTCCTGCATCAGCCGTTGAAAACAGAATGATTATCATTGCATAAAGCGTTGCAAAGGCAAGGGCAACAGCGACGGGAAGCATAACAAACACCTTTCCCATGTTTGCATATTTGCCTCCCCTTGCGGCAAGGATAATTCCCGACACAAACATTATAGCCGCAACAGCCATGACAAAGAACAGAACATAGTTTCCTGTCATTTTCCGTTTCTCCTTTCAAGTTGTGTTATTAAATTGTTGAAACATGGATTTCCGATATTATTCTACCACCAAAACCTTAAAAAACACTAAAAAGAGTGTGAAATTACAATAATATCTGTTTTGGTGCACCGAAAAATTATTTAAAGCATAGCTCTTATTTTCTTTTCAAGGTTTGCTGCATAATGCGCAAATCCATCGTCACCGGGGTGCAGGCACAAATCAGCAAACATTTTTTCGTCATGGGGAACAAGGTCAATTCCCGATATGAAATTGACACCCGCCTCATTGCAAGCCTGCTCTATAATAGGCTCAACCTCATAAAAGCTGCCAAAATCGGTATTTTCAGTTTCGGCAATCGTGCGCCAGATTGGCGAAAGAACAAATATTTTTGCGTTCGGATACTTTTCTTTTATAGTTCTTATAAATTCAGGGCAACGTTTGCAAAAGCTTTCCTTTGTAGTAAGTTTCCAGTCGTTTGTGCCATAGGCAATTGTGACATACTTCGGACAAAAGCCTTCCTTTTCACCCATTGCCGCCTTTGCAAGCTCAGGAAAATACACCTCTGCGCCAATTGCCTTATTAAGACATTCGCAATCAAACGCCGCCGCAAGCCTGTTTGCATATGAAAGAGACGGATGCTTCGCATGATGACCGTGAGTTATGGAATCTCCATACATAAGCATAATATCATTTTTTCTCATAGGGACAACATATGAGGCATTTTCGAGAGTAAGCTCGCAAAGCTTTGCCGCAACCGTCCATGGAAAAACGATTTTTACTGTTTTTTCTTCACCCTGTTTTCCAAGCTCAAAGCTTTCGAAAAATTCGCCCAACTCGCAAGGCTTCATAACAAAGTTGTAGTCCGGTGTATCATCGGGGAAATTCTTAAGGCAATGTGCAAACTTGCCATCAACATAAATATCCATGGCAAAAAGCGAGAGCTGCATCGACTTTTCCGTAAAAACTCCAAGCTTAATCACATCAGCATCGGTTTTAAACTCAGCGGTAATTCCGGTTGTTGAATTTGTCTTGATGTGAAGCTCCTTGTGAAGCTTTGCATACACCTCCTGCTCCTCCTCGGTGAAGCGGCAGAATTTCACGCCGTTTTCAGTTTCAAAAGCTCTTTCATATCCTCGGGTTATTTGCTTGATTTGTTCAAATGTGAGTGTCATTTTTGTTCTCCTTAAAGTTAAGCACAAGCTAAAAAGCCAGTCAATATTTTACAACAACAGTATATCATTTCCTCAAAAAAATGTCAAGTGATTGTGTGCATAAAATCTCCGTTACTTTTCAAATTTACACACCGCAGGCAAAAAACTAAATAACGTGGCATGATTTTCCCCAAAGCAAACCGGAGACAGCGTGAAAATCACCGTCCCCGATTTTTTGTATTTTCAATTATCAAAGCTCGCCGAAATCAGGCACCTCCATCGGCATTCCGCCTTTTTCCGCTGACTCAATTGCCACAAGTCCCGGCACATTGAAGCGAGCCGCAACGCAGGCATTAAGAACAGGTTGAACGCCATTAAACGCCGCTGTGCAGAAATCGTCAATCAAAAGCTTGTGGGTTGCCATGTGACCGTTTGGTGCGGCATCGTATTCACGGGGAAGACGTGCAAGCTCCCTTTTCTGAACCTCTGCAACGCTGTCCCACTGCCATTTCCCATTGGCGACCTGATTCTTGAAATCTGCATCATTTTTGTGGGAAACCATTTTCTCGGTGTTGACATAGTCGCTCACGTCTGTAAGCTTTACCCTATCCTCCTCGGTTGTGAAATCCTTTTCCACAAGAATATGTTGGGCATTGCTGAATTCATAGCCTGCCTTTGTGCCATAAAGAGCCGAAATATATGAGCTCGGCTTGCACCAGCCAAAGGTTCTTGCCTCGGTCACACGGGCAGTTCCGCCGTTGGCAAGCTCCATGAGGACATACTGATTGGAAAATTCGTTGTCCCACGGATTGCAACCCACGCCAAATCTTCCATCACCACGCTTATCCTTATATCCGAAGCAGGCAACTTTCACCGCATGAGAATTGACCGCCGAAAGAATCATTCCCGTTGAATGAGTGGGGTAAAGAAGCGGCGGCATACCTGCCTCACCGGGGCGTTTGCCATAGCTTATGTTGTCAATGTGATGATAATATTGGGAAGCACCATATGTAAAATCGCCGAAAATCCCCTTGGCATAAGCCTCTCTGCAATACATTGCGCAGGGATAATAGTAACAGGTTTCGCCCATCATGTAAGTAAGTCCTGTTTTTCTCACAAGCTCCACTATTTCCTCACATTCTTCAACCGTTGGAGCCATGGGGACAGCCGAATAAACATGCTTTCCTGCCTTGAGCGCACGAATGACAATGTCTCCGTGAAGATGACGCTGTGTGAAATTGGCAATACAGTTTATGCTTTTGTCTTCAAGAATCTGCTCATATGTGTCAATTATCGGCACACCGAATTTTTCGGAATACGCCTTTGCCTTTTCGGGAATTATGTCGCAAACATAAACCTTTTCAACGTTGGGATGAAGCTTGAAAAGTTCAACAAAAAATGTTGCAAAATTTCCGCAGCCGACAATGGCAACCGTCAGTTTCTTGTTCATTGTTTTTTGTTCCTTTCACATTTGTTTTTTTCTATTATACACCAAAAAAAGCTTTAAGTAAATGTAAAAAAAGAGCCGGAATTTGTGTTTTTCATACTTTTTTACTTTATACCCCTTTACTTTTCACACATATTCTGCTATACTTACCTTGTAAAAAGAGAAACATTGAAAAATTCGTCAGCCAACCACACAGGCAACAATCCAAGAGGTGCAAAAATGGCAACAACAAAGCAATTCATAACACATAGCCCCGAAGAAACTGAAAACATCGCAAGCGAGCTTGCAAAAGAGCTTGAAAGCGGAGATTTTATAGCATTTTTCGGTGGTCTCGGCATGGGAAAAACCGCTTTCACAAGGGGACTTGCAAAGGTTTTGTGCCCGTCGGCGAGAGTTTCAAGCCCAACCTTTGCGCTTGTAAACGAATATAGCGGCAACAGCTGTGTCCTGCCGATTTTCCACTTTGATATGTACAGAATTTCCGACGATGACGACCTCTATTCAACCGGCTTTTACGAATACGCCGAACGCCGCGGAATCATTGTTGCCGAATGGTGCGAGAACATAACCTACGCTTTGCCGGAACGTCGATACGAAATCACTTTTGAGCGTCTTTCCGAGAATGAGCGAAGAATTACCATTGCATTTCATGAATGAATTAAGAAAAGTTTTGTGGGCGAGCATCAGCTCGCCCAATTTTTGCGCATTTTTTGCCTTTTGTCAGTTCATTCTCTCATAATGTCCCTTTGTATAGGAGCAAAGAGGGCATCTGTCAGGTGGCGTTGCGCCGGAAGTTGTGTAACCGCAGTTGAGGCATCGCCACTTTGTGTCATCTGTTGCCGCAGTCATATCATCGGAATATTCCATGGCAAGCATACGCATTTGCTCGTTATGCATATGCTCAACCTCTGCAACCTGACGGAATTTCTCTGCGATTTCCGAGAAACCCTCATCATCGGCAACGTCGGCATATTCGGGATATGAAATCTCATAGTCATATTGCTCTGCTGCCTCGGCGGCGTTTATATTATCAAGCATTTCGTCCTCCGAAAGCTCGCCGAGATATTCAAGCCAAAGCCTTGCGTGCTCCTTTTCCTGACTTGCCGTCATGTCAAACTGTCTTGCAAGAACATCGTCGCCTGTTCTGCGAGCACCGTCGGCATACAGTGAATAAAGAGTGTAGGAATGGCTTTCCGAGGCAAGAGCATCACGCAAATTCTGCTCTGTTTTTGTGCCGCCAAGGGCGGATCTGACACTGTTGTTCATATATCTTCTCCTTAAATTGCTTTTCAGAAATGTAGTCAAAGGATTCGACGGCAAAATTCGACATTTATTCCGTCTTGTCTGTTCGCCGTCAACCCCTTGTTACAGAGTATGCCTTTTCCCTTTTCTTTGCCACCGATTCACGTCCGCAAATTCGCCCAACAAAATCTTTTTTGCATCAAAAAAGCACTCGCCAAGCTTCGGAAGTTAACCGAAACCAAACGAGTGCTTAATTTTTATCTGTTTTCATTTTTGGCACAACACCTCCAGCTCTTCGTCTGTAAGATGCCGCCATTCTCCCCTTTCAAGGGTTTCATCAAGCGGAATTCCGCAAAAATTCACCCTTTCAAGAGCCGTGACGTGTTTTCCGATTGCGGCGCAGATACGCTTGACCTCATGGAAACGCCCCTCTGTAATTGTGATGCTTGCACACATCGGATTATCCTTGCAAATTTCAAGAACAACCGGGCAGGACATTCCGTCATCAAGCATAATTCCGTTTTTAACCTTTTGGGCATCGTCTGCTTCAAACGGCACATCAACCTGCGCAATATAAGTTTTCTCGTGCTTATTTTTCGGAGAAAGCAGGCGATGAGTAAGCTCTCCGTCGTTTGTGAGAATAAGAAGTCCTGTTGTATCCTTATCAAGTCTGCCTGCAGGGAAAAGACCTTTTGTCATATATTCGTCGGGCAAAAGCGAAAGCACCGTCTTTTCACGGGCATCCTCGGTTGCGCTGATAAGTCCGGAGGGCTTGTTGAGCATGATATAGATGTTACTCCGAAGATTGAGCATTTTTCCGTCAACGCTTATTTCAGAAGCTTTTTCGTCAATTTTGCTGTCGGGTTTTGTGCAGATTTCTCCGTCCACTCTCACCCTGCGCCCACGGATAAGCTTTGTCGCTTCCTTGCGTGTGCAAGGCAGACAATCTGAAACCGTCTTGTCAAGTCTTGTCATTCTTTATGCCCATTCCTTTCTTGCAAGTCTGAAAATTCATTCTCAGACTTCTCACTCCTTTGCGCCTTTACTCAAACACGCCCCACCCCTTTCGGGGCAGGGCGCATTGATAAACCGAAGTTTATTTAGCCATGTAAGGCAGGTTCCGGGGATTAGCCTTTGTAACCGTAGCCTTTGTGACTAAAGTTATTCTTGATGATGTCAAGGTCATCAACCTTAATCTGTCCGTCTTCGTCAAGGTCAGCTTCCTTGAGGTAATCTGCGTTAGCCGCAACCTCTGCGTCGAAACCTCTCATAACTCTGATGAAGTCAGCAATGTCAACGATTTCGTCCTTAGCCATCTTGATGCTGTCGTAAACGTCACCTGCTTCTGCAGCTGTGTCGCCGATGTCCTGATCATCTCCGGATTCGAGAGCATCTTCGGGGTCAACTTCAACAGTCTTGGAAACTGTGAGGTAACCGGTCTTTTCGAATACGAATGTGTATTCACCGGGAGCAAGCTCAACTGCATATGCTGTTGTTGCACTTGCTGCTGTTTCATCAATTTCAACTTCACCGATAACGGTGTCGCCATCGTAAACTGTGAGAGTTGCCTTCTTGATGTTAGCATCATTTGCTGCCTCGTGTCTGTCGGAAGCTGTGAATGTACCAACTACATTGATAACCTTTGTGATTACAACTTCTTCAGCTGCTTCAAGTGCGATAGGTGTGAAGATGATTCCGAGAGGATTATCTTCATCCTTATTCTGTGCAATGTAGCAGTAACCGTTGTTGTAGTAATCTTTTGCTCCATCGCCAAGGTTTTCAATAAACTGTTCGTTTTCAGGAGTACTGATAATGTCGGTCCATGTTTCGTAAGCATCAAATGCGTCAGTGTCAATGATGTCGAATGTGAGTGTAGCAACGAGAACGCCGCCCTCAACTGTTGCATCAATGTACTGTTCGGTTACAAAGTTCTTGGAAATTACAGCGTCACCATAGAAGCCGTCAGCATCAGTTGTGAGAATGTTATTATCAGTCTCAAACTTAATGAACTTTTCGCCAAGAACAGCATCCTTGAGATCGAGAACAGTGGGATCATAGCCTATACCGAATGCGGTGGAGTTAACCTTGTCGCCCTCGATGTAGAGTTCAACCTTGTACTCGTTCTTGTGAACAGTGTGGGTTGTAACTGCATGATACCATGCTGCGGAAGCGGAGAATACAGGATAGAGAGCAACTGATGTGTCGCCTACTGTGTATTGTGCACCTGCTGCATATTCTGCTGCTGTTGCACCCTGTGCTGTTGCCCAACCGAGGAATCTAACCATGCCTTCGGGAATTGTTGCTGTTTCGGGAAGTGTGATAACCTCGCCAACGTAAACATTTTCTGTAACGCCGCCGATTGTAATATCAACCTTGTCATTTTCTGTGAACTTAGCAACGAACGAAACGTCTGCGCCAACCATTTCATAAGCGTCAACGATAGTTTCGGTTGCATCGCCAGATACATACCAACCGTTGAATGTGTAGTTTTCCTTTTCAGGAGCTTTTACAGGGAATGTAACTTCATCGCCCTTGTAAAGCTTCTGAGGCTCGCCGTAAGCTTCGGTGTCAACATAGAATGTTGCGGTGTAAGTGGGTTCGTCTTCGAATACAGCTGTGTATGTTACACTTGCTGTTACACCACACAAGTCGCCTGCATTATATGTATTTTCGCCGTCTGTCCAACCTACGAAGATCTTGTGAGCTTCTGCAGATTCAACTGCTTCGGGCATCTGTACATATTCAGGAGCTTCAGGATTGATGTACTTTGTATCGCCAACCTGAACGTCACCGTTCATGAACTTAACAACGTAAGCATCAACGAAGTTAGCTTCGAATGTGATAGAACCTGTTACATCGTATGTAGCAAGTGCATCGAGTTCAACTTCGCCTGCTACCCAGTTCTTGAAGAACTTAACTTCTTCGCCTGTGTATTCAACTGCTTCGGGAGCTGTGATTGTCTTGTTGTCTGCTGTAGGATCAACTTCGATTGTTTCGCCAACCTGAACGTCACCGTTCATGAACTTAACAATGAACTTGTCAGCAAACTGTGCGTAGAAGTCAATGCTTGCGTCAACATTAAATGTCTGACCTGCAGCTACTACGAGTTCGCCTGCTACCCAACCTGTGAATACCTTGCTGCCTTCGCCTGTGTATTCAACTGCATCGGGAGCTGTTGCGAGAGCTTCGGGAGCAAGAGGATTGAAGTACAGTGTTTCGCCAACCTGCTCGTCTTCGTTGAAGAACTTAACTTCATAAGCATCAACAAAGTTAGCTGTAAATGTGATAGAGCCTGTTACTTCGTATTCAGCATTTGCGTCAAGATGAACATCGCCTGCTATCCAGTCAACGAAGTACTTAACTTCTTCGCCTGTGTAATCAACTGCTTCGGGAGCTGTGATCTTCTTGTTGTCTGCTGTAGGATCAACTTCGAATGTTTCGCCAACCTGAACATCGCCGTTCATGAACTTAACAATGAACTTGTCAGCAAACTGTGCGTAGAAGTCAGTGTTTTCAGTTACAGCAACTGTGCCGTTTGCACCAATTGTGAGTGCGCCATCTTCTGTTGCCCAACCTGTGAATACCTTAACAGCGTCTGTACCTGTGTAGTCAACTGCAGCAGGAGCTTCAACTGTCTTTGTTTCAAGGAGAGGATTTACATAGAATGTTTCAACAACATCTTCGCCGTTGTAGAAGTTTACAACGATACCGTCAACGAAGTTAGCTGTAAATGTAATGGATTCTGCTACAACATAATCTGCGCCTGCTTCAACTTCTGTTTCACCGGCAATCCAGTTCTTGAAGAATGTTGTTTCGGTGTCAGCAAGTGCTGCGGGAGCTGTGATTGTTCTGTCTGCCTCTTCAGCGAGAGGATTGAGAACGAATGTGCCGTTTTCAGCGCCCTCGAATGTAACTACAAGTGCGTCAACGAAGTTAGCTGTAAATTCTACAGAACCTGTGATAACGTAGGATTCACCTGCATCAACTTCAACGTCGCCTGCAACCCAATTCTTGAAGTACTTGATTTCTTCGCCTGTGTACTCAACTGCATCGGGAGCTGTGATTGTTCTTGTTGCTTCATCTGCATCGGGAAGAACTTCGATTGTTTCGCCAACCTGAACGTCGCCGTTCATAAACTTAACAACAAACTTTTCAACGAATACAGGAACGAATACTGTGTCAGCTGTTACTGTGTATGTTGTAAGATCTACAACATCTTCTGTGCCTTCAACTGCCCAGCCTGTGAATACCTTTTCACCGTCAACAGGTGTTGTGCCGTCAAATGCAGCAAATTCGCCTGCAGAGATGTAATCTGTTTCGAGAACTGTTTCACCCTGCTTGAATTCTACCTTGTAGTCAGCAGATGTGAGCTTGTATGTGCCGGACTCTGTGAGTGTGATTGTTTCAGCAGGTGTCCAAGCCTTGCCATTGAGGAAGAGGTATGCTGCATCTTCAGGATATGCTTCAACTTCAAATACGCCAACTTCGTCGGTGTTGTGGAGGATGAAGCCTTCGCCTGCGTGAATCTGGAATACCTTCTTTGCAGTGTTAGCAACAACTGTAGGTGTAACAGGAGCAACACCGTTATTGAAGATAACTGCGTAGTCAGCGTTGTTTGTAGCTACGTTGCTCATGCTAACACCACTTACAGGTGCATTTATCTCAAGTCTTGTGTAACCTGTGAGAGTTGCTTTTTTATCACCGTCACCGTCGTTACCAACGTTAATGGAAGCCTTCTCAAGGTTATTCCAAATGAAGTTGATGTTGTTGATTGTGCAAGTGCCCTTAGAACCAAGGTGGAAAGCACCAAATCTACCGGAGTCAATAACGATAGGACCGGAGTACATATCGTAGTCAACGTTGCCCTGTTCGCCGCCCATTCTTACCTTGAGGTTGTATGTATCGGGCTTGCTGGAATCAACAACAATGCCTTCGCCCCAGTAAACTTCAAAGCCGTTGAGGTTAATGAAGGACCACTGCTGGCTGTCAGTTACATAGATTGTGATGTTTTCAATTGTAACAAAACCGCTTACCTTGCTCTGATCTGCAGAGCTGTTCCAATAACCGTTGGGAAGAGGAAGCTTACCTGTAGCTGTATAATCTTCATCGCCCCACTTGGAAGTGATTGTAAGGTTGCCAACTGCAAGTGTCGGGTTATTGTTCATGTTGCCTGCTGTTGCGGATGTGTCGTCAACAACGAGAACAACTGTGTTGTGGCCTGCACCTGCGAGAGCAACCGCACCCTTGAGTGTGCCCTTTGCGGTATCCTTTGTGAGACCGTCGTTTGCATCGCTACCTGTGGAAGAGAGGTAAACTACCTTTGTTTCAGGCTCGACGAATACGGGGTAGAGAGTTGTATCTTCAGCAACTGTGATGTCGCCTTCGATAGCTTCGCCGCCCTCTGTGAGAGCCCAACCCTTGAGAATCTTTCCTTCGGGAACTGTAACTGTGCCTGCAAATACTGCCGCTTCATCTTCAAGAACTTCAACAACATAATCTGTGTCGCCCTTGAATGTTACGTCGTATGTTGCGAGCTCATCTGCAGACCAAAGAATATTGCTTACATAAACAGTTGCACCTGCGTTGTAAAGATCAACGATCTTACCAAGATAGAGGTGATACTGGATTGTCTGAGAAGTCTTTGTGAAGTTGTAATCTTCAAAGCTGATCTTTGCATAAGCCCACTTGCCTGTTTCAAGTGCAGGAGAATCTGCTCTCTGACCGGATGCACTCTGAAGAAGTGCAATTGTAGACTTCTGTTCGCCAAGAGTCTTATCAGCGGGAACATCGATGTAATACTTAACTGTAATATTGTCGTAGAGGTTGTAATCTGTTGTGGTTGTTCCGTCAACAGAGTTGTTCTTGGGAACTGTTGCATAACCCTCAAAGAGGAAGTCTGCATTTGCATCTATTGTGCTGTTGTTAACTGCATCATAGAGGTCAGCAGCAACGTTCTTTGTTGCACCCTCGTTGAGAGTGTAAAGTCCATCATCGCCCTTTGTATATGCGGATGCAGGATAGTATTCCTTGCCTGCATTGGGGTTAACACCGGGAAGGAACTTCTTAGCTGTGTAGCCAAGGAAGTTTACTTCGCCCAAGTCTGTACCTCTTGCACCTGTTCTGTGAGAATTGTTAGTGAAGCCTGTCATGTCAGCCTTCATAAGCTTTTCACCATTGTCCATGATGGCGAAGTCAAACTTTCTGGTGAGAACAGGCCAAGGCTCAACGTCTGTTACCATTGTGATAGTAACATCCTCTGTGATGGGAGCATCGAGCTTAGCGAGGTTTTCGTCCCAACCGCTTGCCTTTACAAGACCTTCTTCAACTCTGTCGAGAATGTCTGTGGAAAGTGCGGGAACGAGTGACTTGTCAAATGTTGCGCCGTCTTCAACTTCAAAGGATGCAACCTTGTTGCCGTCCATATCATTAAAGAGAACAACGTGACCTGTTACAGGTTCGCCAAATGTGATCTCTGTGCTCTTAGCTGCAGAGTAAACACCGTTTGCATCGGGAGTTGCATCAAGACCGTTGACCTTAACAACGTGACCCTCTGTTGCGGGAGTAGCTGTGAAGCCTGCGAATGCGCCGTTTGCGTCAAGTGCGAGCTCAACTGTACCGCCCTCTGCAGGAGCCTTGATTACATAGTCGATTGTTTCGGGAACTGTTACGTTCAATTCGTAACCTTCGTTGAGGAAGAGAACTGTGTTGCCGGAAACGTTGCCCTTGTCAACAATTGCACCGATTGTACCGCCGGTGATAGTTGCGATTGCATCTCCGGAAACGAGCTTGCTTGCGTTGTTGTTACCAATGTTAAGTGTATCAACTTTACCGCCGGAAATTGTCATATATGCGTTACCGGTGATTGCACCGTTTGCTGCACTACCCATGTATGCATTCTTTACATAACCGCCGGAAACTGTACCTGTGAGGTTACCGGTCATAACTGCCACGTTGTGACCACCGAGTGCGTAAGTGGTAACCGAAGCTTCGCCGCCAACCTCGGAAACAACGTTGGAAGTTACAGCTGCTGCACCGGATCCTGTACCACGTACATAACCCCATGTACCGCCGAGAACCTTAACAGGACCGTCGGAATATGTGCCGCTTTCGGACTCAGCAGTTGTGTGGAAGCCGATGCCTGCTGTTCTCTGAACAGGATCGCATTCTTCCTCAGTGCCGTCTGCCAAAAGCTTCTTGCCTGCGGAATATGACATTTCAGCAATTTCAAAATCCTCTGTAACAGTTACATCAGCGCCGTTTGCATTGAGGTTGATTTCGCCGTTGATAGCTATCCAGCTCTGCTTTGCGTTGGAAGCATAAGCGGTGTTGTCACCAAGGATAACCTTAACTTCGTCAAAGATAACCTTTGCCTTTGTGCCGTTCTGAACGGAAACAGTACCTGCAAAGCGAGCCTTGTGACCCTTTGCACTTGTAACTATAACTGTTGTGTTTTCGTTTGCAGTCTTAATGTTGAGGTTTGCTCCGCCGCTGGTGGAGTCGCCGTTTCTCATACGATAGTCATCCATGAGAACGTATACATATGTGCCTGCTTCAGCTGCAGAAACGATTGAGTTTACGCTGTCAAGCATCTTCTTAGCTGTTTCAGGTGTAAGACCATCATTGGAATCATTACCGTTTGCATAGGAGAGGTAGTAAATAGCTGTAGCATCGGGATACTTTTCTTCAGCGTATTCCTGAACGCCCTCGTAGGGATCTACTACGGGAGGTATTTCAACTGCTTCAAATACCGCGGTAAATGTTGTATCAGCTTCAATAAGATATTCTGCAACATTTTTAATTCCTTCTTCTGTGCCGTCGATAGACCATCCAAGAAAGGAATACATATACTCGTCATCAGGTTCCTTTTCAGGAGCAGCGGGAGCTGTTGCAGCTGTGAGCTCTGTAACGCTCTGTGTTTCGCCAACCTGCTCGCCTTCAACAACGAACTTTACTTCGTAGGTTGCGGGAGTGGGAGTGGAAGCTTCAACGGTGATTGTACCTGCTGTCATCGTAACAACGAGAGGCTCATAATCAACGTTTACAATATCCTCATTATCAATATCATAAGAGGGTGTAATCTTGTACTGTCCTGCTTCAACGCCGTCTTTTATCTTAATCTTAAGATTTACAAGAGCCGCATCTGCTGCAACATCCTGCATTGTAGGAAGCGCATCGTTTGTCCAGATGAAGAATCTATCTGTTGTAGCAGGAGTTTTCGATGACTGTCCGGGAAGAGCATCTGTATACTCATAGCTTACAAGCTCAAACTTCTCCTCGTCAAAAGAGAAATCAACTCGTGTGCTGTAAAGCTGCATATCTTCTCTTACTTTAAGAGAAATGTCAACTGTGTCGCCAGCCGTGCCGGTTGCATCTGTGAAGAATATCTCTCCAACAGGTTCTGCCGCACTAACAAACACAGACACGCTTGCCATTACCATAATAACAGAAAGGACAAGGGCAAGTATCTTCTTTGTAGTTTTCACGTTTGTTCAACGCTCCTTTCAATTCTCGATGGTATAACCGTCCCAATTTTCAAAGTATCTGATGATGTAAGCTCTGTCAGCTTTGGAAAGCTTACCGTCACCATTTACGTCAGCTGCAAGTTCATCAATCTCTTCATATCCTTCCCAGCCTTCGTAATATCTGATAATGTAAGCTCTGTCAGCCTTGGAAAGCTTACCATCGCCGTTTACGTCACCCTTAAGAACAGTAACAACCTTTGTAACATTACCATCGGTAACTGTAACTTCAACAGTTTCGCCTGTCATGTCAACAAAGCCGCTTTCAAGGGTGTCTGCCTCGAACTTATAACCTGCTGCCGCAAAGTCTGCTTCTGCAGGTGCTGTGAATTTTGCTTCCATGAGGATACCGTCTGTGGCGATACCTGCGGTAGCAATGTCTACTGTATTAACTACAGCAACGAGTGTGATTGTTCTTGCGTCTGCGTCGTGCTCAATGAAATATGTTGCTTCTTCTGTTCCGTCGATTGTAACCTTACAAACGTCCGAAACCGCCGCCGTAACATCGGAAGAAACATATGTGAATCCTTCGGGGTATGTCATAACAGCTCCGAAAGTATCGATCGCTGTGTCAGCTGTGAGACCCTTAACGCCGAGCTTTGCGGTGAATTCAGCACCGGGGGTTACCGTTGCATCTTCAACGTAAAATTCGGGAAGATCCGCTGCGAACACACCAAAGGATGTGAACATTGCGAGCACCATTGCCACGCAAAGAACCAAGGAAATCTTCTTCATGAAATCGCTCCTTTTCTTATATAGAGTATACTTTTTGCCCGGTTTCCCCGAACACAGCCGAAGCTCTTTCGTCCGTCTGTCGTGCGCCGCCAATCGGAAAGCACGCAAATCCGAACCTCCGTGATGCAAAGCTCCGCCGCATTTAACCCCATTGCGCCGTCAGCCTTAACGCATAACGGAATCCGCCGCAAACGCCTACTCCTGATAATGCGTTTGCCGCAGATCCCGTTTTTCAACGAAGAACAGCAGCATCCCAAAAAGAGCCGCCCGTCAGCCGTCGAAAAAACGTTCGATTGCATACAGGGACACTAAGCTAAAGTACCTTACTACCATTATACATTTAATATAAATAAAAATCAAGTCTTTTTTGCTAATTTTTATTAAGTTTGTGCAATGCTACAATTTTAAGGCACGATATTTGTTCATTTTGTTCACAAGCCTGCTGTTTCAGGCGGTTTTCGCCCAATATATAGTATTTTTTAGCAGGATTTTGTCGGCAAAAAAGCAAAAAGGCTCGCAAAAAATCTTCTTTGCAAGCCTTGTTTTTCAAAAACGTTTACAATTTATCAATTTTTCAAGCCGTAATATCTGAAATATGGTTTATTCCCTCCCTATTCCGGCAAGAAACTATCTGCTGTTCATAAACTCTTGCGGTGTCACGCCGGTTTTAGCTTTAAAAATCCGGGTGAAATAGTTGGCATCGTTATATCCGCAAAGCTCCGAAACCTCGGAGACACGGTAAAGCCTTGTCAGAAGCAGCTCCTTTGCACGCCCCAGCCGAAGCCCCTGCCGATAATCAGACGGAGAAACACCGAATGCCTCACGAAACCGCCGTCTGAAATGAGTTTCGCTCATTGAACAAAGCTCCGCAAGAAACTCCATGCCGCAATCAACACAGAAATTCCCATCAATATAATCTTTCGCCGGCATCACCGCACGCCGCACCGCACTTGTCACCGACGGCGCAGAAATCTTCCGGGCAAACATATGCAAAAGCTCATAAATCACCGCCCTGCACAAAAGCTCGTCACCGCACGTTCCTGTGCGCCTTGAAGCAACCGCCTTTTCAAAAAGGCGCACCGTGTCGCTGAAAGAATCGGGGGCAATAACCGTGGGTTTTCTGCCGAACATTGCCTCATAAAGCTCGTCGTTATAAGCGTCGTCCTTTCCCGGGCAAAGCTCGAAATTCAGCGTGTAATGTTCAAAATCCTCCGACAGATTCTCCGTGGCATATCCCGAAAGCTCAGGAAGATACATCATCTGTCCTGCACGGAACTTTACAACGTTGCCGCCGGAAAAAATATAATCAATCGTACCCGAAAGTGCAAGAACAATCCCCGAAAAACGTCGGCCTGCCTTGTATGCATCATTCTTCATTCCTTTAGGGAACGTCAGACGGTGTGTAATATAAATTTCATTGACAAGCATTTTCCAACACCCTTTATTATGAAATATCGGACTTTTCTTCCTATTTATATAATGCAATTCAAAAAGGGGCTCATGCCGAAGCACAAACCCCTTTACTTTTTAAACCGTCACCCAATTCATGCGAAAGGGGCAAATTTTATTCAGCCGCTTCTTCGTCCTCTGCTTCTTCCTCTACTTCTTCCTCAACTTCCTTGTAAAGGTCATAATTCTTAAGCTTGGTCTTTCTGAAATCCTTTGCACCAAAGAAGTTTGTTGAAATCTTGGAAAGATCGGACTTTGCAAGATATGCGCAAGACTTGAAGAACAAGGGAGCAACAGGAGCGTCATTCACGATAATTTCCTCTGCCTGCTTAAGTATTGCAAATCTTTCAGAATCCTTTGTAGCCGCATAAAGCGAATCCATGAGAGTGTTATATTCCTCGTTGACATAGTTTGTGAAGTGAGGTGTGTAGAACACTTCGGGAACAACCGTAACGTCAACTGTGTGACCGCTGTATTCAACAGCAAAAGGATAAAGCATGGAGGTTGCATCGCCTGTTGTGCACATATAGTCCATTGCAATGGCATCAAATGCGCCGGTGTTTACAATCTCAATAATCTCGCCGGAGGTCACAGGCTTGAGTGTAACGCTGTAACCGATTGCTTTCCATGTTGCCTGTGCATATTCGGCAATTGCCTTTTCATAATCTCTGTCAGAGTTATAGATAAGCTCAAAAGAGCCCTTGCCCTTTGCTGCCTCTGCAGCGGTTGCGGAAATGAGAGCACCTGCTTCGTCACGGTAGCTCTTTCCTGCCGAAGAACCGTTTACTCCATAAGGAACAAGACCAGTTGCAGGCTTTGCGCCTCTGCCGACAAGATTTGCAATTTCTGTTCTGTCAAGTGCGTCGCTGAGAGCTTTTCTCACTGCCGCATCCTTGAGAACTTCATTCTTTGCGTTAAAGAAATATGTGTATGTTGTGAGTGTGTCAGCCTCGTTGAAGCCTTTCTTTTCCTTTACAGCCTCATAGCCGTCCTTGGAAAATGCGCCAAGATAGAAAAGTGTGTCAACGGGAAGCTCGGGAGTTGTGTTGTAGTTTTCAAGCTGAAGGTCGGAAACCTCGTTGCCTTCAAGAACCTCACCGGTTGTTACGCTGTCACCAAAGTTAACCTTGATTCTGTAAGGGTTAACATACTTTGTGAGCTTTTCTCTTGTTCTGAGAGAGTTGTAATATGTTGAACGCTCAAGAAGCATGCTGTCAACACCAAATGCCTTAACAGCGAAAGGTCCGTTTGTGCAAATGGTTGTGGAGCTCTGCGCCCATTCATCTGTCTTGATTTTGTCTTCACGAAGAGGAACCAGTGCAGGGCTTGCAAGAACGCTGATAAAGTGGTCAACATCTGTGTAATCTGCTTCAAAAACGATTTCAAGAAGATTGTCCTTGATTGCAGTAACGCCGAGGTCAGCAACCGTAACTTCTCCGCTCTTTACCTTTCTTGCATTTTCAATGGGATAAAGAAGAGCCGCCGCAGGATTGTTGTTTTCGGGCTTGAGAATACGCTTCCATGCAAAAATAAAGTCGTCGGCATCAACAGGAATACTGTCGGACCACTTTGTGCTCTTGAGAGTTACATAAAGCTTGAGCTTGCCGTCTCTTTCGTCAATTTCGCTTTCCCACTCAGCTGCAACAGCCGCCTCGGGTTTGCCCTTTTCATTGAGAGTGAAAAGTCCTTCGTAAAGAAGCCCCATATACTGATATGTGTCGGAATTGAAAATGAGCTTACCGGGGTCAAGGTCATAAGGTCTTTCGCCGACATACATATTGATTTCGGCACCCTTATCTACCTCCTCGATTTCAAATTCTTCTTCTTCCTCCTTGTTGCCCGCACAGCTTGCAAGAAGAGAAACGAGAAGTGTTGCGCTCATGAGCATTGCCAGTAACTTTTTCATTGTTTTTTGCCTCCTAAAATTAAAAACAGGGATTTATAACATTACTACCCATATTAGTCTATCGTGTATTATAACATATTTTTCCACAATAATCAATGGAATTTCGATAACATTTTTAGATTTTATCATTTGCACAATTTTCATCGCCTCGTTTTGTGTTTGTTGCACAAAAAATATACATATTTCTTAACAAAACCACCAAAAACAATCCACAAACTCTTTTTACAAGCATCTAAACGTCCTTTTCAATCTCAAAATTTCTTCAAACAGATTTAAAATCTATCAGGACTGCGTATAAAAAAGCAAAGTTGGGAAATGATAGTTCCGAAAGCAAAAAACTGTTTCCGTGTCCTCTTTTCCCGACAGAAAAAACGCTGTCAGAAATGCACCACGGACAAATGTGCAAAATCCAAATGAAAGGGATGTATAATAAATATGAAGAAAACAATGTCAAAAAAAGTCTTTCAAAGGCTTTGCGGAATGATTTTGTCCGGAGTAATTCTTTTCACGGCAATGCTTGGTGCAAATCTCGCCTGCGCCGTGAGCTATGACCTCTCTCCCGGACTTGTGATTATCAAAAACAAGCTTGAACTTAAAAAGTGTGGCGTTATCAACTGTGACATCAGCTTCACTTCGGAAGAATTCACAAAGCACATTTCTGGAACAACCGGAGATTCAAAGCCGGAATTTATAACTCTTGTTTCCCTGCCCTCTCCCGCAAATGCAACGCTCAAACTTGCAGGACGTGATGTTGTTGCCGGTCAGAGCATTTCCATGAACAACCTTGACCTTTTGCGATACGTTCCCTGTGTCAACACCGCTTCGGTGGACGGCTTTGAATTCACGGTGGACGGCGGCAAAAAGGAACACGCATTAAGCTGCATCGTAAGTATCCTTTCAGAGCTTAATGTTGCCCCCGAAAGCAAAGCGCAATCTGTAAGCGTTGTGGAAAGCTCCGAAATCATAAAGTATTTCAAGGCAGCCGACCCCGATGGCGACAATATGGTTTTTGAGATTATCCGATACCCCGAAAACGGAGTTGTAACCATAAAAGATGAAGCTTCGGGACTTTTCTCATACGCCCCCACCGACGGTTTTACGGGAAATGACAGCTTTATGTATGTTGCAAGCGACATTTACGGCAATCAGGGCAACCCCACCGCTGTTGAAATCAATGTTGAAAAAGGCAATCCCTCAATTGTGCTTTCCGACATGAATGGCCATTGGGCGAAAAACTCCGCCTTGAAAATTTGCGCAAGCGGACTCATGCTTCCCGAACGCACAGGACTTTTGTCAAACTTCTCCCCCGAAAAGCCTGTTACAAGGGGTGATTTTCTTGCCATGGCAATGATTATAACAGGCAACGAAAGTAAAGTCAGTCCCGATGCCGTAACCACCTTTGCCGACGATTCGGGAATACCTGCAAATATACGCTGTTACGCCGCTGCAGCATATTCCATGGGCGTGATTTCGGGTTATGAACAGGGTGGAAAGCGATTCTTTAACTGGGAAAGCACCATAACCCGTTCGGAAGCCGCCGTTATTCTCGACCGCCTTATTGACGCCCCCTCTCCCGATATCCACGCCGAGTTTGCCGATGCCGCCGCAGTTCCCGGCTGGGCAAGCGACTCTGTCCAGACACTTGTTTCCCTTGAAATCATGAACGGAGACGGAACAGGCAGCATTTCTCCCGGCAAGCTCCTGACCCGTGCCGAAGCTGCAGAACTTCTGTGCAACGCCGCAGAATATCTTGAAGCAGAACAAGAACGTCAGAAAAAAGAGGAAAAAAACTGTTTTTGGTCATTCTTGCCGTTTTTCAAGTAGGGAACGACGCCCTCGTCGCTCCGGATAAATGCATGAAACGATGCACTTATCGTTCCGAATAAATGTAGTGAGCGACGCCCTCGTCGCTCCTTTCTTTTTGTGCGTAAAACGTGCAAAAACAGGAAATCAAAAAAGCAAATCAAAATTATTATCCCCATTGACAAAGCCGGATAAATATGGTATAATTGGGGTGTCATTTTGCGGCACTCTTTGCCCAATGATTCAGCTCATGTGAAAGGTTGGAAAACAACAATGATGGATGTGAATGTAAAAAAGTTAACATATAAGGGCGAAAACACCCGTGAAATCTCCTTTCCTCTCGGCGGTATCGGCACAGGATGTATAGGACTTACCGGTTGGGGAAGCCTTTTTGAATTTGAAATATTTAACCGTCCCAACAAGCTCTCAACAAATGGATTCACATTTTTCGCAATAAAAGCCGAAAAAGCCGGTCAACTCGTTGACGCAAGAGTTCTTATGAACGACCCAAAATATACCAGAACAGGTTTTTCCGAAAAACCGCCCAAAAACTTTTACAGCAACTATGGTTGGGGACCGGCAGAGAGCACCATGTGCGGATTCCCCCATTTCCCCGGTGATGAATTCACAGGAAGCTACCCATTTGCGGAAATAAACTTTGAATATGAGAAATTCCCCGGAAAAATTCATCTTGAAGCATTCAATCCGTTCATTCCCCTCAATGATGCTGATTCAAGTATCCCCGCGGCTTTCATGGAGTATGAAGTCGAAAACACCTGTGCCGACGAAATAACCTACACTCTTTGCGGCACCTTCGCCAACACCCACGCCTCCCACGCAAACGTTTATGAGGCAAGCAAGGCAAAAAAAGGTGTCCACTCCATAAGAATGTTATCGCTTGACAACAAACTTGCCCCTCATGAACAGGGCGAAACCTGTATCTCCGTCGAGGGCGAAAACGTTACATATCAGGAATATATGTTCAAGGGTCGCTGGTTTGACAAGCAGACGACTTTCTGGAACGACTTCACCTCTCCCGGCGGCTTTAATAACAGAGCTTTTTCAGATGACGCTGCAAAAGAATGTGGGCTCGCAACAACCTTTGCGCTCAAGCCCGGAGAAAAGAAAAAGGTGCGCTTTGTAATTTCCTGGTTCTTCCCCACCGTTTATAACTATTGGAACACCGTTACCAAGGAAGAAGCCATGACGGACAAAACCGACAAGGACGGCGACATTATCCCCGGCATGAAAGAGCAAGAAATCACCGATGAAAAGCTCTATGCCATGAACACATGGAAAAACTATTACACAAAATATTTCTCCGATGCCGTTGAGTGCGCCGAATATTGCCACATTCATTATGACAGACTTCAAAAAGAAAGTGCGCTGTTCAGAGATTTGCTGTTCTCCTCCACGCTTCCCGATGAAATTATAGATGCGGTTTCGGCAAACATCTCAATTCTCAAAACCCCCACCTGCCTGCGTAACGAAGACGGCACATTCCTTGCTTTCGAGGGATGCGGCATGACCGAGGGCTCTTGCCACGGCTCTTGTACGCATGTGTGGGGCTATGCTTACGCTCTGCCGTTCCTTTTCCCGAATCTTGAACGTTCAATGCGTGAAAACGAATTTAAATATTCCATGGACTCAAGAGGAGCAATACAGTTCCGTATTCCAGCCCCCCTCGGACGCCGTCCGGTGAATTATTTTCCCTGCGCAGACGGTCAGTTCGGCGGCATCATGAAAATATACCGCGATTTCAAGATAGACGGCAACCGTGACAGGCTCATTGAAATGTGGCCCGACATTGTGCGCAGTCTTGAATTTGCATGGAGCAGGAAAAATGAATTTCTCTGGGACCCCAACAAGACGGGAATCCTTTCCGGTCGTCAGCATCACACACTTGACATGGAGCTTTTCTCGCCTAACTCATGGCTCGCCGGAATGTACCTCGGTGCGCTCAAAGCAGGCTCCGAAATGGCTGAAATCGTCGGCGACAAAAAGAGAGCGGCTGAATACGCTTCCATGTTTGAAAACGGAAAGAAATGGGTTTGTGAAAACCTGTTCAACGGAAGATATTTCCAACAGGAAATTGATGTCACGGACAAATCTCTCCTCACCCCCTTTGTAACCTCGGAAAATCCCGATGAGGACCCCATTATACAAACCTACTGGAATATGGAAGTTGGAGAAATCAAGTATCAGTTCGGTGAGGGTTCAATGGAGGATCAGGTTCTTGCGCAATTCCACGCCGACCTCATAGGACTTGGCGACGTGTTTGACAAGGACAAGCTTCTCACGGCTCTTCGCTTCCTTTACGAAAACAATTTCAAGAAATCCCTTCGTGATTTTGTCAACCCCTGCCGCAACTATGCTATAAATGACGAAAGCGGTGTTGTCATCTGCGAATATCCGGGCGATGCAAAGCAACCCAGATTTCCTATTCCCTACGCAGGCGAATGTATGCACGGCTTTGAATATGCGCTTGCTGTTCTCATGATGTGCGAGGGCATGGTTGACGAGGCAGTTGAAATTGTCAAATCCGTCAGAGCCCGTTACAACGGTGTTTACCGCAACCCATGGAATGAAATGGAATGTGGAAACAACTACGCAAGAAGCATGGCAAGCTATGCACTTCTCAATGCGGCGTGCGGCTTTGAATATGATATGTATAAAAAGCACATCGGCTTTAACCATGTCCGGCAATTTGAACAGAAGAATGTCTTCAGATGCTTTGTATGCCTTGACAAGGGCTACGGCTTTGTTGAAGCAGGCGTTGACTATATGCAGTTGAAGCTTGTGAGAGGTGAAGGCTTCAAGATAAGAACCGTCAGATGCCCGAGAAAGCCTCTCAAGGTTTACATCGGCGGCAGAGATTACGGCTTTGAAGCAACCGGAAATGTTCTCACCCTTGATAACGACATTCTTATCACTCCCGACAAGGACATTACCGTTATTCTCGAAGCGGCAAAAAACTAAATTTAAGTCATACAATTCGGGGGCGAAATCACACCCGTCCCCGAGTTTAATTCACCATGAAAGGAAACCGACGTGAACACACAAAACGACGATATTTTTCTTCTGTCAAGCTATGACTATGAGCTTCCCGAAAGGCTTATTGCGCAGAATCCTGCTCAAAAAAGGGATATGTCAAAGCTTTTTGTCCTCGACCGTGATTCAGGCAATTACAGCCACAGGCATTTTTGCGATATAACCGATTATCTCCGTCCGGGAGATGCCCTCGTCATAAACGATTCAAAGGTTATTCCCGCCCGTCTTTACGGAAACCGCTTCAAGAAATCCGAAAGCGGAGAGCTGACAGACGAAAAGGGCAGTACGGTTGAAACACTTCTGCTTGAAAGAAAAACCGACAAATCCTGGGAATGTATTGTCCGCCCCGGCAAAAAAGCCCAGACAGGCGATGTTATTTCCTATGGCGACGGTCTTCTCACGGGCAAGGTTACACAAGTTCTCGACGATGGCAACCGTATAATTGAGTTTACATACGATGGAGAATTTTTTGCACTTCTCGACAGGATTGGCGAAATGCCACTGCCGCCTTACATTCACGAACGAGGTTGCGAAAAGGAGCGTTATCAGACCGTTTACGCAAAACACGAAGGCTCAAGTGCCGCTCCCACAGCAGGACTTCATTTTACAAAGGAGCTTCTTGAAAAAATCGAAAGCATGGGCGTGGAGATAATCAGAGTAACTCTCCATGTTGGCCTTGGAACATTCCGTCCCGTCAAGGAGGACAACATAAAGCATCACAAAATGCATTCCGAGCTTTACACCGTAACTCCCGATGCCGCCGAACGTTTCAACACCGTAAAGAAAAACGGAGGCAGAATTTTCGCCGTGGGAACAACCTCCTGCCGCACAATTGAATCAAATGCCGACGAAAACGGCTTTCTCCATGCGGCAAGCGAATACACGGATATTTTCATTTATCCCGGTTACAAATTCAAAGGCGTTGACAAGCTCATTACAAACTTCCATCTCCCACAAAGCACACTCATTATGCTCATTTCCGCCCTTGCAGGACGTGAAAAGGTGCTTGATGCCTACAAATGCGCTGTGGAAAACGAATACCGCTTCTTCTCTTACGGAGATGCGATGCTTATTCTTTGATTCAACGCAATTAACCCCTGATAAATTATGTAAAATTGCCGATTGGAAGAATCACACTCCGATTGGCAATTTGTTTTATTACTCCGGAAAACCTTTTTCGCACGAAAACAGACCTTTAAGTGTTTTTGTCAGCGTTGTATCCCCACATAACACAAAATTCCCATTAAAAACAGTTTTTTTCATGGACATCACTCAAAAAATGATGTCCATTTTCTTTTTTACATTTTCACCCAACATATCATGCGCATATTATGCGTAATTTTCGACAAATTACGAGGTTGTTATACAAAAATTTACATATTGTATATAGATATTATGCGCATATTATGTTATAATATGGCAAGAAAGGAGCGTGATTTCATGGCGAAGGTCTCAACCAACATCAGCATAGATGCCGATACCAAGGCTAAGGCACAAGAATTGCTGTCGGATTTGGGACTTGATCTTTCCACCGCAGTCAACATCTTCCTGCGGCAGATGGTTCGAGAAAATGCTATACCTTTTACCATATCTCGTAAAATGCCAAATAAAGACGAAATCACCTTTACGGATTCCGTCGATGAACACAGATCCGATTAGCAAACGCTTTGAATTTGCACCTGCCGGACGACGAAAACGCAGTGAAACCAAAGATGTGGCAGAAATGTCGGACACAAATTTCCGGAATTTGGCAGCGTACAGACAAATGGTTTTGTGGTATAATGATGTTGGAAGAATCCAAACTCATTTCCCACTTTCAAACGCAATGCACGGACAAAGCATCACACACGAAAACGGAATTGAAAGAGAAAAAAGAAAATGGCAATAAATAATAAATCAGGTAAAGGCCGCACATCCGGCGGCAACGGATTCAAAAAAGGTTATGGTTCAGGCTCACGCTCACAAAGAACGCCCGGCAGCTTCAAAGGCGGAAAGCCTTTCAACAAGCCGGCGGAAAAAGAAAGGGCAACTCCATACGATGATGAGCTTTCCAATGGCGCAGTTCCCGGACGAAACGCCGTAAGAGAGCTTCTTAAATCAGGGCGTGCAATAGAAAAAATCTTCGTGCGTTCGGGCGACAGAGAAGGCTCGATAACAGTTCTCGTTGCAGAAAGCATAAGCAGAGGCATACCGGTAATCGAAGTTGAAAAAGCAAAGCTCGATGCTCTCTGCGGATACGAACAGCATCAGGGCATTGTCGCAATTGCTTCGGAAAAAGAATACGTCGATATAGACGATATTCTCGCAATCGCCGAAGAACGAGGCGAAAAGCCTGTGGTCGTTATATGCGACGGCGTTTCAGACCCTCACAACCTTGGCGCAATAATACGGTGTGCAGAGGGCGCAGGTGCGCACGGCATAATAATTCCCAAAAGACGTGCGGCAGGCATAACACCGGCTGTTGTAAAAGCTTCGGCAGGTGCGGTTGAACATCTTGCAGCGGCAAAATGCTCAAATGTTGCCGACACAGTAAGAAAGCTGAAAGACAGGGGCTTGTGGATATTCGGCGCAGAAGCAGGCGGCGAAAACTACACGCAGGCAGACTTCAATCTTCCTTGCGCAATTGTCCTCGGAAGCGAAGAAAACGGAATTTCAGACATTGTCAAAAAGCAATGCGACTACATCGTTTCAATCCCAATGCTTGGCAAGGTAAACTCCCTCAACGTTTCAACAGCGGCTTCGGTGCTGCTGTATGAAGTCCTCAGACAGCGTGGAATTAAATAAGCAACGCAGATAAATAAACTTGAAATAAAAACAACCGTAAGGCAAATAATCGAAAGGAATGGCAGAAAAATGAGTGATAACGAAAAGCTTACACATTCTTCCGATGAAAATAACATGGAAAACACCGCCGCAAAAAGCGAAGTAAAGGCGGAAAAAATCCCGGATCTCTCCATAGACAGCATCCTTGCAGAATATGCGGCGCAAAGCAAGACTCCCGGAACACCTCCCCCTGTGAAGTCCTCCGCTTCCCTCAAGGATATCCTCGACGGCGACACCCAGCTCAAAGCACTCTATGACGAAATGGGCGGCGAAAAGGAGACTCCCGAAACCATCGTTGAAGAAGCACAAGAACAGGCAGAAACAGAAAAAACACCCGCAAGCACAAGTGATGAAACCGTTGTATTCGGCGTAACGGGCGACATCGATATTCCCGAAAGCAAATCCGTGAAGGAACTTTTCGACACAATTGAAACGCTCACACGCATAAATACAGGTGAGATCCCTGTAACACCTGCCGAGCAGGACTATCCCGAAAGTGCCGGCACAGCTTCCGACATTGACGACGAGGACGCAATTGATTTTGAAAACGTTCCCGACGTTGTTGCTCCCGAGGAAACCGTTGCCGAGGAGATTGATGCGCAAGAATCAGCTCCCGAACAGGCAGAGCAGGTTGAAGCTGTTGAAACGGCCGAAACCGTTGAAGAGGCTGTCAACCAAGTTGACGAAGAAGATGATGATGACGATGACGACATCCTCATTTTCGGAAACCACGCTGCAGACAATTCCGACAACGGCGAATCCGATTCCGAGGAAATAGCCGTTGCAGGCGAGCCTCTCCCCGGTGACACCGAAGCTGACGAACCTGTTGTTGACACACAGGCAGTTTTCGGAGAAGAACAGGATCCTCTCTTTGCGCAGCAGGAAAACGAGCCGACGCAAGATGTTGGCTTCGACGAGTTTGAAGATGAGTCCGGTGAAACAGGTTCAACAGGAGTTGTTCCCGAAGCTGATGCTTTCGACAGCGTTAAAAACAGCGACGGAGAATTTGACGACGAGGGAGAACAGTCTGCCACAGACGGCAAACTCAAAACACTCTTTGGCGGCACAACCGACAGCACTCCCGTTATCGGTAAAAACGGAAAGCCCACCGCCAAGAAAAAGTCAAAACGCTCCGGCAGCGAGCCCCATAGAAGCGACGAGGTTGATTTCTCCTCCGAACAAGGCATAAACAGAAGCCTCAACAACCTCTTTAAGAAGTCCCGCTTTGCACTTCTTTCTGTTCTCGGTACAGGCTTGTTCCTCCTTGTTTCTCTGTTCTACACAATTTCATCACAGTTCTTCCCTGTTTCTGATTACTTCACAGCAGGCGCTTACAGCACAGTTTACATACTCATCGACCTTCAGATTATGTTCTTTGCGGCAATGTGCGCACTCGATAAGCTCATAAGAGGTGCTGTTGACCTTTACGACGGCTTTGGCTCTCCCGAATGCGTTTCCCTTGTGACAACCGTTCTTATCACCGCATATTCCATTTTCGGTGCGGTGTATGCCGGTGGCAGAGATGAAGTTTATATCTTCGGAACAATCGGATGTCTCGGACTTTTCCTGGTTTCGCTTTATGATTACTATAAGTCAACCTGCGACTATCAGGCGTTCAGAATTGCCGCTTCCCCCACCTCAAAATACGGCTCTGTTGAGCTCGACCCCAAGGGCAGCGACTGCGCACCCTTTGAGTCACACCTCACCGCAGGCTCCAAGGCTTTCACCATTCAGAAAGGCGAAAAGTATCTCAACTTCTCCCGCAGAAACGAAGCTGTTCCCAAGTGCGAAAGCGGTTTTGGTATCAACTGCGTGGTTTCAATTGTCCTTGCGCTTCTTGTCGGCGTTGCAACATACATTCTCAGCGAGCTTGACTTTTATGTTGCGGCAACAGCAGCAATTGTGGTTTATTGCTCATCAATCCCCTTTGGAACATTCATTGTTTCCTCTCTCCCAAGATATATTCTTTCCAAAAAAGCAAGCAAGCACAACTGCGCAATCATCGGTCAGAATGTTCACGAAGAATATGAAAACGTTTCGGTTATCTCCTTTGAGGACACCGAGGTGTTCAACCCCAAGGATGTGAGAGTTTCCAGCATCAGAACATACGGAAACACCGCACTTGACGGCGCAATCATGGACATTGCATTTATCTCCAAGAAGCTCGGCGGACCTCTTTCCCAGGTGTTCTCCAAGGCTGTGACCTATAATCAGAGCGACATCGACGGCGTTGAAATCCTCGAAGTTTATCCTGATGCAATAAAGGCGGCTATCGGAAGCAATGAATATATTCTTGCAACAGGCGCATTCCTCCGTGCAAACGGTCTTGCTTGCTACGAAGATGCGGTTGACAACTCCTACATCAGCTCTCTCGGAAGCATCCTTTACATGGTAAAGAACAACGAAACAACCGCAAAGTTCTATATCAAGTATTCCATAAATCCCCAGTTTGAAAACATTCTTGCAAGCCTCAATGATTCCGAAATCTGCGTTTCAGTCAGAACTGTTGACCCCTGCATCAACAACGACCTTCTCCTTTCCAACCTCAGGAACAAGGACTACCTCATAAGCGTTGTAAAGGGCAATGGCATCGGAAGCATCCCCTCAACCTCCAAGAATGTTGACTCCGGCATTATTTCAATAACCGGTATCCACAATTTCCTTAAAACGTACATCCTTTGCGACAGACTCGGACGCACCGTTAAAGTAAACGGCATCGTCAAGGCAATGGGAACAGCCTTTGGATTCATTATCCCCATTGCACTCTTTGCCCTCAACTTTGCTAACCCCGCAGGTACTGTCCACGTCGTAAATTCTCTCTTTGTACTCCTGATGCAGTGCTTCTGGATTCTCCCCATCGCAATCATTTCCAGACTCTATAAATAAGCACTGTAAAACACCCGGCACACGGTAATAATACTGTGTGCCGGGTTGTTTTTGCCATTAAGGTCTTGACAAATGACAGTCTTTTTGCTATAATTTGGGAAAGTGGTATTAACACCGTTGCGGCGGTGTGCCGGCAAACGAAACATACACGGAGGAAATTCATCATGATAAAATTCGATTCCGACAATATAATTCTGAGATTCGGCGTCGCAAGTGACACTCACGTCAGCGGAAGCTGGAATCAACCCCGTTCCAAAGCAAAGGTAGCTCATCTTGTCAAGGTTTTTGAGCGTGCAGCAGGTAAAAATTCCAATGGTAAAACAAAGCTTGATGCGCTTCTTGTAAACGGCGACCTCATCGACGGCGTAAACTCGCCCGGAAATGTCAAAGACTTTAACGTTTATGGCAGCAAGCTTGCACAGAACTTCCGCGAAATTTCCCACATTAAGGACTGTCTTGACAGCGGAAACACCGAGGGTCTTGACGGCGGAGAAGGACTTTCGGACAATGTTCAGTTTTTCTATGTGCTCGGAAACCACGACGAATCAGGCAAGGGCAGAACCGGCTACAACCCCGAAAAGACAGGCTATCCGTCAATGCACTCTGCCGCAATATTTGCCGCAGTTTTCTGCGGTTGGAAGTGCCGTGATTTTTCAGAGAGCAACACGGAGTTTGAGGACTATATAAATGACCTCATGAAGCTCTCTGAATCGCCCACAGAACAATCCAAAAAGGCATTTTCTGACAAATACGATGTTTGCGCCGACAACGCACTTTCACTCTATAAAAAACACTTCGGCAGGGACATCGGCGTTTCCGACGAGCACGCTTTGCTTTTCAACAACCGTCACATGGTTTTAAACGGCATACACTTTGTGGCTCTTGAGCTCTCCCTTTGTGATGAAACGCAGGAATGGTTTGAAAAGATCTGCAAAGACTCCGTCAGCGAAAACCCCAAAAAACCGATTTTTGTTCTCACACATTACCGCATCAAAGACACAACCTTTATGTCCTCCGACGGAACATCAAAGCTCGATGCACTCCTTTCAAAATACCCCCAAATTGTCATCTGGGGCGGTCACACCCACACTCCCCTTTTCCTCGAAACCGCCATTGACCAGACAGGCGGATTCACCTCCCTTGAAAGCTCTGTTGCGGCATATCAATCCAACACCGCCCTGCTTTCAATTCACGGCGAAAAGGATTTTCCACACAATCTTCCCCGAAAAGAGTCCCACAACTTTGGCAACGGTTGTTATGTTGAGGTTGACTCAAACTACAACGTGCGTATAAACCGCCTTGACCTTTACCGTTCTTACAGCGGGGATTACAAGTCGGACGCTTACCCCTACTACAAGGGAATCGGAATTTACGACAATTATTCCGTGGAAAGTGGTTCTCCTTATTATGACACCGCCGTTTTCATGCGAAAGCCCTGGATAATCGGCGAGCTTGACAACCCCGATGGTTTCACATACACAAAGGGACGTGCAAATGATTTTCCTGCCCCTGTGTTTACAGATGAAACTGCGGTTTTTGCACAAAGAAGCGAGGAAAAGGTAGTGATAAGCTTTACTGCCGCAAGAAGTGACGACATGGTATTCCGTTATGCGGCAACCCTCTCCGGAAACGGCTTTGAAAAAACCTATTATCTGACAACCATGCCGCATATGTATCAGCAGGTTGAAGATATGCCGGGAGAAGTTGTTCTTGAGATTACAGATACCGAAGAACTTGGCGCACTTACAAGCGGAACATATTCCCTGAGCATTGTTGCAAGCGATGTGTGGGAAAAATCGGGAGCACCCTTTGAAGTGCAAATTGATCTTTAATATCAGGCGGTAAAAAGGCAAACGGTACAGCTCAGAAATCAGAGCTGTACCGTTTTTGCTGTCAAAATTTGTTATTGTGGTCTTACAAAGTAAATCTTGGCATTCTTGTCACCGAAAACTTCCCTTATGTTGTATTCAGCAAACACGTCCATTGACATATACATATTGTCGCCTGTGCCGTAGTAACCGATTTGTGCATCCTTGAACTGAATAAAGGTGTTGCCGTCATAATCGGGGGCATAATCGTTTGACACGGATGTGCCGGTGTTTACGAGATTAAGCGCACTTCTGTCAAAAACATTGTTTCTGATAACGAAGTTTGTGAATCTGTTGGAAGCTGATGTTCCTCCCTTGATGCCTGCATACACGGAGGTGTTGGGGCGTTGCGTACCAAGTCCGTAGCCTGTCATGCGGATGATATTATTCTCAATGAGGATATTGTCGCCGATTCTCGTTTCTTTTCCCGTGTTGCCCTCGTTTAAGAAATACTCAATGCCATAGACACAGTTTTCGATGAGGTTGTCACGGTATGTCACATTGTTCATATATGTGTCCTCGTCACCGCCCTTTGAACGCTGATGTGTCATGCCGGCATCGTAGCATTGGTAAACATAGCAGTTTTCAACTCTGTATGTGTTGCAATTTCCATAGAGCTCAACACCATTTCCAAAGCGGATAACCGCACCGTTTGCGCCGTCAAAGCTCTGGATACCACCGCCTATCCAGCCAATTTCGCAGTTTGTGACTGTCATGTTCTTAATTGTTTCAACAAGGGGACTGTTGGTTTTATCATATGCGTGAATTGCGTGAGAGCCAACATATTTTATGCAGAGATTGTCAATTGTCACGTCGGAATTTGAACCAAGCTCAATTGCAACTGGACGTGTGTTGAACTCAATGGAGTTAAATACAGTTCCGGGATTGCCTGCATCGCATCTGAGATAGAGCTTTCCAATGGTATATTCGCTCCAGACATTTATGGTAGTGCCGTCAGAGGGGAGGTCGCTGAATATCATAAGGTCCTTGTCAAGATGTGTCTTTATGTCAAAATCAACCGTAATATCATTTCGGAGAACATATTTGCCGTTGAGAAAATTGGGGATTGCCTTTGTGGAGAACTTTTCGCCCTCGTTGAAAATAATTGCACCAACATCGGTAAATTCCTTGTTATAGACCCAGATTTTCTTGCCTGTCGTGGAGTCCTCATGGAAGAGTGACCAGTTTTCTGCAACTGCACCGTTTTCGGGAGAGCCATAGAATGTGGGTTTTTGTCCCTCTCCGTATGCTGAATATGTAACACCTGTTTTGGCAAGGAGCCGTTTCCCTCTCCAAAGTCCCCCTCTTTCAAAGAACACACCGTCACCCGGGGAAAGACTTGCGGAGTTTACTTTTGCGATTGTCGCCCATGCGGTTTCGGGTGTAAGACCGTCGTTTGCATCGTTACCGTTATTGGAAACATAATACTTTGTTCCGCTGACTGTGACGATGGTGGCGGTATTTCTTATCTGTTCTTTACGTTGTGCGGAAGTTGCATCGAGCTGTGCAATATAGGCATCGGTCGCTGCGAAATCCTCATCGTCGGCATAGTTTACGTTTGCAAGGAGGGTTTTAAGGTCTATGAGTGAGCAAAGCCAATTGCCCCCGGGGATAGCAATATGGTTAAGGCACGCTTCGGCAATTTCAGCATACGCCCAATAGCTCTTATCCACATCGGGAAAGATAAAAGGAACATCTGAAGAAATGCTGTCAATTGACACCTTTCTTCCAAGAACCGTGTTTATAACCTTAACAACCTCTGCTCTTGTGATGGGATTATCGGGTTTAAAAGAGCTTGAGCCGTCAATGTTCTTATAGCCATTGACAAGTCCGCTTGATGTTGCGGAGGTTATAACGGTGTATCTCTCATGATTTGCGGAAACGTCATTGAACACGTCAGAGTTTCCGTTATCGCTCACAAGTCCCATGGAATAAACGAGGTCAACAAACTCGGCTCTTGTGATATTCTGATTGGGTTTGAACTCTGTTCCGGTAAAGTATTTCAAAAAGCCCTTTGCTTCGCAATATGCAACATATTTTGAATACCACCCGCTTGCCACAATATCGGAGTAAGCCGAGGACGTAAATGCAGGCACGCCATCATCACCGCCAGCGGAAATTCTTGCGATAATTGTGCAAGCCTCTGCCCTTGTCATCTTGTTTGTGGGGCGGAAGGTGGAATCGTTGTAGCCGTTCATATAGCTACGCACAACTTCAAAATCCGGTTTTTCTTTAAAGAACATAACCTGTGAAAGGTATGAGATATGTCCCGAATCAATGGTTGACACCTTGGTCTGACCAAACGGGTAAATGTAAATCTGCTTTAAAGTATGGTCGCCTGTTTCGGGATTGAGAGCAGAGGGGATGAGGTTTGCGAAATTGAAGGTTGCAATTGCCCACTTGCCCTCAACAAGCGTTTCGTTTGAAACCTTACTGATATTTGATGTAAGTGCATTTCCGCTGTTTGCGGAGAGCGTCATATACATTCTTGTGTCCTCAAGGGGAGTGTCAGATTCATACTTATAAAGCACCGCCGCATACTTGTAAACGTCAAGATTGAATTTTGCAGGCAGGTACTGCCAACCGTCAACTATAACATAATCCACCTGTGCTTTATCGGGAGTGGGGGTCACTTTGAGCGCACTGATTCCGTCGGTTGTGGTTTCCTCAAGGTCCGCAGTCATTTTATTGTTTGGAATACCGTTATGATACTTTACAATTGATGCGGCAGCATAATCGGGATAGGAAGAAAGGTCTATTGTTTCGGAAGGAGTCTTATAGTCGGGCACTTCGGGTTTTTCCGCAAGGAAGGTGATGGATTCAAAGCATATCACGCTGTCACGGCTCACGTCATTTATGCTGTTATAGCCGAAGGGATAAAGCTGAATCTGACAGAAAGTTCCGCTTCCCGTGAGATTTTCCGGCGCAACGGCACTTCTTATGTCAAAAACCGCTTTGCACCATGCGTCTTTGCCCATTGTATTGAGAGAATCCTGATACTTTGATGCTTTGATATAATCGCCGGTTTTGTTAATACCAAGGTTTATTCTGGGGTTGGGAAGCGTGCCGGAGGAGGTATACTTATAGGAAATCTCGACATACTTATAGTTTTTCAGCTCGATATTCAGCTTTTTGAAGCTTCCCTCTGCACCTGTGCTCGCAACAACTTTATCGCTTTGTGCATTATCGTGGTCGGGTTTAAGGATAACACAGCTTCTGCCGTCTACGACAGCATCTTTTTCACAAGTCGCCGTGTTTTTCGCAGGCCAGAGTCCGCCAATGTCATTGAAGTAAACTGTCAGGGGCTCGACAGCCTTTGCGGTTAGCGAATGTGCCGCCGTGAAAGTCGCACAGCCAAGCACCATTAAAGCACAAAGCATTGCCGAAAACAATCTTTTCGTTTCCATTGCCGGATTCCTCCTTTGATATATGCCGATAAGCCGTATGTCCACATACATATTATACTACAAACCTTTTGAACTTTTCAATATCAAAAACACACTTTTATCGGATAATTTGAGAAATCTATGTTATTTTCATAATAAAAACGGCATTTTTCTCGTTTCAACCGCAGTCATTCACGTTCCCGTTTCATCATACTCATCTCTGTCAGCCTCATCTTCATTTGTTTTTGCCGCCAATATCTCCCTGTGTACGCCGGAAACCACATCATTAAAGGGCGAGCCATAGAGGTTATCGTCAGGATCAAAAAGAGGCTTTCCGTCAAATCCTATTGGTTTATTAAAATTGGGAACGGTATTTTTCGGCAAAATTCCACGGGAATTTGTTTTATTTGCATTTTTCTTTGCTTTCATTGCAATTACCTCCAAAATGTTTACCAATTAGACGTTGAAATTGCGAGAATATTGTCTTATAATAGTAAATGGATAAGATTAATTTTTGCAAACGTCCGATTGTATTGTGTTTTCCATGCTATATTATATCCTTTTTCAGACGGTAATTATGCGGTCGGACATAATTTTAGCATTTTAGAGTAAATTCCCTGCGAAAGGTTGGGTGAAAAATGAACAACAATGCGAGAAACAACAGCGGCGCAAATCGCAACGTTTCTGCGACACCTCAAAAGAATGTGAGACCGGCAAATTCAGGGACACCTGTGCGCAAAACCTCAAACACACAAAAAGGTGCGCCGAAAGCTCCGAAAAAGCAGGTTTATAACGCTGAATATGAAGCAAAGTTGCGTGAATACAGAAAGAACATGATGCTTTTTTATGCAAAGCTTGCATCATATGCGGTGATTATTGCAATTATCCTTGCTCTTGTTTTATTCGGCATGATTTCGTGCAGCTTTTTCGTCGACCTTAACGGCGGCGGCTCGGAGAATTACATCTATTCCGTTGAACTTCTCAAGGACAGCGAGGACGAGGACAACGAAATGACCGTCCTTGACAACAACACCGTTTACAAAAACGGCGGTGTTTACATTCCCCTTTCCGCAATGAAAGAATACAGCTCATACACCCTTGCCGGTGACAGCGAAAGCAGGTCTGTTATTTTCGGAAGCACAGGCGGAGCTTTTTCCGACGGTGACAGCGCAGAGTTCCTCATCGGCTCGAACTGCGTGCGTGTGAACAAGAACAGGGTTACGCTTGAACACCCGGTAATTGCTTCGGGCGACGAGCTTTATATTCCATATGACTTTTTCAAGCTTTATGTTTCGGGCTTTGATTTCACGGAAGAAATAAAGGGCTCAAAGGCAATTTACCGTGTTGTTCCAAACGGCGAGCTTGTGGGCTTCAGACTTGCGGAAAATGCGGCAGAGTATCCGCCCATTGAAACGGAGTATTTCCCCGATGCTCTCCCCGACAATGCATTTACTGTTGACCTGACGGCATATGAAGAATATATGACCCCTGAAAACGGCGAAAAATACCTTGTTCTTGCCAACAACAAGAGCAGACTTTCTGCCGACTACAACCCCGGCGAGCTTATAAACGTTTTCACAACAACCGAGGGACGTTCGGGACAACAGCTTGAAAAATCCGCCGCAATGGCACTTGAGGCAATGCTCAAGGAAGCCTCGGCACAGGGCTTTAAGGATCTTGCGGTTTACACCGGCTTCAGAAGCTATTCCACGCAGAAATCAATTTATGACCCACGTTTTGAAGCCAACCGTGCCAACGCCGCAAACGACGCCGAAGCCGAAGAAATGACGGTAAAATCCGTGTCGTATCCCGGCGCAAGCGACCACCAGACAGGTTTTGGCTTTGACCTGCACAACCTTTCTTCAAACGACATTGCCTTTGCCGAATCTGCCGCATATCAATGGCTCATAACACATTGTGCCGACTTCGGATTTATTCTGAGATACCCCGAAAGCAAGGTTGAAATAACAGGTGTTGACTTTGAACCCTGGCACTTCCGTTTTGTCGGACGCTTCCATGCGCAAAGCATTATGAAGCAGGGACTTTGCCTTGAAGAATATGTTCAGACCTTGGCGACGGAGTAAAAGTGTAAATTAAAGTGTTCGGACTTCAATTTAAAATGAAGATATAAAAACTCTGCAAAGGGGTGCTTTTCGAGAAAAGTACCCCTTTGAATTTTGCCATATTACACAGAAACGCTGACAAACGGTTTCTTTTTCAATTTTAAAATTCGCAATTTCCAACACCTTGACAAACCGCAACAACTATGTTATAATAAAAGGTGAATTTCCACGAAAAAGGAAAGACGGGAGCGTAGAAAAGCAATGTATAAAAGCCTGAATATAAAATTGGTGCTGATATTTATAGTGTTCATAATATCGGTTATGGCGGCTGTCGGCGTGATATTGCTCAACAGCGTGTTCGGATTTTACAAAAACGATTTCACAACGCAAATGGAAGCGGCATTTTCGCCAAGACTTACCGAACAGCTTACCGACAATCTTCTTTATGAAGACTTTGTATCCTCGCAAAAAAGCCTTCTCACCGCATATTCCAGCTCTTTCGGTTTTGACCAGAACAGAAGCTTTTATATTCTCGATATGGACGGAAATATCCTTTCCGGAAGCACTGCTGACACTTCAACGCTCAAAAAAACTCCCAATATGCTTGCCGCAATGAACAGACGTCAGGGCAGTGAACAGGCTCTCGGCTCGGAATACATGGATTATGCCCTTTATCTTGAAAACGGCGGCAGAGAATGTATCATCTACATTGTCGACAATCTTGTCCGTATGAAAACCCTGTCGTGGATGCTTTTCTCAATTATTATTCAGGCTCTTATTGTGGGTCTCGCAATTGCACTTTTGCTTTCGTTCTTTCTCGCAAAGGCAATCACTTCCCCTATTCAGAACCTCACCAAAGGTACAAGAAAAATTGCCGCCGGTGACTATTCTCACCGTATTTCCAATATGTCAAGAGATGAAATCGGAACACTCACCAACAACTTCAACACCATGGCGCAGGTTATCGAGAACACTCTCGATGCGGTTTCGGGTGAAAAGGATAAGCTTTCAAAAATCATTGAATGTCTGAAAGACTCCGTTGCGGCTTTCGATAAAAACGGCAATCTTATGTTTATCAACGCCGCCGCCATAAATATGTTTTCACTTGAAAAGGAAACAAACCTGAAATTCGACTGGTTTGCGGCAATGCTTGATGTCCCGATAACGCTTAACGCCCTTGCGGCGGCAGGAAGCGTGAGTATCGGAGAGCACAAAATGCAAAGTGCCGGAAAGAGCCTTATTGTTGACATTGATTTTGTAATGTTCACCTACGAGGGCAACGAGCCGGGTTACATTGCTGTGGTGCAGGATGTTACCGACAAAGCACTCCTTGAAGCAAGCCGCCGTGAATTTATTGCAAATGTTTCCCATGAGCTCCGCACACCTCTTACAAGTATTAAGGGCGCAACCGAAACCGTTCTTTCCGACGACGAAATGCCGCTTAGCTTCCGCAACAAATTCCTTGGCATTGTTATAAATGAATCGGACAGAATGACCCGAATTGTAAAAGACCTTCTCGTTCTTTCAAGATTTGATAATCAGCGCATGAGCTGGCAACCGTCAACATTTTCCGTGTACAATTCCGTGACGCAAATGTACACCGCCCTCAAGACCTCTGCCGAAAAGAAGAACCAACAGCTCAACCTCACCGCCGACGAATCCCTTTACAGTATCACCGCCGACAAAGAGCGTTTTGAGCAGGTTATCACCAATATAATAGGCAACGCCATAAAGTACACCCCCGAAAACGGCGTAGTGGACGTTTATGCCGAAAACAGCGTTATTCCCGCAAGCAACGAAAACCCGGAGCTTGCCGCCGTAAAAATCCGCATATGCGACAACGGAATCGGAATCCCCGAAGCGGATATGTCCCGACTTTTTGAAAGGTTTTACCGTGTCGATAAAGCAAGAACCTCCGAGATGGGCGGTACAGGACTCGGACTTTCCATTGCAAAAGAAATTGTGGATGCTCATGGCGGAAGCATTTCAATTGCTTCAAAGGAAAATGCAGGTACAGCGGTTACAATTATGTTCCCGGTTGAGTGTCAGATAGAAACAACAATGTAAGGTAAATTATTTTGTGAACAAGGGGGACTTAAATGTCCCCTTTTGTAATTTCCGCAAATATCCATTAGGGAACAATTCTAAAAAGAGCCACAAAATTTACAATTGATTTTGGTTTTGGGGTTGACAAATGATAAATTGAGTGGTATAATAACAAAGTCGAAAAAAACACGGACGACTATATTTCGCACAGGGCGAACAAAGCACTCTGAAAACGCAGATTCACGCATTTAATTCAATATAACAATATCGAGATGTAGCGCAGCTGGTAGCGCACGTGCTTTGGGAGCATGGGGCCGCAGGTTCGAATCCTGTCATCTCGACCAAATCGGGCGAAGTCGCATCGGCTTCGCCCGATAGCAACTTATAAGCATTTGCAGGCGTAGTTTAGTGGCAGAACTTCAGCTTCCCAAGCTGACCGTGGGGGTTCGATTCCCCTCGCCTGCTCCATTCTTTTTCACATCCGAAATAAAATTATGGTTTTCCCCGACATGGTAAGGTTTGCCTTGCTAAGTCGGGGATCGTTTTTTGTCTTCTCGTTGGAAGCTGTTGCGAAAAGGTTGGGAGTCGGGGGTGAAATTATCGAGGAGAAACAAGAAAAAACTGGGGAGAATTTTAGGTTTTTATGATGCGGTTTTGCCGGGGAGAGGGGAACCTGCATTGATTCTTTATAGTGAGTGATATCTCCGACTCGGTGAGGTTTCCGTTATGATGTACCTGATTTAAATTTAAAATATATTTGGAAAGCACCTTTTTATTATGAATTATGCATTCTCCTCGCTTCTCCCGGTGACATTCCTGTTTTTTCCTTGAAGATCTTGCAGAAATGGTATATATCCGAATATCCTACTTCAAGTGCAACATTCCCGACGGTGTACTTTTCGTTGCGCAGAAGCTCTGTTGCATATTCTATCCTCAGCTGTATGAGATATTCCTTCGGTGTTATACCGAATTCTCTTTTGAAGACGGTCTCGAAATACTTTGCGCTTATTCCAGATATTTTGTACATATCGGATATTCTGAAATCAGCGCTTCGGTAGTTTGAATGAAGGTGTTCCACGGCATCAGCGAGCTTTGCGGCGTTTTGTGTCGTGTGATATTCCGTATCCTTAGACAACAGAAGATATACCGCCCTGTAAAACAGCGATCTGCACATGACTTCCGATGCATACTTCTTGCCGTTGCATATTCGCTCAGTTTCCAGAAAACATTTTTTTACGTCACTTCCTTTTCCCGCTTTCATAAGGAACGGACGCGGAACTTCCCTGCTTGCGACCTCGAATTCCATTGTGATAACGGTGTTGCTGTCCTCGGAAAGCTCTATCTTGTATGCCTCTCCTTTGGGAATATAGAGTACTGTTCCGGGCGGTGAGGTTATTGTTTTGTCCTGGAAGAAGTAGGTCTCTGTGCCTTGAGTTGTGTATATGAGACCGTGGTGATGCCTTGACTTGTTTCTTATGGGGTAGTATTTTTTTGGTGTTATATATGTCTTTGCAAATCTCAATTCGGAAATACACAAAGATGAAAGCCATTGCCTGTGATCCATGTTATCAGCTCCTTTTCGGATATTTTAGCATATTATTCTGTTAAGGTCAATAGCCGTTTTAAAATTAAGTACGAAAAAACACAAAAAAACGAATAAACACATTTACTTTGACGTGGGAAATGTATATACTGATGCCATCAACTCAAAAACGAGGTAAAAAATATGCTTTGGAATACATTTGATGAAACAAGAGCATCACAGAATTTCTATCTTAACCATAACTTCGAGCCGGGGACGGGGATCTCCGACAGTACCGAGCTCATAGCAAAGACAAAAGAGCTTACGGACAGCATGAAGGGACAGCCTCATACAATTATCAAAGCAAAGGCGATAGAGTACATCCTTGACAACTGTGCCATAGAGATAAATGTACTTGACTGGTTCGGTCTTAATTTCTGCGGCTGGGAACCGAAAGATCCAAAGGATGAGCCGGAAATATCCAACAGAGTCATCGCAAAGCCGCTTCATTATCTCAACACTCAATGGCTCGAAGAGATACCGAAGCCGGAAGAATTTGTAAATGCGGGAAAAGGCATCGCTAAATCCGGTGCGGGAATTTTCGGATGTGACTACGATCACAGTGTTCCCGACTGGGATTCCGTCATAGGTCTCGGCTTTGCGGGACTTCTTAAAAGATCGGAGGATGCAAGAGCGGAAAAGATCGCAGACGGTACTCTCACAAAGGAGCAGGAGATATACTACGACGGCATAAAGATATCATATGAGGCTATCCTCCGACTTCTTGACAGATTCCTTGAATGTGCGAAAAAGCACATAAATGACAACGAAAAGATGCCGATAATGGTGGAGTGCCTTGAAAATGTAAGATATTCCACACCCAAAACTCTTTATCAATATCTCATGCTGACCTATCTTTATCATCTCATACAGCAGTATGTGGATATAATCCAGGTGCGGACTCTCGGAAATCTTGACGTTGACGGTTATCCTTACTATAAAAGAGACCTTGAGGAAGGCAGGCTTACAAGAGAGAATGCCGTGGAGCTGTTCCAATTCCTCTATGAAAAGTATACCAATCAGGGACACATCCATGCGCAGCCGATCTACTTCGGCGGCTTTGACGAAAACGGTACGCTTATAAACGAGCTGTCCTACATCATGCTCGACGCTTACGACAAGTCCTGCATCGTAAATCCCAAGCTGTTTATAAAGGTCATGCCCAACACTCCCGACGAATTTCTGAAAAAGACTCTTGAGATGATACGCAGAGGACGAAACTGTATCGTATTCATAAACGAGGAGCTTGGCATGAAGATATCGAGAAAGCTCGGCAGAACGGAAGAGGAAACAAAACGTCTTGTGGGTACGGGGTGCAACAACTTTGCCTCACGCGGTAAGGAGACCACTCCCGAGCATATGTATGTAAATCTTCTCAAGGGCATTGAGCTTGTATTCGGCAGAGGCAAGGATCCGGGAACGGGCGAGCTTATCGGTATAGATACGGGAGATGTTGCAAACTTCAAGACATATGATGATTTTGAGAAAGCATATGTTGCACAGACGGAGCATCTTATAAACAAGGCTTTTATAATATCCGACTTTTACGACTCTCATCTTCTTGACATAAACCCCGCGCCCATTTACTCAGCTTCCATGCCGGACAGCGTAAGGAACGGAAAAGATGCTTACTATAACGGCGTAAAGTACAACAATACCGTTATGTTTCTGTCTTGTCATGCATCTGCGGCGGATTCTCTTATGATGGTAAAAAAGCACGTTTATGACAATAAAGACTTTGACATCGAAGCTCTGCGTGATGCGATACTTGCCGACTGGAAGGGCTATGAGGGAATGCGTGAGGTTATGCTGAACGATGAGGAAAAGTTCGGCAATGATATTGATACGGTAGATTCGCTTGCGGTGCGTATGCTGGATCATTTCACAACACTTGTAATGTCAAGAAAGAATAAAAGAGGCGGTCACTTTGTAGTGAACGGTGAATCTATATGGTTTGCTCACAGATGGGCATCTCTTTGCGGTGCAACTCCCGACGGAAGAAAAAGAGGAGATATGCTCTCAAAGAACATGAGCGCGGCCATCGGTCAGGACAGACGGGGCATTACATCACTTATAAACTCCGTTACAAAAATAGATGCGACAGGGCTTTGCTACGGTTGTCCCTTTGACTATATCCTTCATCCGTCGGCTGTCAAGGGAGAGGACGGTCTTGACGCAATGCTCGGGCTTCTGCGTACCTTTATGAAGCGTGGCGGCTACGGCTTCCAGGGCAATGTGCAGGATGCGGCAATGCTCCGTGATGCACAGATACATCCGGAAAATCACAAGAATCTTCAGGTGCGTATCAGCGGATGGAGCTGGTTCTTCACACAGATGGAAAAGTATTTCCAGGATGAATTTATAAAACGTGCGGAGCTGGAGGAGGCAAATCTGTGAAAGGTGTAATTTTTGATATAAAGCATTTTGCCGTTCATGACGGACCGGGCATCAGAACAACGGTGTTTTTAAAAGGCTGTCCCCTTAAATGTCTCTGGTGTCATAACCCCGAGAGTATCGGCAAACAAAGTCAGCTCGGCTTTCTTGAGCATAAATGTACATCCTGCGGAAGATGCGTTCCCGTGTGCAAAAACGGTGCTCATTTCATTGATGAAAACGGCAAGCATATCTTTGACAGGAGCAAATGCACACTCTGCGGGAAATGTGCCGATGTCTGTCCCGGAAAGGTGCTTACATTCTATGGCAGGGAAGAGGACGTTGAAACGATAGTAGCCGATGTGTTAAAAGATAAGGATTTCTACGAATGCTCAAAAAACGGCGGTGTAACGCTTTCCGGCGGCGAGTGCCTTATGCAGCCGGATTTCTGCGCAGAGCTTCTGAAGCGTTTTAAAGCGGAAGGACTCTGTACGGCGGTGGATACCTGCGGATTTGTATCAAGGGCATCCCTTGACAAGGTCATACCGTATACCGATTTGTTTCTCTATGACCTGAAAGCAATAGACTCCGAGGTACACAAAAAATGCACGGGACAGGATAATGCCGTGATTCTCGAAAATCTGAAATATCTCGATTCTCTCGGCAAGGGCATTGAAATAAGATATCCTTACGTCCCCGGCTTCAATGACACAGAGGTGCGGGAAATCGGTGAATTTCTGAAAGAACTTTCCAATATAACAAGAATCAAGGTTCTTCCCTACCACGCTTATGCCGCAACAAAATACAAGTCTCTGAACATGGAAAACACTCTTCCCGATACCGTTCCCTGCGACAGCGAAATCGAAGCTGCAAAGTCGTTCCTTCGCACAATGGGGCTGAATGTTGCGGATAGATAGGTAAGATGAGAATTTTTATTGAAAAGTAGTATCCGTAAAAATGTTGGAATATGATTTGAAATCGGCAGACTTAGATAATGATGGATGTATTACATTGTATGATTTGAACCGGTATATGTCGTTGTTGGGGGATGTTTTGAAAGATATCGGTAAGTACATTTTATCAAAATTAGAGTTATTTCCCATATATACCCCAACTAAGAATACCATTGCGACAAAAATATCGCAATGGTATTCTTTTATCATATAGTTCCACTTCAGAACTACATACACGCCTAACAGCTTCACCGGAATGAGCTTGTTGCGTTACGCATTTTCAATTTTGAGTATAACTCCGGGCTCGGATGTGTCCCCCTCATGGTTGCAGCTTGTGCCAAGCTTGTTAATCAACTCGCCCGGTATGTACATATTGCCATCACTCAACTTGCAATAGTCGCTCACATCATAAGCCTTGTCGGAAAGAAGATCCTGCATAAGAACACGAGAGCTTTCCTTTATTGCACCACTCTTAAGCGTAAGCGAACCGTAATAACCAAAAATACCAACCGTATCCGCACTCTTTACATCCTGTGTGACATCGCACATCGGCGTAAAATAACGTCTTCCCTGTGTGCGTGCAAGTGTTGCAATTGAAGCAACTCCGCATGGATGAAGCGCAGATACCACAAAAGGAACAAAGCCCTCGGAATCGGGAACAATCTCAGCCGGCTTGAGTCCACGGCTGATTCGTGCCGGACCGCTTCTTTCAATGTGGTCGCCATCTTTGTATTTCCACCACGCTTCAATCTCGCTTGCCTGTTCAATTACGTCCCAGTAATCGGTAAGCTTGTTGTCGTCAATAAAAGTGTCCTTTCCGTTCACGGAAAATGCCGGCGCAATGCGATGCCAGCGAACTGTTCTTGTAACCTCATCAGTCTTGGTTTTGAGGTTTCTGTGAAGTGCCGGGAACGACGGGTCAGGTCGTCCGTCGGGAAGCGGACCTGTCATGTTGTGACGTGTAACGTCAATTGCGCATCCGAGAGCTGCCGCAGTGTAAACCTCGTCCATACAGTTGATGTAGCCAAGATAACCGGGTGCTGCATCAAACTTGAAATCAAAGCCGAGCTTTTCCATAGTAATCGGAATAGCAAGAAGCGTGAACACATCATATGTGCGATAGCTGTCAGCATACGGTATCATGTCGGGAACAATCGCCTGCTCGGCAATGAGGTTTGGTGCGTGCTTAAAACGCAGATCCGTTATCAGACGGCGCACTCTGTATGTGTTGCAGTCACGTCCCCAGTCAAGCTTCCAGTATTTCCAACCCGCTCTTTCTGACCACTTCAACCTCTCGCTCCAATATTCCTCATCTGTTTTCTCAACTGCAAGCGGAGATTTTTCAACGCAGATCCAACCGCCAAGTCCCTTCCAGCCAAGGGATTCTATCTTTTCAGCAAGTCTCCTCATTGACTCAGTGTTTCTCTCACCGTCAAAAGGCTCACCCGGCACATAAAAGCTCGGGAATTTATCCTCGGCAAGAATCTGGCTTGCATACCACGGGTCCTTATCCTTGAGAGCGCCTATCGGAATGTCCCAACTGTCGTCAAGCAGATAAATCAGGTCACGTCGTGCATCCTTGTAAAGATGATTTGCCCAACCGCGGCCGAGCTTGCGGTCAAGAGCCTCGTCACCGCTTCCGAAAATGTTCTCCTCTGTCATGCAATCCCTTTGCCCCTGCGGACCTGCATTGTTGCAACGATAAAGCTGCACCTGCCATGTGCAGAAGTAGTCGGGAGATGTGTTGACAGTATCCGGCACAAGATTTATATTCGTCTGTTTTAAATCTTTCATATTTTGTTTCCTCCTTGTCACAAGCGGTAATTCAACCGTTTTTCTTCATTATATCATTCATCCCCTCGCTTGTAAATGAAGATTAGTAGCATAAATATGGAAAATATTCACTTATTTTCACTTGATACCGTACTATTTATGTGATATAATAGCGTTAAATTAAACGTTGTTTTTCAAGGAGTATCTTCATGTACAATATGCAGTATGTGCGTATAAATCAAGGGCATGATAATATGGAATTTATTATCAATCGTTTTGTGCAAACAGATAGTGTTCCATTGATAATAGTTGAAGTGGGACATAGTTTACCTCCAAACGGAAAAAGCATAGATCTTGTGTCCACCTGTTATCAACTTCATTATGTTATCCATGGGAAAGGGACATTCCGCAAGCAGGAAATCTGCGAGGGAAATGGGTTTCTTGTTTTGCCGGGAGAATCATATGAGATGAGCGTTAACAGCGACAATTTTGAGCAATACTGGATAAATTTTTGTGGCTCGGATGCAAAGAATCTGCTTTACAGCTGTGGTTTGTCAGCCTCTCCTCGTGTGTTTGATTTTGGCATCAGACAATCAACAAAAAATCTTGTCGATTCCCTTTTAAAAAGCATTTTCAGCGTGTCACAAGACAACTCTTGCCCTCCGATTCAACATTCTCACACCTTTCTTGTCGGTTTGCTTTATCAGCTTCTTTGCGTAAACGAGGTTAGCAAAGCCCCGGCTATTGCGCCGTCAGAGCAATACACCTCGGCAATCTGCTCTTACATCCGTGTCCATTATCCCGAAAAGCTGACAGTTGACTGGCTTGCCGCCGTTGTTGGCTTGTCTCCCAAATATCTTATCCGGATTTTCAAAAACGCAATGGGCTGCACCCTCATTCAATATATAACAAAAGTGCGCCTTGATGCCGCCTGCAATCTTCTTGAAAACACAGGTAAAAGCATCCGTGAAGTTGCCGAAGCCGTTGGCTGCGCAGATGCTCTTTATTTTTCAAAGGTATTCCGTAGTGCCTATGGAATCTCGCCAAGCCGATTCAGAAACAACAAGACATAAGCTTATTTTCTGCGTTCTTTGCTGTCCCACGCCCTGCCAAAGGATGACTTTTCGAGAAAAGTCACCCTTGGTAATCCCCCATAAGTTCACCTCGTGAACTTGTGAGTTTCTTTCTGAAACTCCGAAAAGCTTTATAATGGGGAATAATTTATAATAACAAGAGCCGGGTTTTGATGCCCGGCTCAGTTTGTTATTTGGCTGAAAGAAGTTGATGAATTAGTGCTCGCAAGTCTGTGAGTGTTATTTCTCCGTCATTGTTCATGTCGGCGGCAGGGGTGTAATCCCAATCTCCTTGTATCATCTTTTCTGCAAGAGCCATTATGTCGGTGTAATCAGTTATTCCATCGTTATCCATGTCACCGGGAGGAATAATCTCAAAAGGTATGCCGTTTTCTAAAGCGTAAGTTTGGGCATAGGAGCCTGCGTAACCGTGTATGGTGAGGTTGGGGCAGTCTAAGAATGCATTTTCATCTATGTCACTCCTAAATGGTATCCTTACGCTTTCAAGGTTTACGCACCCATTAAACGCACGGTAACGTATTCTTTCAACGTCGACATCAATTTCATATGTTGTTGCTATATTTCCGGCAGGATATCTAATAAGCCTTGTTTTATCCTTATTGAATAATACCCCTCTTTCATCACTTGAAAAATACTCGTTATCCTCTGAAACAGTTATACTTTCAAGGCTTGTGCAATTATCAATAAATTGGTCTCCAATTTCTGCTGCAGGAATTGTTATACTTTTTAGACTTTTGCAATTATAGAATAAACGATCTCCTAAAACTGTTACACTATCAGGTATAACTATGCTTACAAGGTTTGTACAATTCTCAAACGCAGAACTCTCTAAGCTTGTCACTCCTTCAGGGATTCTTATACTCCTAAGGCTTTCACATCCATTGAATGTATATGGCTTTATTTCAGTAATACCATCCGGGATTTCTATATCACTAGCCAACACGTTATTTATATATAAATCTGCGCCATTACATAATGGGTTTGCAAGGTCCTCGAAATCTATGTTACACCATGCCAAAATATCCGTTATATAAACACTATCAAGAATTGTACAATTTTCGAAAGCACAAGGCTCCACGCTTACTACACTAATTGGAAATTCATATGATACTGCGGTGTTTCCGACAGGATACTGAATAAGCGTTGTTTTATCCTTATTGAATAATACCCCTCTTTCATCACTTGAATAGTATTCATTATTTTCTGATACTGTTATACTTGTAAGGCTTGTGCAACCTTCAAATGCCGTGGAAATACTTGTTACACTCTCAGGAATAGTTAAGCTGTTAAGGCTTGTACAATTATAAAATGCCATAGAATCTATGCTTATCAACTCATCAGGAAGGCTTATGCTTGCAAGACTTGTGCAATTCTCAAATGTTGCACTATCTATGTGTGTTATATTGTCAGATAACTCTATACTTGTAAGACTTTCACAGCCGGAAAAGGCATGATAGCCAATGCTTGTCACACTGTCTGGGATATTTATACTTGCAAGGTTTGTGCAACCATAGAATGCATAATTGCCTATACTTGTTACGTTATTGCCCATAGACACATCTGCCAAGTTTGTACAATTATAGAATGCAACGTTGACAATGCTTGTTACGCTGTTGGGAATAACATAGGATGTTTCCGTATTTCCTTCAGGATATTGAATAAGCGTTGTTTTATCCTTATTGAATAATACCCCTCTTTCATCACTTGAATAGTATTCATTATTCTCTGATACTGTTATACTTGTAAGGCTTGTACAATTATCAAATGCACAATTGCCTATACTTGTCATACTATCAGATATCTCAACTCTCGTGAGGTTTGAACATCTCGAAAACGCATACGTACCTATACTTGTTACACCACTGGGAATTTCCACACTTGTAACGCTGTCAAAACCACTAAACGCATGATCCTTTATTTCAGAAACTTCATATGGGATTACTACATTCGTCAGCAATTCCTCATTCAAATACAAGTTTATTGCATTGGTAAATGGATTTGAAAAACCGTAATCAATATTACACCATGCAGCAAGATCGGTAATATATACGTTTTCAAGATTTCCACAGTTTCTAAAAGCATCATCACTTATTCTTGTTACGCTGTTAGGAATTTCTATACTTGTAAGACTTGTACAATCCTCAAATGCAGAATTGCCTATACTTGTTACGGTATCGATGATTTCAACACTCGTGAGATTTGAACATCCCGAAAATGCAGCCATACCTATGCTTGTTGCGCCACCCATACTTATACCGGTTGTTTTGCGTACAAAAGAAATTGTTTTGACGTATTTTCGTTGTGCAGATGGAACAATGGCACCATTTTTCATTTCTCCATTTCCACTAATAGTAAGCACCCCTGTGTCTGTATCAAGTGACCATTTTAATGTATCGTAATAATTGCGTCCACACTCCCCCGAATAAACCTCGGCACTTGCAAAAAGCCCCAGGGAAAGCGCAACCGCCAACAAAAGAGCCATTCCCAAAGAAATCAAAACCCGCTTCATTAAAAAACGCCTCCAATAAATATTTATTTCAAATCAAAATAAAATTCCATTTTGATTATACCACATATTCCCTGCCTTGTCAATCCCTTGCCCCATGAACTTTCATATTTCAACCGTTACCTCACCCACAACTTCAACACTCACCCCATCCTCCGACATTTCGCAGACCAAAGCATGAACCTCAACGCCTGTATCGGAAGCCTCTTTAAGCGCCGCCGCAAATTCCGGATGAATGTGCGCCGCAGGACGAAACGATGTTATTCCGGACATTGTTATAACAAAACAAATCGCCGCCGAATATCCGTCTGAAACGCATCGGATAAGCTCCTTTAAATGCTTCACTCCCCTTTGAGTCGGAGCATCGGGAAACATTGCAACCTGTTCGCTTATGCCTGTTTCTTTGTCACCACGAAGCGTGACACCCTTGACCTCCACAAACATTTTTTCCTTGCCGCCGCCATATTCAAGGTAATAGTCAAAGCGTGAGCTTCCGCCCGGATATACACATTCCGGCTTGATAAGCGTAAGTCCCCCCTTAAAGCCGCCGCTTGCCGCCCATTCTCCAAAAAGTCTGTTTGGCGCAAGGCTGTCCATGTTCACAACACCGTGTGGCGTTTTTACAGCAACAAGGTCGCATGAAGTTTTTCGGTTCGGATTGTCCGAATCAAGTACAAAAACTTCACGCCCCGGATGTAACAGCTGTTTGCACCTGCCGGTGTTGTTCATGTGGCAAACCGTCGGAACGCCGGCAAGCGAAACAATTGAAATAAAACGGTTCCGGCGTTCAATAAATGTGGCTTTATGTATACGCTCTTCAGGATATTTCATTTGCTCACCCCTCTGTTTGATGATAACCGTATTATATCATTTTTTCAGGCAGGTGTCAAGTCGCCTGAATCATACCGCACATCTGTTTTCGTAATATTCACCAAAAAACCCGGGAATTTTATAACAAAAAACTTCATCTCCGAAACAAATTATTATCAAATAACCCCTTGACTTTTTCCTCTGACAATAATATAATATTTAAAATAGCAAATTCTATACAAATTGAAAAAGAAGGGTGCGAAAAATATGACATTTGAAGAAAAGTTTGCAAAAGAAGGTCTCACCTTTGATGACGTGCTGCTCATCCCCGCCGAAAGTGATGTTCTTCCCTCCGGCGTTGACCTTTCAACAAAACTGACAAAGAAAATTTCTCTCAACATTCCTCTCATGACTGCCGCAATGGACACAGTTACAGAGTCCAGAATGGCAATTGCAATCGCCCGTGAGGGTGGAATCGGCATTATCCACAAGAACATGACAATTGAAAAGCAGGCAGAGGAAGTTCAGCGAGTAAAGAGAAGTGAAAGCGGAATCATCACAAATCCTTTCTTCCTTGCACCAGATAATTATGTTTATGAAGCAGACGAGCTCATGGGCAAATTCCGCATTTCCGGTGTTCCGATTTGCGAAAACGGTAAGCTTGTCGGCATCATCACCAACAGAGATATGCGCTTCCTCAAGGATTTCAACATCAAGATTAAGGAAGTTATGACAAGCGAAGGTCTTGTGACCGCCCCCGTGGGAACAACTCTCGACGAGGCAAGTGTTATACTCAGCCGCCATAAGATCGAAAAGCTCCCCCTTGTCGGCGAAAATGGCGAGCTCAAGGGACTTATCACAATCAAGGACATTGAAAAGGCTGAAAAATATCCCAATTCCGCAAAGGATAGCTCCGGCAGACTTCTCTGCGGTGCGGCAATCGGCGCAACAGGAGATGTTCTCGAAAGAGCAGCGGCTCTTATCGAAATGGGCGTTGACGTTCTCACTCTCGACTCTGCACACGGTCATTCCAAGAATATCATAAACGCCGTTGAAAGAGTAAAGACCGCATTCCCCTCTGCACAGGTCATTGCAGGTAACATTGCAACCGCAGAAGCAGCAAAGGCTCTCATCGCCGCAGGCGCAGATGCAGTTAAGGTCGGTATCGGCCCAGGTTCAATATGTACGACACGTGTTGTTGCTGGTGTGGGTGTTCCACAGT
>JAZQKV010000115.1:0-8681 GCA_045542335.1 Eubacteriales bacterium
CTTTGCAGGCTGTTGCACCGCAGGCTTTGCAGGCTGTTGTGTCGCAGGCTTTTGAGTAATAGGTTTGCTCACGCTTCCCTGGCCCGGATTTGAAGCAACGTTTGTTGCTTGCGGAACACTTTTTCCAAGGCTTTCAAAAGGCTTTGATCGTTTGGGCAACAATGATCCGTTAGAGCCGGAAACTCCCATATTACTTGCGGATATTGAGCCGAGTATATCGTCAAGCTCACTTTCTGAGCTTCTGTTTTTTTCGTCGTTCATTTCAATCCTCCTTATTGAGTTTTAGAGGAAGCCCTCATGCCGTTCATCACAGCATAGTGGCTTTATATACAAAGTTTTTAAAAGGCATTTGCCGTGAAAGCCACGCAAAACCTTTTCATTCGATTGCAATCTTAATGAGAAAAGCGATGCACACGCAAACAAAAGCCGGTGAAACAACAATTCTTCTGAATGCGGTGGGAACACTTATGTCGGGGTGCAAAAGCCTTATTCTTTCTCCGCCTGCAAAAGAAGAACCGGTGTTGAGAAGTCTTTCCCTCTCGGTCATTGCAGCAGACGGTTTTTGCGCCCTTTCGGAAAGTTCATTATACAGCTTTTCAATTCTTGAAAGCCACAGCATAACAAAGGCAAGGCTGACCACCATAACAATAACAAGTGCAAAGCGTCCTGCCGAGGAATCGGAAGAAATTTTGACTATAAAATTGTCGGTGAAAATGGCAACAAGATTCGAGAAGAAATGGAGAATCATTCCTGCGGCAACAGAGTTCGTTGCGCAGACTGTGATTCCGATTATAATGCCCGAAATGAGGTATGCAAAAAAATCACGGGCGTTGAAATGTATCATTGCAAAAAGCAAAGAAGTTGTTACAATTGCCACAAGCTTTCCAAAATACTTTTCATACTCCGAAAGCATTATTCCGCGGAAACAAAGTTCCTCTGCAACTGCAGGAACAACGGCATATGAAAGCACAAGATAAAGACTGTCGCCGGCACTCGTGATTGAAACGGCACTTCCAAGCCTTGCTTCAAACACATAGCATTGAATATACTTTGCAGCCATAACCGTAAATACAAGCGCAGGCAATGCACAAAGCACAAGCGTCCACCCCGAAACACCCGGGAGCCTTATGCGGCAAGCCGAGGACACCTTCACACGGCGGAGCGTACAATAAAATGCACAAGGCACAACGAAAATGCAAAGCTGCAAAACCATTGTCGAAAGATAAGGGTTTCCGCTGTTGACATAGCTTGCCGATGCCATGTTTTCGGTCAGAAGAAGCAAGCAGAACACCGCAAAGGCAAGCACCGTCGGAGCATTACCTGCAAACGAAACTTGCTTTTTTGCCCTCGCTTTTTCCGATTTTGCCGGAGATTGCGCCGCCGCTTTATCCGAAGCTTTAGCGGCAGGGATTGCGTTGGTGCTCAATGTTTTTTTATCGCTTGTTTTACCTGTGTTATTTCCATTATTTTGAAGCATTTACGGCATTCACTCCCCGTTCGCTTATCATAACATCAACGTGTTTGTCAAATCTTCCTCTCGGAACTTTCGGGACAATCATACAGCTGTAAACAAGTCCCACCTTAACGCCGGGAAAAGTGCTCAAAAATCTGTCATAAAACCCTTTTCCATAGCCAATTCTGTAGCCCTCCTTGTCAAAAACAATTGCCGGGACAATACAGATTGAACTGCTTGTAGGAACATATTCCTCAAGACCCTTTTTAGGTTCGAGAATACCAAAGCTTCCCTCCTCAAGGTCGTCCTTTGACTCGATGTAATAATACTTCATCGTGTTGTCGGGAAAGCAAAGAGGAAAAGCAATTTTCTTTCCGGCTTTTTTTGCCGCATCGAAAATCTGCCATGTGTCAATCTCGCTTCCTATCGAGGAATAAAGAAGAATCTCGTTTGAATGTCTGTATGTTATTGAGGCGGTAAGGCGGTCGCAAATCTTCTTGTCAAACACCTGTCTTTGTTCGGTGGATATTTCATCTCTTATTTTTGTGTACTTTTCTCTGAGCTCTCTTTTTACCACTCTGATTTCTGCCATATCTGTAAGTCATCTCCTCAAAGTCCGCATGGAATTGCTTTGCCGTTTGTGCGGAAAAATCGGCAAGCCTTAAAGCCACAGTTAAACGCTTTCAATGTAAAAACGCAATTATATTATCTTGCACAAATGCTCTCTCTCACCTTATGAGCTGTCTCGCCGCCCTTAAGCACCGAAATAAGCTCAAAGGAAAACTCCTCGGAAACCCCTGCAGCCGCCGCAGTTATGATTTTTCCGTCACGGATAACTCTGCCGCCAACTTCAAGACAACCGTTGAGCTCATTCTGCATTGCAGGATAACAGGTAGCTCTTTTACCGTCAAGAATACCCATTTGAGCAAGAATTGTGGGAGCTGCGCAAATTGCGGCAACAAACTTGTCATTCTTCACACAATAGTCAACAAGCTCCGCAACCTTTGGCGACTTCTTCATACCGTCAACTCCTCCAAGGCCACCGGGAAGAATAACCATTTCAAGCTCTTCCGAAGCAATTGCCTCGCAAGCACAAATGTCCGCCGCAACGGGAATCCCGTGTGCACCCATGATAAGCTTTGTGTCTTTAACTCCGCCGTCGCCGTCCGTTATGCCCACGGATATTATATCAACACCTGCACGTCGAAGATAGTCAATCTGTGTAAGTGCTTCAATTTCTTCAAAACCGTCTGCAAGAAAAATATATACCATTTTAAACTCTCCCCTTCTTGTATTTATGCGGAAGCAAGACAAGCTTATCCCACTCCGTTTTGTTTCAATTCAGAATAAAAATCAGACAATTCCTTTGTTTTTGAGAAGCTGTTTTACATTCTCAAGCACCTGTTCGTGAATATGCTCTCTTGAAAAAGGCTTGTCTCCCTCTCCGCAGGCAATGCGTATCCAACCCCATTTTTCCGTCACATATGCCCCTGCACGTCTTGCCTTTGCAAGGTGGGAGGTGTCCGCTTCGTGAATATCCTTTTTCACGCCGGTCTGCTCGCTTCTCGCTTCAAGAAGCTTTACAGAGGCTTCAAGCGGCATATCAAGATAAAACACACCATCAGGAACCGGAAGTCCGAGCTTGACAAACTCAAAATCATAAAGCCACCCAAGAAAAGCATCCTTTTGGGCATCGTCCTCAATTTTCGCAAGCTGATGAACAGCATTTGAGGTTGTGTACCTGTTGAGAATTATAACACTTTTACTGTCATTATAAACCTTTTCCCAATTCATCTTGAAGCTTGCATATCTGTCAACAGCAAAAAAACTTGAAGCGGCATATGCACCTGTGTCCTCAGGATTTGAGCCGAAATCACCGCCAAGATACATTTTTACAAGAGTGCTTGACGGACTGTCATAATCGGGGAAGGAAAGCTCTGTCACTTCAAGACCCATTTTGCGAACAGCTTGCGCAAGAAGATCCGACTGAGTTTTTTTACCCGAGGCATCTGTTCCCTCAATTGCAATAACAAGACTCATTTCAAATTACTCCTTATCGCCATTTGCAAAATTTTCTGCATTTCCGATTTTTGCAAAGCTTGCTCTCACCTCTGCCATTTTACCGCAGGAATATGCCCCCTCTGCACACTTTCCTCTGAGGCAAGACGGACCTGCATCCTTGAAAAGAGTGGGGCTTATTTCACGGACAAGACGAAGCATTTCGCAGGCAAGCTCTCTTATTTCCCATTGTGCCCTGTTACAGCATCTGAGCGAGAAGAAATTATAGAGTGAGCGAATATTCATTGTCATAACGATTCTCGTGTCGCAGGCATTTGAAAGCACATAGCGAGCGTCCTCATTTGCCTTTTTGCCGGCGGCATATGCGGCGTCCTTTTCGTTCATGCCAAGAGCAATATTGTCCTTGGTGTGCTTTTCCTTGAGAATTGCGGAAAGCTTGTTGTAGGTTTCACGGTCGTCTTCCATTGCTTTGATAAAAAGCTCCTTTGCCTCGGGAACAGCTTCAATTTCCGGGGGAATAATGTAATCAAAATCTCCCTTGTTGACATATCGCTGACTCTGAACGCTGAATGAAGCAATTCTGTGTCTTGTAATCTGAGCAAGAAGTGAACGTGAAACACCCTCAATGGCAAAAGTAAAGGTGACGTGTTCAAAAGGACTTTCATGACCAAGACCCATGAGCATATTGACAAAGCTCTGCGCCTTTTCATCGGTCATAACATCAAATATTTCGTCAACTCCCACAGGCGAATAGCAAAGCTTTGCCGCCGCCGCAATTGTTCTTTCGGGTTCAGGTGTGTGTGTCAGGATTTTTACTTTCATATCAAACTCTCCATTTACAATTCCGTTTTCTTAAAGTTTAAACAACATAGGAAAATAACCATGCATGATATGTAAAACAGACCGGAATCAAATTTTATTTTTATGGAAAATAACGCCCAGGATAAACTTTGGAAGCTTCATCATTCTTCCGATTCTTGTCGGCATTTTCAAAAGCCTGTAAAACCATTCAAGGTTGTGGTCAATAAAGAACTTCGGCGCACGTTTAACCGTTCCTGAAAAAACATCAAGACTTCCGCCAAGTCCCATCGCAAGGCTGACCTTGAGCTTATCCCTGTTATCGTAAATCCACTTTTCCTGTTTCGGTGCACCAAGACAAACAAACAGCACCTTTGCGCCGGAGTTGTTTATGTCCTCTATAATCATCGGAACGTCCTCTGCTTTAAAAAAGCCATCCCTTGTCCCCGAAATCACAAGACCCGGATACTTTTCGCAAAGCTTTTTTGCCGCAAGCTCGGCAATGCTCTCCCTCTCATCGTTTTTTGGTGCCGCACCAAAAAGATAAAGACCGTCGCCGGTTGTGCTTATGTATTCAATAACCTTTTCCGCAAGCTCGCATCCCGGAACCTTTTGCTTAAGGGGTGTGCCAAGGATTTTTGCGCCGTAAACAACGCCTATTCCGTCGGGAATTATAAGAGAAGCAGAATTTATTATTTCATAATTTTCATGATTCTCGACGCAATTCTGTACAATCTCGGAATTCGGGGTGTAAACCGAATCAAACCCATCGGAGTTTATGAGCTCCTTCGCCTTTTCGAGAGCCTCCTCCATTGTCACATTGTCAAAATATACGCCTCTGACATTTATTTTATTATCCATTTTTCTGTCCTTTTCCTCTGTCTTATGCGGAAATAGAGATGAAAATTTAAGCTTCATTTCCACTTGTGACTACACTTTCCCACATTATCTTTCATTATACCATATATATTTCAAGCTTTCAATGATTATTTGTTAAATATTAGAGATGAAAGAAATATTTAATGGAGTTTTAATATTTTATCCCTGTTACACAAATCCGGCAAAAAAAGAGCTTGCAAATTTTCCCAAAAACTATTGCAATTTTTCTCAAAGCATGGTATAATGATATAACATATCCACCAAGGCGAGGTGAATAACATAAGAGAATTGAAAATCGGCAAAAACGACGGAGGTCAGCGGCTTGATAAATTTCTTTCAAAAGCAATGCCAAAGCTTCCCATGTCGCTTATGCACAAATTTTTGCGTAACAAAAACATAAAGCTCAACGGCAAAAAGACCGCCCATAACGAAAAGGTCATGGAGGGCGATGTCCTCACGTTTTATATTTCAGACGAATTTTTTGAAAAGGACAACAAAAAATCAACAGATTATTCAGATGCAAAACTCAACCTCCTCCCCGACGAAATAGTTTTCGAGGACGAAAACCTTATAATCGTCGATAAACCCCAGGGTGAGCTTGTTCACCCCGGCGACGACGATAATAACAAAACCCCGGACAGTTGCCTTATCGCAAGGATAACGGGTTATCTTTTCAAGAAAGACGAGTTTGACCCACAAGAAGAAAACAGCTTTGCACCTGCACTTTGCCATAGGCTTGACCGCAACACAGGCGGTCTTGTCATTGCCGCAAAAAACGCACAAGCTCTTCGTGTGATGAATCTCAAAATAAAAGAGCGCAGCATAAAAAAGACCTATCTCTGTGCCGTTTGCGGAATCCCCCAAAAAAAGTCAGCTCTGCTTAAGGACTATCTTTACAAAGACAGCTCTCAAAACCGCGTCTTCATCTTTCCCACACCGCAGGATGCAAAGCGCGCGCTTCACATTAAGTACGACGACGATATAAAAACCGTTATAACTAAATATGACTTTGTGGAAAGTCTTGGCGAAAATTCCATTCTCCGTGTGGACCTCATAACAGGCAGAACTCATCAGATTCGTGCACACCTTGCCTATATCGGTCACCCTCTTGTTGGTGACGGAAAATACGGCATTTCCCATGGCAAATCAAAAAGCGACAACTATCAGCGGCTCTATGCTTACAGTCTGCGCTTTGAAAAAGGCTCGGACGACGGAATTCTTTCCTATCTTTCGGGAAAGGAATTTTTCGGAAAACACTCCGATATAATAAAAAAATAACGCTGTGACCGCATTTCACAGCATTGTTTATACATTCTCGCAAGTCTATCTCATTAAACCAAATTTTGCAAGAAAGGAAGTTTCAAAAAATGGTAAAACACATTGTATGCTTCAAGCTTCTCGACCCCACTCCAGAAAACTGCAAAAAAGCGGCGGAAGTTCTTATGTCAATGAAAGGCAACATCGACTATCTGCGTGAAATCGAAGTCGGAATTGATTTTCTTCACTCTGCACGCTCATTTGATGTTATTCTCTCTGTGGTTGTTGATAACAGAGAAATGCTTGACACCTATCAGGCGGATAAATATCACTGCGACGTTGTAAAAACCCATATGCACGCTGTAACGGAAAAGAGCGTTACCGTGGACTTTGAGTTTTAATCCAAGCGTTTACGAAAAAATCCAAGGAGATGCATCAAAAGCGATGCATCTCCTTTTAAAATGCCCAAAAATTTAAAACAGAATTTTCAAAAAAATCAGTTGAGCTCCGGGTTATACACAGCTCTTTCACCGCCAACAAACGGGCATCTGCTGCGCACAAGAACAAGATTTGCTTCCCCGATTCTCTTAACCGAAACTCTCACCGGAACTGCCACCGGACGAATGTGCATTCCGATAAGCGTGTCCCCGATGTCAATTCCCATGTCTGCAACAACCGAGCTCACAACAACAGGCTCTCTGAAAGCCGTATACGCCGCCGTTCCGAATGAACCTCCTGCGTGAATCTGAGGCACAGCGTTCACCCTTGTAAGTCCATAACGCTTCATCGCCTCTTTTTCAATGACAATTGCACGGTTGAGATGCTCGCAGCATTGTGCAGCAAGATAAATTCCCTTTTCCTTGCAGAATGTGTTAATACACTCTACCAAAGCCGCCGCAACCTCAGGACTTCCCGCACTTCCGATTTTCTTTCCGATTATTTCGCTTGTGCTGCAACCCACAACAAGTATGCCGCCCTCATCAACCTTTGCCGCCTCATAAAGCTCGCAAAGTGCCGTTTTAATATCATCCTTTACATTATCAAGAAAATTTGCCATTGTAATAACCTTTCCTTTCGCAACGCCGTTCCACTCAAATTCAAACTCCGACGCTTCTTAACTTATTCTATCACAAATATATAAATTTTTCCACTTTTATTCTTTAACATTAGAGCCTGTTCCAAACACTTTTTGTATTATTTTTGAACATTTAACAATTATACTCTTGAATTTTTGCAAAAAATATGGTATAATTGCGCTTGCCGGGTAAGGGGATTTCCCTACAAATCCCCTTTTCATAAAGAATAAGGAAAATATATGACAGTTAAACTTAACAATTATTCCCTTGATCCCGAATATATTGAGGCAGGCACGCAAGGCTCTTTCGGAATAGAGTCTCTGACAATTGAACCCGATGCCACATGGGGAGGACTCGAGCTTTCCGTTGTGTTTTTTATGCCAAATAACACACTTATCAAAATAAGCCTCCCCGAAGATAACACAGTTCCCCTGCCTCAGGAAATAACGCTTAAAGGCGGAGAATACAGATTTGCCGTCGTTGGAGTTGGCAAAGACATCCAGAAAGTCTCGGTTTCGGGAACGCTCATGGTTGCACCGAGTGATTCTTTCGAGCTTCTCGAAGTTCCCGTTGACAAAATTTCTCCCGCTTTTGCCGATTTTCTGCTTCTCTATAATGAAATGACAGAAATTGCGCAACAGATGAAGGTTGAGCTTTTCTTTGACAGCGAAACAAATTCCCTTTGCTGGCGCTATATCGGCACACATGAAAAGCACACAGTTGCCACACTTTCCGACCTTTCCCTGTCCGCAAGGTTTGACGGTACAAGCCTTGTTGTAACAACACCCAAAGGCGAACTTGAGCCTGTCAATCTCAAGGGCTCTTCCTGGTATTGCGGCAACTTTGTTTTCACCCCCTCTGAAACCGAAAATTCGGTCTATCTCGTTAGCACATCAGAACTTTCCGACGGTGAACTTGCAACATTTGAAAACATAAACCGCGGCGATATGTATGTCAACTCCTCAAACGGCGACATTTACCGTTGCATAAGCTGTGCAGATGAAGCGGGAATTATACGTTTTGAAAGAGCCTGCAGTGTTACGGAGTTTCTTGGCGCAAAGCGCATTGACACAGGAGTAAGTCCTGCGCCTGAAACACGATTCTTCGCAAAGTCCGACACTGTGATTTACCTTGACGACAACGGCTCGGACTACAACGACGGCACTCTTTCAACCTCCCCCGTCGCAACTCTTGAAACA
>JAZQKV010000116.1:0-135564 GCA_045542335.1 Eubacteriales bacterium
ATCCGATATTGAAGTGTTAAAAGCATATAATCTTGGGATTACAACAGGTGTATCGGCAACCACCTTTGAACCAAACACACTCTTAAACCGTGAACAAGCTGCAACAATGCTCACAAGAACATTCAAGAGAGCAACAATGAACGGCTGGACAATTCAGAATGATGCACAGTTTGCATTGACATACGATAAGCCTTCAGCTTTTGCCGATGATAAAGATATATCCGATTGGGCAAAGGACAGCGTTTACTTTATGGCGGCGAACAACATCATAAACGGCGTTGGTGACAACAAGTTCGCACCTAAAAATATTACATCTGAAGAAGAAGCAACAGGCTACGCAAACGCAACAAGAGAACAGGCACTCATTATTGCGGTGAGAATGGTTGAAAATTTGAAGAAATAATTTGTAAAGGAGACAACACTATGAAATTTTGCGGAAAATGCGGAACTAAAATCGAAGATAATATAAAATTCTGTCCAGGATGCGGCTCTCCTACCGATGCACCGCAGGAACAGCAGTCTCAACAGGCACAGCCTCAGCAGACGCCTCCCCCACAGCAAAATCAAAATAGCTTTGGCGAGACGTTCCAAAATCTTAATAACACAGCCGACACAACGGCAGAATTTGATCAGAACGACATTAACACAAATAAGGGTATGGCAATACTCGCCTACTTCGGACCGCTTGTATTCATACCGATGTTTGCGGCAAAGCAATCAAAATTCGCACGTTACCATTCCAATCAGGGCTTGCTGCTTCTCATTGCGGCAGTGGCGTGGAGTATAGTTTACGGCATAATCAACGCAATTCTTCTCGCTATATCCTGGAGATTGTACACCGTTTCAAGCATAATCGGTATTTTGTCTATTGTTTTCTTTGTTCTGTTCATCATCGGTATCATTAATGCATCAAACGGCAGAGCAAAGGAGCTTCCCATCATCGGCAAGTTTAAGCTACTAAAATAATACATAAAATATGGAGGTCTGCACCGAAAAAGTGCAGACCTCTTTAACATTTATTTTTTAACAATCTGTTACATTGACCGTCACACCGGCAAATTACCTCAGCCTATTTAATGTCTTATATGCAGTCTCAAGTGCCTTCTCTGTATCCTTGCCACTTCGCTTGTAAAAAGCATATAAAAGCACAATATCTGCATCTTGCTTTACAAACAGCACTCTAACCATGTTGCCTGATACTTTCATCCGTATTTCATAAAGCTCTCTATACCTGCCCACAGAAATATGTTTCACATATGTCTCGCAAAGTGGATTTTTATCGTTGGATAGGTAATTGAGAATACTTTTGAATTTGTTTCGTAACTTCTCATCTGCATTTTCAAAAAACTGTTGAACCTGACTTTCAGTTTCATCTTTGTAGATATAAATATTTCTCATTATTTTCTCCGATATATTATATTCTACAATATCATATCAATCCGGCTGTATAACACGTTTTTTCCGTCTTCCTTACCGTCATTTAACATCGGCTGCGCACTTTTTATTTTTAAGGAGGTTTCACTTATGAAACGTGAACACAGCAAAAAAGTTATGGCAATAGTTGCAGGAGTCCTTGCAATTATGATTGTCGCTGGCACATCTGTTATTGCCGCAAGTAAAAAAAGAACAGAAACCATTGATGTCCATTACAACGATATTAAGATTGTTGTTGATGGAGTGACAATCAATCCGACAGATGTAAACGGAAACATTGTTGAGCCTTTCATTTACAACGGAACTACATATCTTCCCGTAAGAGCTGTCGGAAATGCTTTTGGCAAATATGTTGATTGGGACGGCGTAAATAAGGTTGTGTACCTTGGCGCAATCCCGGGACAAAGCGAAAACTGGATGAGTCAATGTAAACCGTATCAGTACACTTCCGGAGATGAGCATTTGTTTGCTGATAATAAACACTTTATAATGTCAGGAAAAAAATACTCGGATGGATTCCTTTTAGGATGGAATAATCCTGAAGCATTGTTTAACCTTGATGGAAAATACAACAAGTTAAGCTTTTCAGTCGGTCATATTGATAACACAGATAACGATAATTGCACTTTGGAGATATGGCTTGATGGAAAAATTGCTTTTACAACAGAGTTGAAATACGATGACGTTGCAAAAAAAGTATCAATTCCTTTGAATGGGGCTCTCCAGATGAAAATAAAGCTTACTGATAAAGATTATTATGCACAGTATGGCTTCTCCGAAGGAAAATTTGAATAAGAAACCAAAGGGAAAGGGTTTATACCATGAAGCAAAGCGAAATTGAAGAAGCTGCAAGGCACAGAGAAACAATGGAACAACTCTCACGTATTGAAAGCGAACTTAGGAACAGAAAATTCACAGAGGACAACAGATACTACAGAGAGTATAATGAGAGAAAAGCTGAGGAAGCAAGATATTCAACGTCGTCAGAGCCGGGATTTTTGGAAACGTTTTTCGCTAATCATTGGCTTTTAATTGTAGGTATCTTATTGTTTTTCGGGTGTTTTGGTTGGGTCATAAACATTGTTGTTGGCATTATACAGCTATTAACCGGCAACCTTTGAAATAACAACTATTTATTCTTATATTTGAAGAAGTCGTCCACAAAAGGACGGCTTCTTTTTTATCATAACACTCCATTATAAAGCTTTTGGGGGATTCCAAAGGGGGACTTTTCGAGAAAAGTCCCCCTTTGGCAGGGCGTGGGACGGATTCCCACAAAAACACGCCATTTTTCCGACAGCTTTCGCAGAGAAAATGCGTTATAATCAAATGGAATTGCTTTCCTTTTTGACCAAAAAACTCAAAAGAATCAAAAAATCAAAGAAAATCAATGATATTTGAAGAAAATCGTTGATTTTGCCACCAAAATCAGGCATAAACAGGCATAATCAGGCGAGTTTGACTTTTATTGACTTTGACTTTCTTTGACCTTTGTGATATAATATGCTCGCAAGGTCAGAGAAGGTCAAACTGCAAAGAGATTCTACACATAGGCAATTGACTTTTCGGACGGACGAAAGTCGCAATAGCTTCACACTCCCGTCCGACTGTGCCTTGACCAAAAGAAGAACTAAAACAGCTAAATAAAATCCCATTGAAAGGATGATGAAAAATGCTGATGTCCGAAAGAATTGCAAGAATGATTGAGGAAATGCTCAACGAGGGCGGCGGCACGCTTGAACTCAAAAGAAACGAACTTGCCACAAGGGTCGGTTGCGTACCAAGCCAGATAAACTATGTTATCACCTCTCGCTTTGGTAAGGATAGAGGCTATATTGTTGAAAGCAGACGTGGTGGCGGAGGTTATGTCCGCATAACAAAGCTTAAGATGGATAGATCAACTTATTTGTGCCATCTTCTTGGAGCAATTGGCGATAGCATCTCCGACACAGATGCGGCATCAATTCTTGTGGCTCTTGCTTCCAATGATTTTATTACACGGCGTGAGCAAATGATTCTCGGTGCGTGCATCTCGCAGACAGCTCTTGAAAAGGTGAACGGCGAGCAGAATAAAGCTATTTTAAGAGCTGATATTCTTAAAGCGGCGGTGTTCGCAATTATTCAGGCAAGCTGATTTATAATTATACATTGATTTTGATAAGGAAAGGATGAATAATATGTTGTGCGATAAATGTAAGGCTAAGGAAGCGGTTTTCCACTATAAAGTTTCAAATAACGGCAAAACAACCGAAACTCATCTCTGCGGAGAATGTGCAGCGTCGGTTGGGATTTCAACAGATACCCTTTTCGGCTCGGCAAATGCGTCCCCTTTTTCGGGAGCAGGAATTTTTTCTGATGATGACGTTTTCGGAAGCATTTTTGGCGGAATTATGGGAAAGGCTCTTCACGCAGGCTCGGGTGCTTCTGGACTTAAAGCTCCTAAAAGACTTGTCTGCCCATCGTGCGGCATGACGGAAAATGAGCTTTCTTCCACGGGAAAACTTGGATGCGCTGTGTGCTGTAAAACCTTTGCAAAAATCCTTGAGCCAACAGTTGCGAAAATTCACGGTAACGTTGCTCACACAGGAAAAGCTCCAAAGGGATTTTCTGTACATCTTGAAAAGAAAAACGAAATTGAATCGCTTAAAAAACAGCTTTCTTCCGCAATTGAGGCACAGGAATATGAACAGGCGGCAAAGCTTCGTGACAGGATAAGAGAGCTTGAGGGTATGCAGGAATTTGGTAAAGATAATAACAATCGGGGAGGTGCAAAGTAATGAAATGGTATCAGACGGAGATTTCTCCGGACAGCATTGTTATAAGCTCCCGTGTCAGACTTGCAAGGAATCTTGAGAATTATCCTTTTCCTCATAAGCTTGACAACATTGGACGTGAAAAGGTTATTTCAGAGGTTCGCACGGCACTTGACAAGTTTTCCGACGAGGATTTTGTTTACACAGAGCTTTCCGAAAGAACTCCCGGAGAAAATGCGGTACTTTCAGAGGACCACATTATAAGCCGTGAGTTTTGCGATATGCCGAAAAGTGTAAAACGCACTCTTGCGGCATCGGAAAACGGAAGTATTGCCATTATGATTGGCGAAGAAGACCATTTGAGAATACAGAGTATTCTTCCGGGACTTGCAGTTGAAAAGGCATTTGAAAAGGCAAACAAAATTGATGATGTGATTTCCGAGGGAGTGGCGTATGCTTATGATGAAAAACTTGGTTATCTCACAAGCTGCCCCACCAATATGGGAACAGGTCTCAGAGCATCGGTTATGCTTCATTTGCCTGCAATTAAGGAATGTGGCTACCTCAAATCTGTAATCATCCTTATGACTAAAATCGGTCTGACGGTAAGAGGACTTTACGGCGAGGGAAGCGAGGCACAGGGTTGCCTTTATCAGATTTCAAATCAGATTACCCTTGGCATTTCTGAAAAGGACACCATTGAAAAGCTTACGGATGCTGTGGCAAAAATCGTTGACAAGGAAACCGAGCTTCGTTCAAAGCTTAAAAGTGCCGGCGGAATTGCTTTTGAAGACAGGCTGTGGAGAGCTTATGGCACACTTACGAGCGCAAGACGTATGAGCTTTTCCGAGTTTGTCGGATTGTGGTCGGACGTCAGACTTGGTGTTGCTTGCGGAATTATCACAGCAGAGGGCTTGAGAAATAAGAATCTGACATCACTGCTTATAAGCGCAATGCCGGCTCATATTATTGAGATTTCGCCTGAGGCAAAGGATGCCGCAAAGAGGGATGAGCTTCGTGCAACACTCCTTAGAAGCTTTTTCAGTTGAAAATTTTTATAACAAATACTAACCAACCTAAAGGGGGGTATCATATATGCTCAGATTTACAACAAATGCCGCCGCTGCAATAACGGCAGCGCAGAACATTGCCGCAGAGCTTGGACACAATTATGTTGGAAGCGAACATTTGCTTCTCGGTCTTCTCAAAAGAGAGGATTCAATTGCCGCAAAGCTTCTTTGCGAAAATGGCGCAGACTTTGAGGCTGTTCATACGGTTGTCGTGAGCGAGGCGGGAAAGGGAGACAACGGAGCATCCGAAAGCCTTGCCGTGACACCAAAAACCAAAAGGATAATTGACATTTCGGCAAATATTGCCCATGCTATGAATCAAGGATATGTTGGAACAGAACATCTTCTCATGGCAATTCTCAAGGAGGATTGCGTGGCGAGAAACATTCTTATACGCCTTTCTGTTGACGTTGATGCTCTTTATTCAAAGGCAAGCGGTATTGCCGGAGGACCTGCAGATAATGCATCGGCAATGAGTGGAAGTGGTGCAGAGCCGTCGTTTGGCGCATATTCTGCCGGAGAAAAAAATATGGGTTCAAAGCAGCAACGAGGTGGTGGTAAAACGCCTACTCTTGATAAATACGGCAATGATCTAACGAAATCTGCAAAAAACGGTGAACTTGACCCCGTTATCGGAAGAGAAAAGGAAACAGAGCGTGTTATACAGATTCTCTCAAGGAGAACAAAGAACAATCCTTGCCTCATTGGTGAGCCCGGCGTTGGAAAAACAGCGGTGGTTGAGGGACTTGCAAGACTTGTGGCGTCGGGAAATGTCCCCGAAACACTCAAGGACAAGAGGGTTGTTGCCCTTGACCTTTCCGGAATGATTGCAGGCGCAAAATACAGAGGCGAGTTTGAGGAACGCATTAAGAGCGTTATGCAGGAAATCAAGGAAGCCGGTGACGTCATCCTCTTTATCGACGAGATTCACACAATCATTGGCGCAGGTGCTGCAGAGGGGGCAATTGATGCCGCAAATATTCTCAAGCCTGCACTTGCAAGAGGCGAAATGCAGGTCATCGGAGCAACGACCATTGACGAATTCAGAAAACACATTGAAAAGGATGCCGCACTTGAAAGAAGATTCGGGTCTGTAATGGTTGGAGAGCCCACGAAGGAACAGGCGGTGCTTATTCTCAAGGGACTTCGTGATAAGTATGAGGCGCACCACAAAATTAAAATTACAGATGAAGCAATTGAGGCAGCGGTAAATATGTCTGTGCGCTATATTGCAGACAGATTCCTGCCCGACAAAGCGATCGACCTTATTGACGAAACTGCTTCAAGAAAACGTATCGGAGAAATAACCGAGCCTGAGGAAATACGCACAGCTGAGGAAAAACTCAAGGTTGTGAAAGAGCAAAAGGAAGAAGCTGTAAAGTCACAGGCGTTTGAAAAGGCAGCAGAATATCTCACTGAGGAGAAAAAGCTTTGCGCCGAGATTGAAAAGCTGAAAGGCGAATGGAAAAACGGCAAGGGCGGAATGCCTGAAATCGGCGAGGACGATATTGCCGAAACTGTTACAAGCATGACAGGAATCCCTGTTTCAAAGCTTGAGGGAGAGGAAACAGAAAAGCTTCTCAAGCTTGATGAGATTCTCAAGGGCAGGGTTATTGGACAGGACGAGGCGGTGTCCGTTATTGCAAGGGCAATAAGGAGAGGCAGAACGGGACTTAAAGACCCCAAACGTCCGCAGGGCTCTTTCATTTTCTGCGGCCCGACAGGTGTTGGCAAGACCGAGCTTTCAAAGGCTCTTGCAGATGCGCTTTTCGGCAACGAAAATGCAATTATCCGCATTGATATGTCCGAATACATGGAAAAGCACAGCGTTTCCAAGCTCATCGGCTCTCCTCCCGGTTATGTGGGCTATGACGAAGCGGGACAGCTTACCGAGAAGATTCGCCGCACGCCCTATTCCGTTGTCCTTTTCGATGAGATAGAAAAGGCACATCCCGATGTGTTCAACATTCTTCTTCAGATTCTTGAGGATGGTCAGCTCACAGATTCTCATGGCAGAAAGGTTGATTTTAAAAACTCGGTTATAATCATGACTTCAAACCTTGGCTCATCCGATATTGTTGAAAGACGTGCCCTTGGATTTGGAGGCTCGGATTCAGAGCAGGCAAAAAAGGATGACAGAGAGCGTGCAAAGGAAACCGTGATGACTGCATTGAAAAAGGCGTTCAGACCGGAGCTTCTCAACCGTATTGATGAAATTGTTGTGTTCAACAAGCTTTCCGACACGGATATTGCGGCAATTGCACGTCTTATGCTCCGTGAAATTTCCGCAAGGATTTCCGCACTTGGTATGGAAATTGAGTTTTCCAATGCTCTTTGCGCACGTCTTGCAAAGGCAGGCTTTGATCCCATTTATGGTGCAAGACCGCTTCGCCGCGCAATTCAGAGACGCATTGAAGATTCTTTCTCCACACAGCTTCTTGAGGGTAAATTCAAGGCAGGCGACAAAATTCTTGCCGATGTTGGCGAGGGAGAAGACGATGAAGTTGTTTACTCCATAAAGGGCAAGAAGGATAATCAATCCGAACAATAAATGTTTTGCTGAAGCTCAGAATACAGAAACAAAGGCGGTTGCCGTTATACGGCGACTGCCTTTGCATTTTAAACGGAAATGTATTGAAAAAGAAATGGTGTGATATAGAGAACGGTGATGAGGCTTGCAAAAACCTTATCACCGTGTTTTTGGGTTATCATATTATAACACTTATATTCTCACAGAATTTGTTTTGATTAACAGTGTAACTATCGGGGGCAAGAGGGATACCATTTATAAAAATACTTTTAATGGTGATGTTTGACACCTGATGCTCGCTGTCATATCCTGAAAAATAAAAGCTTGTCTTTTTGTTTCCGTGAATTTTTATGTTTTCAAAAAGTATATCGTGGTTTTTGCCACGTTTTGCACCGCCGGCAGAGTATTCCTCATGAAAGGACACGCCGACGTTTATGATTTCAGGGCAAAAATGCGGGTCGGGGTTTTCATATTTGTGATTGTCGGATTCCTGGATAACGGACATTGGAATGATGGGGTCAAGTTCAATGCTGATGTTTTTGTATTCAACATCGTGAATGTCAGCATAGTCAACGTTCTGGCAACTGAGCACAGAACTTGTGACATGAATTATATGGCAATTTTCAAAGAGAATGTTGAATATTTCTTCGGCTCTTGTTTCTGCACCTATTTCAAGGCATTTTCCCCAGTCGTTCCATATGACACAGTCAGAAACACGGACATTTTTAAAAACATCATAGCTCTTTCCGTTGCAGTACATGGCATTGTGAACGGCTTTTTCAATATCGCCGTCATAAAAGCAGTCAAAACCTTTAACACAGATTGAGTCGTCAAATGTGCGCAAAAAGCAATTGCTTATTTCAACATCGACGCAGTTGTGCATATCAATTCCATCCGAATTATAACGCCAGCATCCGATTATTTTGACATTTTTTATGTTGAGGTTATGGCATCCGATTGGGCGGATATTATAGACAAGGGAGTCACGGATTGTTATACCCTCAATGGTTATGTTTGTGCAGTACTCAAACTGAATAGTATGAAGCCGTTGTGCATTTGGTATTGCAACAGAATTGTTCTTTTCGTTTGCCTCATAAAGAATTGTTTCCTTGTTTCGGCTGTTATCAAGGATTCCCCTGCCGACAATTTTTATGTTTTCAGCATCAATTGCATGCACACAGGCATAGACAACGGCTCCTTCATCGATAAAAAGTGTCTGGTTGCTTTTTAACTCTATATGACCGATGTCGTGTTCACCTTTGCCGAAATATAAGACGTTTTTGTCGACCTGAGAAATGGTGTAATTGGAAATGGGGTCGGCAAAAATGTGCAGGGCATTTGTTCTTCCATAAGGTTCAACAGTAAAATATGACGCTGTTGGGAGGGTGAAAATTATTTTCCCGTCTTTAACTTCGGGGGTTATTCCGAGTGTTGTGGGGCGTATAACAACATTTTCAAAAGGCATTTTGGGCGTTATTTCAAAGGTCAGAGGCTCGTCAGTTTCAAGGGACAGGAAGTTTATAAGTTCTGTCTGATCAAGGCTTCTCTGATGTCCGGGCCAACGTCTGTTAAATGGAAATGCAGAAACTCGTGCGGTGTTGGCAGAAACGGAGACCCCATTGATTTTGATTTGATAGCCGTCATGTGAAAGATGTGTTGGGGTGATGGGATAAATTTTATAGCTCATATTTAACCTCGCTGTTTAAACGTCATTGCAAAATGATTCTATCATAAAGGTTTGCGTTTGTCAAGAATAATTGATTCTTTATATAATAGGTTTTGATAATGAGCGAATTGCAAAGTTTTTTTACTCACAAATAAGTAAAAATGCTCAGCCGGAAACAAAATTGTATCAGGCTGAGCAGCATTGTTCATTTTGTTTGTGATATGTCGCAAAGCAAATTATAAATGCCATCCTCGGAAAGAACACCACGTTTCATTGTTTGCGGAACAAGGTGATTTTCATCGAAGCGGAAATCAGCTTGCCATTTGCCACTACAGTAATAACGTTCAAGCATTTTCAAGCTTTTTCTGATGGATTTTTCACGAAGCTTTCCTGTTCGTGCCGCTTTTGAAATATGGTTGAAATGTTTTTCCATGCGTTTTATCCGCTTTATTGCTTTTTTTACAGAGGGAGTGAGTTTAAAAATATGTTTCGACAATAGTTGTTGCTCCTTTGTGTCAAATCGCAGATACACACCAACATGATACCACAAAGACGGACAAAAGTCAACAATTTTTGTGTAAATGCCACCGCTTCACCATGTAATAAACCTACACCTGCTGACACATCAGACGGAGATTGTCACTCAAAAAGCCTTATTCAGATACAGTATGCAATGACCGCTATTCTTTTTGCAGCCTCCGCCAAGGATTTTAAAACGGCATATTCACGGGTGGTGTGAATGTAGTTACCTTCGACACCGATTGAATCCACACAGGGAATACCGTGTTCTGTCACGTCTGCGGCATCAGAGCCCCCAAGACTTTTTCTTGCTTTCAGCACATCAAGTCCTGTCTGCAAGTAAATCTCATTCATGCGATCAAATAAGGACGTGTTAGCGTCGGTTTTTTCCATGGCAGGACGGTAGCTGACTTGTTTCACACTGCATCTGCAACCCGGTACCGCACAGGTTTCTGAAACTTCTTTTATGTATTTCTCAATCCATCCCAATTCTTCACGAGTAGAAAACCTTATGTCTGCAACAAACGAGCAACAGCCCGGTACAGTGTTTGCCGCAGTTCCACCATTTATTGTTCCACAGTTGCAGGTTATTCCGTCCGCATCTTTCAGCTTTTCAAGCTGAATAATTTTGTATGCGGCATCCGCAATGGCACTTGCTCCTTCCGGACATCGTGATGAATGGATTTCCTTTCCGCAAATGTCAAACTGATAGCGTATAATACCCTTTCTCTCAAGCACCAGAGTGCCCCTCCTGCTGCTTTCACAGTTCAGAAATGCAACAGATCCTTCGGAGGTGCGACAAATGTGACGGATTGTCTCCTTGCCACTCAAACTGCTGTTGCATTCTTCGTCCGTCTGCAACATAAGACGTACCGGTCGCTTTTTAAAATCACATCTGCTTAAAGCATCTATTGCAAGAAATGCGGCAACAACACCGCCTTTGCAGTCCATGACTCCCGGACCATAGATGTTGTTCTCGTCAATCCTGACAGCCGGAGCGCCGAATGAGCCTACCGCATGAACAGTATCAATGTGTCCCGATAGGGTTATCGGAGACTCGGAGGAATCGTGATTCATCGTTATACAAACCACATTTCCGACAGAAGCTTGCTCGTACACTTCCACCTTCCAACCATGTTTTTCTGCCATTCTGATAAAATATGCGCCCACCTCGTCCACGCCATATTTGTATTCAGTCGGGCTTTCAAGATTACACACATCTTCCCAGACACGGACGTATTCTTCATATAATTCGTCGATTGTATTGAACAGCTTTTCACATTTCATATATATCACCGCATTAAATATTGTTTCTTTTTGAATTGAAGTTTTCTCGGCTTTGCTTGCTTTTTGTCAAGCTCTAAAGATTTTGTTCTATAATCTGATTGATTTTTGAAAGCCTTTCCTCTAAAAAAAGATTCCATTCTTTCTGACTGTTTTCAATAAACGGATTTATACCGGAGTTTTCTTGCTTTTTAAGCTTTTCTTCTGTATTGTTGTTTCCGAGATGATTCCCGAGAAATATTTCCACCTTTTCATTCTTGATTTTATTGATGCTTTCAATAAATATTCTCCGGCTTTCAAAGGGGAGATTATGCTCTTGCAAAAAAGCTTTCTGCAATGTGTTGGTTCCTGCTCCCCCGAACATCCCGGCACGGTAAGTTTTTTCTCCGTCGCTGACATCGAAGAAAAATGACATTGTACCGTCCGTATGCCCCGGCGTTGAAACACAATTTATACTTGTATTTCCCAGCTTAATAATATCTCCGTCCTCTAAAAGAACATCGGGCTTAAAGGGTTTAATGGGATAGTGGTATATTTCACCTGTCAGAAGAGGCAAATCGGCTTTTCCTATAAAGGTTTTTGCACCTGTCATGGAAACGAGAGCATCTGCTGAATCCATGTGGTCAAAATGTGCGTGTGAAATAACAATGTATTTTATATCTGACGTTTTAAATCCGAGTTCCCGTATATTATCCACTATGATGTTTAAGCTTTCGGAATAACCGGGATCGATTATTATAAGTCCGTCGCCCGTATCAATAAGATGGGTGCATACTGCGCGGATACCTATAAAGTATAAATTTCCAAAAATTCTCGCCGGCTTTATGTATTGCATAAGGAGATCTTTGTCTGTCATGTTATTTCATCTCCCATAAGTATTTAAGAGATTCTTTAAATCTTATGCCCTCTTCTTTAGTTTCAATCGCTGAGCTTGAGCAGACTTTTTCGTAATACCTGTCAAAGTTATCCTCTGTTTTTTCTATACCTATATCACCAATAACGCAGGGCATATTGTATTTTTTCATTAAATCAATCAGCAGCTTGTTGTTCTCCGGCTCACCGTTGAAATGATTCTGTATAAGCAGTCCCATGCCCACCAGTTCACCGTGAGTGTAAGGCTTTGATTGCTCGGGAAACAAAAATCTTGTTGCTTCGTAGAACTTGTGAGCTACCGCTGTCTGATTTGAACCCCTTGCAATTCCGCTTATAACACCTGTTGCCGAAATTGTTGTGAAAATGATGTTTTCAACATCGTCGGATATGTTGCCCTTTTGCATATCGTCAATACATTTTTGCACCTTTTCATTGAGCAGATTGAAAGAATATTTTGACATAATATATGCATAGTCAAGACCAATAGGATATTCTGATGTTTCTTCGTTAAACCGCTGTTTTATTTCAACGAATTTTGCAAGAGCGTCAAACACTCCTGCAAGAAACAGACGCACAGGCTGAGCCGCAATCACCCCTGTGTCAGCTATAACGCAATTCACTTCGTTTTCGTAGTGAAGCGAGCCTACGGTCCTTCCCTCGGGGGAATACCTCACGCTGAGTGGAGTATATGCGGCACAGGTAGCGCTGGAGGTCGGCACGTTGATAACAGGGAGCTTTGAATAATAAGCACATAATTTTGCAAAATCGCAGATTACACCTCCGCCAACGCCGACTATGACATCATATCCTTTTTCTTTTGCAAGTAAGGCAAGCTCTTTTGCACGCTCATCGTTGCACGTCCCCGTATGCACCACAAATTCATATTTATTGCACTTTCCCGAAATGCTCTTTTCTATTTTTTCTCTTGTTATACCAAGTGCTGTTTTTCCGCCTATAATAAGCGGAGAAGTGCCCAGCCTCAGTACCTCGTCACCGACTTTTGAGATATATCCTTCACCCTGAATATATCTGCCACAACCTATTCTGAAAGATTCCTCTTTAATTGGCATATTCTTAACCTCCTGAAAGCTTCTTGACATAATTTAATTATAGTGTTATAATAAGAAAAAAGGAATAGAATAAATTGACATAAATTTCAGCTTTATTGCTATTTTAGGAGGTTTTGATGTGGTTTTCAGCGCATATCAGGATACGGACAACGGTATCGGCGGAGTTTCGGTCGTTAGCAGCGGACATATCTTTGCCCAAACTGGAAGAAAAATAGACCGTCCTTGCGGAAGGTCCGATTATCTTTTATTCTATATATCAAAGGGCAGGGAGCATTTTTTCCTTGAAAATGAAACCGTCGGCAAAGAAGGGTCTTTTATATTCTTCAGACCCTTTGAACGGCAGGAGCACATATACTTAGAGAATAAAACGGGTGAGTTTTATTACGTCCACTTCAATGCCCCGGAGAATTTTGATTTGTTCGGCTTTGAAAGCTCCGTTGTGTATGATACAGAGCCGAGCGTCAAGGTGCGTGATTTGTTTGAGGAAATCATAAGCGAATTGCAAACAAAACAGCCTGCATATGAGATGCTATGCGTTTCAAAACTTTTTAATATTATTTCGCTATTAATCAGAAAAACTGAAAAAGAATCCGCACCTCAAGGAAGATATTTTGACAAAATCTCCTTTGTTATCCAGAAAATGAACAAGGAATACAGGAACAATTGCACTTTAGATGAATACGCAAAAATGTGCAATATGAGTAAGTTCCATTTTTTGAGGATATTTAAGGACGTGACGGGCGCATCTCCCCTTGAGTACAGAAACAATATAAGGCTCGACCACGCAAAAGAGCTGCTGTTGGATACCAATCTTCCCGTGAATGAAATCGGGAGAAGCGTGGGCTATGCTTCCGATGCATATTTCTGCGATGCCTTCAAGGCGAAAATCGGGATGTCACCGAGTCAGTACAGAAAAAGTGATAAACAAAATGCTCGCCTGTAAATACAGGAGAGCATTTATATGTATACAAATTCCCGAAAAGCCTCATCGGCTTTATGTATTGCGTAAGGACTTCTTGCCTGTCACATCAATTTATTCCCCATAAGTATTTAAAACCTTATATAAACAGCTGATTATTTTCTGAGTCCTGTCCGACACCAACCGGACGATTGTAAGGTTTTTGATATCATTGATACGAGAGAAATGCTTTCGTTCAACACTCCAACCCATGAGCCCACAATTACATCGTAAATTAAAAACGTAACTGAAATGGGTATGGAAAGCAGTCTTATGTTTGCCGTGTTTTTAAAGGTCAGCGATACAGTCACTAAGGCTGATGCACATATGGGAACAAATTGAATATAAGAATCTGCCAATATGGTTGCAAGACCGGCATTTATTGTTATAAATATCGCCGCCCAGATGACCTTGGTGTATCTGTTTTTGAACTTTTTCATAAATACCAGCTCACGCACAATGCCCATCATATTGGGGATTGCACCGCCAATGGCAAACAGCATTAAATAATGAGCTGCCCAGATTATATCGGATGCGAGTTTAAAATACAGATATTTCATACGGTCGGATTGCTGATACATTATGAACAGCGAAAGCATTCCGCAGGCACCAACTATTTGTGCCGCAAATTGTAGCTCAGTCATTGTCAAAATCAATCCACCAATGCTTTACATTGACACGACCCTCATCATACGCGTCCGAAGCCTGAACGAGGATTCGTTTTTCGCCGCCAAAACGACCTGTGACACAGTTGTTGGAATAATACGCCATGGTTCCCCAGCCCTTGGGGAGAGTTATACGAACATACTCGCCTTCATCCCAGGTTAAGCCGTCTTTTGATGTATAAAGAACGAAGTTGAACGGAAGCTCATCGGTATTGTTGCCTGAACGACCATGCATAAAATAAATGCCGTTTGCCTGACAGATCTGAGGGTTTCTTATGCGTTTTGCAAAATATGCACTTGAAGGCTCTGACCAGGTTTTGCCCATATCGTAGCTGATGCAATAATCAGAGTGGTATTCATCGTTTTCGTTATAGTTGTATACAATGAGTCCACCGTCGGGCAGAAGTTCCATTGCACCATAGCTTCTGCCAAATGTATCAAAGGGGAGGATACTTAGCTCTTCAAAGGTCTCTCCGTTATCAGTGCTTGTGAAAAGTCTGTAAACGTGTTCGGGTTTGTTGCCTGTCCATTTGATTTCCGCATCATTGCAGAATTCAAGTGCATAGATTGTGCCGTCCTTATACATTACATCCATCACGCGACCTCGGTGACCGGTCATAAATTTTGCCTCAGTCCAGGTTTCACCGCCGTCGAAGCTTCTCAAAACAGCGGGCTCAAGGTAAGGCTCCCAACGGGTGATTTGCTTGTTGCGTAAACAGAAAAGAACGATTGTGCCGTCATCTGTACATACTGCTTTTTCACAGCTGATATTGCAAACGCCGTCAATAAAGCATTTGTAGCTGTAGTCTAAGACTATCGGAGAAGACCAGGTTTTTCCGCCATCGGTTGTGCGTTTGTACTCCATCCAGCCATAGCCAGTATGACCGTGTTCAATAGCTGCAGATGTGTTGCTGAAGAAAGCTAATATGCTGTCTTTTGCATATTCCACCAAGGCATGACCCATGTGTCCGCTACGGTATACACTTTCGTTGTCAACAAACATTATTCCGTCATTCGGTATGTTGTCAGGCGTGGTTCTGAATTCTCTTGCCATTTTTTATTATCTCCTTGTCGTAAATGATTGTAGATTTTCCGTAACTGTGTAGGTTTTTAATGCCTGAACATTCCATGTGGTGCATTTTATCTGTTTCGGCATCTATTTGATTTAATGCACAAATCATGTCTTTGCATATATCTGACGTGAGAGGCTCGCAGCCATGTCCTTCAAATATGGTTTCAACACCGTATTTCCGAAGCTTGTCATAGAATGCCGATACTTTTTTTGCATATTGCTCCGGCATATCACAGGAGTCCCAACATAGCCAGGTTTCACGGTTTATAATATCGCCCGTTAATGCATAGCCGTCGTTTTTATTTATAAAACAAAACGCACCGTCTGTATGTCCACTGAGTGCATAAGCCTCAAGCACCGTTCCTCCAAGGTCGATTTTTTCGCCGTGTGAAAGAGGGATAAGCTTCAGTCCCTCCTCCAACATCCCGCAATCAGCCATGCCAATGTGTATCTCATCGAAATATGAAGCGTTTCCAACGTGGTCACGGTGTCCGTGAGTCAGGTATAGTGCTATGGGGAGAGCTGTAAAACGCCGTAGCAGCTTTAATAATCCGGGGTCCTTTTGATTTCCTGCATCTATTAAAGCTGCTTTGCTTGTCCCGATAACAAGCTGCATACAAAAAACAATACTTTTATCATCGTGCGACTCACAAATAACAACCAGTGAGTCGCTGACTTTTTTTGCACCAAGCATTTCTTTCCACCCCATGTTATGTTCTGAATAAAGTATAGCATGAAATATGCATTTTTTTAATAAATATAATCTTATAAATATTGACAATAATCTTGTATTGTGATATAGTAAAGCTGAAATATCACAAAAGCGGAGATGTATATAATGAAAAACACCAATCACAGTGTCAATACAATGTCGGACAGATATTTACAAGTGAATAATTGCAGTATCCAGACGCGTGATAATGGTTTTGTCGTTAATCGTAGTGAAGGATGGCGTGATTATCACATTCTGCTGATTATAAGCGGAAAATGTGTAGCGACCCATAAAGGAAAAGAATATGTGCTGTTTCCCGGAGGTGTTGTTCTGTATGCACCGGGGGAAGCTCAGAAATACATTTTTCTTCACGAGTGTAAATCACTGTGGATTCATTTCTCAGGTACAGCAGTCGGGGAAATATTAGATTCCTGTTCATTGAAAAGCGGTGCATACCAATTAAAACCGGATAATTATCTGAATGATATTTTTTATAATGTTATAAAGAGATTTCACAATGAGAAAACCACAGAATATACAAATGCATCTGTGATTGAATTATTGTGCAGTATATCTGATAGAATCCATAGTCCCCGTACGCAAAACTGCCCGTCGGGGATATACGATGTGGCAAACTATATTACCCGGAACTACAAGGATGATTTCACCATTGAAGAACTGGCAAAAATATCGGGATATTCTAAAAGCAGATTCTCTTTTCTTTTTAAATATCATATGGACAAAACTCCGATGGAATTTCTAAGGGATATAAGGTTAAGCTCTTCACGCGATTTGCTTATATCCACTGACCTTTCCATCAGCGAAATATCCTTATGCTGCGGATATGTTGATGCCCTTTATTACAGCAGGATTTTTAAAGAAAAGTACAGTGTATCTCCCTTGCGATATCGTAAAGAAGAAACAAAAAAACAGATGTGTGAAAGATGCGAAAACAATACTCATAACCAATAAAATCACTATGTTTTACCATACGCCTCTCAAAGTTGCGATGTTTATACCGTGAGCAAATATTTATATATATCGCATGACTGCAAATGATGTATAGTTTAAAGATAAACAAAACAGCCCGTTGTTGCGGGCTGTTTTGTCGCTTATTTAACTCAGCACTCCCTGTATCCCCCATACCCTTTTTGCGGATCGCCCGCCATGACGCAGGTCACGGCTCCGATTATGCGATTGTCCTGAATTATGGGAGAGCCACTCACGAGTAATGTCAATATTGGACAGCAAATCTATTTTTCGTCAAACACATTCTCCGCTCTCAAAATATAGGCATCCTGCTCTTTTTTGTTCATATTATTCCAAAGAGTATTCCATCCGCAGATCCGAACCTGTAAATTTTGATATTTACAGGGATTCATCTGTGCATCCCGAAGTGTTTCGGTGTTGAAAATATTAAACTGAATCGACTGACCACCTTTATTAAGATAAGCCATAAGAATACCTTTCAGTACCTTTAATCCGTCCTCGCCGCTAACAGCACTTGGGTGAAGCATAACATCAACACAAAACGATTCATGGTAATCCGATGGAATGAGATTGGTTGCTGATTCTATTAAAGCTGTAATACCATTTTTATCCATTCCGATTACCGGGCTTGCGTTTTTTGAAAGTTCTTCACCGCTTAATCTGCCATCCGGCAAAGCACCGGTTTTTTCTCCTTGGTTTATAAAAGCACGGGCGGAGTGGAATATCGCTTTATACACACCGCCTCTGCCATTAGGTACATTGTTGACCTTATTGGCAAAATAGCTTGACATAGCCGATGCGTAAGTATCTGCCACAGCATCGTTGTTACCATATTTATGTGGTGATTTTTTAATTTTAATCTGTAATTTTTCGTAACCCTTCCAGTTAGCTTCCAAAACCTTTGCAAGCTCAGACAGCGTTATTTCTTTTTTATCAAAAACAAATTCTTTTATAGCCATAATGCTGTCAACCGCACTGGCAAAACCGCAGTTGAGCATAGCATTGTTATTGAACTTAACCCCACCGCCGTATCCGTCTTTGCCGTTTTTCAGAGAAGTTTCAATTGTTGCAGAATACATAGAAGAAGGATTTACAAATGCAAGAAAACGTTCTGCATCATTTGTGATTTTCATACTTTGCTCAATGAGATATTCCCATTGTTTTAAAAAGGCAAAGTAGAAATCTTCAAAGGTTTTGATTTCTGATAGCTCACCTGTTTTTACACCAACCTGCTTTCTGATTCCATGATCATAACCATTAGTAAACACAAACTCAACTGCTTTTGCTGCATTAACATAACCTGATGTAGAGCTGACTTCATTTGCCCTGACTCCTGTTTCATAACATCCTCTGATATCATAGTAAATCGCTTCTTCATAAGTAGCTCCATAACCCATTATAGCTTTTATCATAGCAGGCTCACAGCAAAATACAATGCTTGCATTTTTGCGGCGAACCATATCAAATGCTTTATATAAAATTTTATCGGGTGTATTTTTATTTATCTTTAACTGTATTTTAGGGTTATAGATTTCAAGCTCATCATACACATCAAGAATTTCGTATGAAAGTTCGTTGTACTTTGTGTTATTGTTTATATCTGTACCGCCCATATAAAACGGCTGCCCCCAATAGTTACCTATAGCAGACCACTGCATCAAAAAGTAAGATAAATAATTTCTTATATCCTCTTTTGTGCATTTACCTGACTCCAAATCATTTTTATAAAATTTATACAACGTATTATCGAGACCATTCCCCAAAGAACGCACCTGATAACTGTCTATGGATTCGGAAATGATAAAATATAGATAGATAAGTTGTAAAGCCTCATAAAAGCAAGTAGGTTTTCCGTCACGAAGATTTTTAAGGCAATCGGCTATAAGAGGTGCCTTTTCAAAGGTCAGTCCGCAAGCAGTATGATACATTCTGTCAATTAAATCAATAATTGCCGTATATTGAATTTCAATGCCATCGAAGAAAGAATCAGTTTCTTTGGTCATTGTTCCGTTTTGGATATGTGTTTTGCGATAGTTTCTTGCTCTTTCCCGAATACCGTAGAAACCCAGTTCCATCAAAGATTTCCAGTCAGGCACAACATGGTCATAATCTGTCCCAATCATTACCGCACCGGATTGATTAAAATCATTGGAGCACTCCATAGTATCGGAATTTCTTAAGGTGTATGATTCTTTTTCCCATTTTTTGAAGGTGCTTTCGTTAGCCAAACGATTAAGCGAATAAAGTCCTACAAAATAATCATGCTCATTGATATACAACCGTTCATTTGCAAGAATATACTTAATAGCTTTTGCCCTTGCGACAGGATGCGGTAGCTGTGCTGTCTCTTGAGAAAGCAATTCAAGTCCTTTTAATAATTCTTCATCACTCAAACCGCTTTCTTCCATATATCCCGTTCCGTGATATGCCATACGGGCAAAAGGGTTAAATTCTTTTTCAGGATCGTGATATTTTCGTTCAATAAAATATCTGTCTTCAGAATTAATCATATAATCTCCACCTTTCAGACATATTTTATCACAAAAAGAAATTAGTTTCAATGAATTAAAGAAAACACTTGACTTTTTAGAAACTAAATGATATAATAAATACGGTGATTATATGATTGATTTTATGAAACAAGATTTTATTGTTGAAAAAATTGAGCTTGCATGTTTAGTAAAAGCCGGAAAAGGCACATTGATTCACAAAAACAGAGCAAGCCATGGACTGGCTTTGTTTTTAGGTGGAGAGAGAATCTTCTGTTTTGATGAGAAAAAAATCAAAGTTAATAAAAACACAATCGTGTATTTCCCAAAAGGTTCAAACTACATAATCAAAGAAAGAGAATCTTCTGATTGCTATGCAATTAACTTTCAAATGCCTGATAATGTAGTTTTTGAGCCGTTTGCATTTAAAATAAAAAATCTTAACACATATTTAGAAAGCTTTAAAAACAGTCAAAAAATATGGGATAAAAAAGCGACGGGTTATTTGTTGAAGGTTAAATCTGAGCTTTACAGCATAATTTACAATATGCAGTCAGAATATGTTATTCCTTACGGTAACACATCAGTAATTCAACCTGCTATTGATTATATACACTCAAATTATTATAAAGAGAACATAAGTGTTGTTCATCTGGCTTCGCTCTGCAATATTAGCGTTGTGCATTTAAGAAACTGCTTTATTAAGGTCTTTGCCATATCTCCTGTCAGATATATAAATTCTCTTAAGTTAACCCGAGCAAAAGAGTTGCTTGAATCAGGGCTTTATACTGTTGGTGATGTTTGCTTCTTATCCGGCTATAATGACGAAAGCTATTTTTCTCGTGAGTTCAAAAAAATTTTTAAGCTATCACCAAAAGAATATGTAAAAGCATCCCGCAAATAGCAGGATGCTTTTTCTGTCACTTTATTCTTTCAGCCTCAGCCAGCATATTCTCAATAAAAACGCCATAGCCCTTTGTCGGCTCGCTGCAATTACGCAGTTCACAAGAAACTAAAACCCGTATCGGCAAAGCTATGGTTAATTGCAAAACAAAATCTCAACAGATATTTTTTTGTTTGCAAATCTTGTAAAGTTGATATACGATGACTCACCGATAAGCTCGGTTTCAAAAACAGCCTCGTCTCCGTTTATGAGGAGCTTTGCGCATTTTCTGCCTTTCGGGAGAAGTATGTGTGCCTGTATTTTCTTTGCAGGAGAGTATACATCATATCGCATCCCCTCGTCGGTCAGGATATACCGCACGTCTACCAATGCTCCGGTTACTTCATATCCCGTCAGGTAGCGAAGCTCGGTATAGTATGTAACAGGAAATTTAGGCGCAAAGAATATTTCATCGTAATTGACACCCATGTCATTGATGCCCGCAAGAGCCTCGTCAACCGCGCTGACAAGAGCTGCAGCACCCCAAGCACTCGGACCGCCCTCAGGCTGCGGTTTGCCGTCGGTGTCGTAAAGGAAATAGATAGTTCCGTCACGCTCCACAAGCTCTATAAAACGCTGAATGATATTCCATCCGTATTCCTCATACCCGTTGTTGAGTGCGGCTTTTGCAAGCTCTCCTGCAGTGAACGGAGAGATAGCACCGTTGACATACCTGCCTTTTTTGTAAGTATGGAATAACTCATACGGAGGATCAATTGTAAACCACTCCGCAAAGCATCCGGTGCGTTGCCGTCTTGCCATGTATTCCTCAATAATCGCCCGGGATTGCTCTGTATCGGTTAAGCCTCGGTTGATATCGTAAGTGTTGGAAAGAGACAGACGCTCATTTTCAAGGTTATCGATGCCGTCGTGATTCAGGTGTAACTGATGAATAAAGAATTTTCCGTTCCAAAGATGCTTGAAAATGTTTTCTTTCAAAGAAACGGCGCGGACTTCCCATTCCTTTGCTTTTTCCTCGTTTCCAAGACGGCGATTGAGCCAGGCGAGCTGACGCATTGCCTGATACACACCTGAATTGTCACCGTGCATAATGGACATAGGGCTGTCGGGATTTATTCTGCGGTTGATGCCTGCATCGGGAAGATAGGTGAAATCCCATGTGTCGATGGTAAAAGGCCTTTTTACAAGTCCGTGTTCTTTATCAAACCGTTTTTCGTCGGACATTATGTAATCAATGCCCTTTTCAAGCTTTGGTAAAACCTTTTTCAGCCATTTATCGTCGCCCGTTGTCCTGTAAAGATAAACTGCACCTTCTACCACAAGATATTCAATATCCGCCTCAAGCTCCAGACGCACGAGTGAAAGGTTGTCGTCGGGATACATCACATAGCAGTCCTCGTTTACAAAGCTCCAATGCTTGTCATCGACTTGCTTGATCAGCTCATAAAACTGACCGTCCTCACGTTGCGTTTCAATGATAAAATCCAGAAAGGATTTCAGGTCATACTCCCAATGCCGCATTGCTTTCATCACATGAACATGGTCACGGATCCAGTTTTTGTCGGTCATGAGGATTTTGCCGTCGATAAAAACAAGACTCCTGTCGGCTAAAATATTGCTTTGCATCTGATGTAAAAACAGACCGAGCTTGGGGTCGGTAGTGGTGAGAATAGAGGGAAAACCAAGCTCACGGTTGTTGTATGTACCGCAGAGAACATTGTTTATCCTCATGGCAGGGAGCTTGTGCTGAAATTCAATCATTTTTGTCTCTCCTTTTGTGAAATTTACAGTATACCTATTATGATTATTCCTGCTATGCCAAATACAAGACCTGTCAACTGCCTTGCGGATATCTTTTCTTTGAAAAATATCATGCCAAAGATTGTGGATAATACAACTACACCGCCGTTGAAAGCAGGAAAGAATATGACACCGTCGAGTACCCCTGAAAGGTAAATGTTCAGCCTGTTGTAAAGACAGCTTAACAGCCCCGATATAAGGGCAAGAATGATAAATAAGTGTTTTTCCTGCTTTGAATTCGGATTGGAGCATGAAGTAAATCCACCTGTGAAAAGACAGATTGCCGTGTAAGAAATGAGCATGACAAACGCCGCAATTATCATCATATCCGAGGTGTATTCCGAGCCTCCGCTTTTTGAAAACGCCTTGAAGGTTATGCCCACTCCTGCGGCAAAAATGAGAAACAGCAGGGAAATCACCGCCCATTTTCTTGTGAATACACCGCCCGATTTCTTGTAAGTGGTAAGGGAAAGACCGAGCATCAGAAGCATAAGCCCTGCAATATCGGCAAGAGAAATAGGCTCTTGCCACACAACAAAGCACACAATCGACGATACAACAAGCGAACAGTTGCCGATAAGTGTCGTCACCGACACAGGACCGCTGTTCATGGCAGCGGTTTTAAATAAGATAAAAAGAGACTGCATGATTCCGTAAATGCACCCCCAGAGCAAAGCACCCGATTCGAAATGTAATGCGCCTCCGTTTGCAATAAACAGGCATACACACCATACCAATGCACCCAATAGGTTGAATCTGTATATCGAGCCCTTTTCCGTCAGCCTTGCTTTGTGAAGAAGTGTGCTGTTCAGCGATGCGGCAAGTATGGAAAACGGCAATAAAACTGTCATGTGTTTCTCCCCTTTGATATTTTCTGCCTATATTCTATCACAAATCGTCAGCAGTTTGAATGCCGGTATTCACCAATATTATGCGATTTTTGAGCATTATATTGACAAAACCCCTTCAATTTGATATAATATATGCGAATTTTCATTCTTTTGCAAGGGGGCAAGTCTTTTGACATCGGTGTTGTACGAATTTGGTGAGATGGTTCACGGGCAACAAAAGAATTTTATTTTTCAATTCATAAAAGGCAGAAAGCTGACAAATATTTATCACTCGCACGATTTTTACGAGTTCATTTGCTTTTTGCGTGGAAGCGGAACGCAAATTGTCAATGATGAAGAAATCCTGACGGAAGAAAAAACGGTGATGCTTTTATGCCCCGGAGATAAGCATTGCTTTGTGGATCAGTCACGGAACATAGAAATACTTTCTCTGTCGGTAAGACGTGAAACTTTCGAGCTTTTGTCAGATGTGTACGGAATATCCTTCATGCAAAACCCCATCCGCTTTGCTTTTCCGCGAATTTCGGGGCTGTACGATATCTGCGGAGAAAACCGTCCGATTACTGAAAACGATTGTACGCTGATTCTATCAACATTGTTGCACGCATATACCGGGATGAAGAACCGTCAGAGCCGCACGGACATACCCGAAGAACTTTTCAATGCCGTTGTGGAAATGAAAAAAAGAGAAAATCTGAAAACAGGCATCCCGGCATTTGTTGCTCTGTCAAATTATAGCCACAGTCATCTTTCAAGGCTTGTGAAAAAACATTTTGGCATGGGACTCAAAGCATATATAAACGAGCAGAGATTACTTTGTGCGTATGACGATATCCTCTGGACAAACGAGTCTGCCGAGGTTATTTCGGAAAACCTCGGATTTTCAAGCTATAGTCATTTTTATAAAATATTTAAAGAGAAATTCTCCGAATCTCCCTCATCTTTGAGAAAGGGTTTTAAAAACTGAAAAAAGCCCTTGCGTAAAGGATGGAGGCCTGCATAGCAGACCTCCATCCTTTGCACAATGAAGACTTTTACGTCGCCGCATTCAGCATATTCTCAATAAAAAACCCATAACCTTTTTGCGGATCGCCCGCCATGACGCAGGTCACGGCTCCGATTATGCGATTGTCCTGAATTATGGGAGAGCCACTCACGAGTGTGTCAATATGGGACAATATTTTTAACATAAACTTTATTTCCATTTTTCAGGAGTAGGATATTTATGGTCAATCCCTAAGAGTTTTATACAGTACTTGAATTTTTCAATTTCTGAATCTTCAGGTGTTCTTGCTTTGTGAGAATTATCCGAACAAGTCCCATCCTTTATATGCCACCATCCAATATCCTTAAAATGATAAGATTCGCTTTCGCCGATACCGCAATTAAAGGCGTCAGGACTTGCAACACCTTGAGTCAGAAGCACTTTAAACTCGTCAAGATGCTCGGTGTAAACTTGGCGTGGAGTGCAGTTGTATTTTTTGCAAATTGAACTTGCCAATCCCACAACCTCGCCAAGCTCTCCGAGAGTACGCATAACCCTGACGGCAGAAAATGCCACATGACTGGTGCTTACAAGACGGCCCCCGATAAACAGATTGTCGGCATCTTTTGCATACAGACAGCGGTAAGGCATGGGATAAGGGATAGGAAATCCTCTGTGATATGCAAAAGAACGGAACGCCTCTCCAAACTCTTTTTCATTGGTCGGGTCGGGGAAGTGCATATCAATGCTCCATGTAAGACAAGCTGTTGCATCATCGTATATAACCGTGTTTTCAATATCATTCTGCGTAAGGATGTAGTCACCTTTTACTCTGTAACCTTCTCTTTTGCCACCTATATGAGATACCCATTTCAGTTCAAGATTTGCAAATTTTTCTTTGTCTTTAAAATGATGTTTCTGATACGCCCAATTCGAGTAAATGGCTCTTAAACCGTAATCGCGGATATACTCAATTTCATTGACCATATCTTTTCTGAAACCGGTTTCCTGCTCCCAGTCTCCGGATGTGCAATTTAGACATGAGTTATCATTAAAGGCTAAATTCCAGTCAATATCAGGGAAATCTACTTTATTTTCACGTGCTTCGCTATACCAGCGGATAGAATGTCCCATAACCAGATTCTGATGTTCTTCCGGTGCCAGTGATTCATTAAATTCATCCTTAGATTCTCTGCCGTACATAGTCTGGCATCCCATTTTTCGTGCAAGAACAGCATCTCCGCTGCAATCTGCAAATGTATTTCCGATAATTCGCGTTTTTTTCCCGGTTACAGTATTTGTACATATAATACCTGTAATTTTTTTGCCGTCTCTTTCTATATTTGACACGAATTCGTTTGTGAATATTTTGCAGTCTGCATACTTTTCTTCTTTGACCTGAAAAGCAGCCATTTTTCTATAATCTTCATAACATTCTTTTTCATATATGGAAGGGTATCCTACAATCGGAGCAATCTCTTTTACGATTTTTCCCAAATTAGGATATGGCGGTAAATTAATCATGCCGCCCATGCAAACACGGATTTCACTGCTGTTGCAGCCCCCTAATATGGAACGGTCGTTGATAAGGGCAACGTGAACACCTTTACGAATTGCTGAAAGAGCTGTACAGATTCCTGCAATACCGCCGCCAACAACAACAAGGTCGAAAGTTTCGGGACAGTCTTGGATTTCTTTCCAGTTAAGCTCTCTTCTCATTTCATCTATAGAAGGAATAGCACTGTCCGGAGTTTCATCTGAAGCTGTAATATAAATGGCATCGCATCTGCCGTTAAAGCCTGTCAAGTCATGAAGTGAGATGCTGTGTGTGCCTTTTTCAAGCTGCACTTTGCCTGCAAACTGCCATGCCCAGTCTTTGCCGTTTGTTCCGAGAATTTCAGAAAGCTCAATGCCGTTAAGTTTTATTGTAAACTTTCCTGCAGAGTCCTTTACATCCCATACAGCAGTCCAATCCCTTGTAAGGGCATAGATGCTGTAGGTTCCGTTATTGGTAATTTCAAAATCGGTAAAAGCATCTTCCACCGGACTACCCATTCCGTGTGCCATAAGGTATGCTGAATGTATCGTTTCCATGGATGCGGTATCTATAACCCACCCGCCTTTGTTTTTAAAACTTTCTGCCTCTATGAATATATTATTCATAATATCTCTCCTTAAAGTGGATTTACCTGTTTGTCAATCCCCCATACGGTAACATCTTCAACTACAGCACGCTGCGGAAGGTTTGCTATGTACAACACTGTTTCAGCAATATCCTCAGGGAGCAGCTTGTCAGTAGTTTCACCTATGCCGCACGCACTCTGGAAGCCCGTGCTTGCAGATGAGGGGACAACACAAGTAACTCTCACATTGTACGGCTGCATTTCAAGATACATTCCTTTTGAAAAGTTCAGCACACCTGCTTTTGCCGCAGCATAAACGCTCCATGTAGGCCAGCACTGACGGGCACAGACAGAGGAAATATTTATCATTGTACCGGTTTTTTGCTCTTTCATCATACCGGAAAATGCACGGCATCCGTAAATTACGCTGTTTAAGTTGAGTGTGATTGTTTCATCAATTTCTTCGGTTGAAAATTCACTTACTTCCTTGATAGTCACACCGCCGCCTGCGTTATTTACAAGTATGTCAAGTCTGCTGTATTTTTCCTTAACAATCTTTACAGCATTTTCCCAATCCTGCGGTTTTGTAACGTCCATTGAAAAGGCAAGGTCTCCGCCAACCTCTTTTCTTGCCTGCTCAAGCTTGTCATAATTTCTGGCGGTCATAATAACGGTGTCACCGTTATCCTTAAAAGCTTTGGCGATTGCTTTTCCGTAGCCGCTCGATGCGCCTGTGATTAATACAATTCTTGACATGATTTTCAGTCTCCTATTCTATTGGTATTCTAATCTCCCACTCAAAATCTTCTTCTGACATATCAAAAGGATAAACCTCAACTGTGGGTATATTTTTATTTCTTTTTAAGTTCGCCGAAGGCAACCATTCATAAATGATTTTGCAGTACATTTCGTTTACGATATCATCATCTACAGTATTTAACGTAAAACAAGCCCACCTTGATGACGGTATTTCCTGACCTTTATCTGATTTTTCTCCTATACTGCAGCTTACGTTTTCGCCTTGATTCAGGTAGGACACATAAATTTTGTCCGTATTAAGAGCCTTGTCGGCTCCACTTTCGTAAAATGCATTCCACACATCCTCACAGCAACAGCTGTCAGTGATGGGGGATATGCCCGAAAATCCGTTTATACAAAATGCATCGGTTTTAATAAGCCTGAAAGGTACATCCTCTCTGCCTGAAATACTTACAGAAAAATTAGGACGGGTAAAAAGATTTATTGTCGGAGTTTCATTAAGGCAGACGCTTGGAGCTACACCATGATGTTCTTTAAATGCTCTTGCGAATGCTGATTGGTTTGAATATCCGTATCTTTCGCTTATTTCTGATATATCTGCCTTGTCTGACGAGATAATTTCAGCAGCGGCAAGGGAAAGCTTTCTTTTGCGGATGTATTCAGATACCGGACATCCTACCACAAATGAAAATATTCGCCTGAATTCATAAACCGATAAAGTCATTATTTTTGCCATTTCATCATAATCAAGCTCTCCCATCAGATTAGATTCAATGTAGTCAATAACATCTTCTATTTTTTTGATTCCGTCGTACATTTTTCTCACATCCTTTATTATATTATAACATATAATTTTAAAAATGGTTTATCTTTTTTTGCACTATAAAGTAAATGCTCGCCTATATCAGATAGACGAGCATTTTCCTATTTCATTTTTTCTGCCTCCGAGAGCATATTCTCAATAAAAACCCCATAACCCTTTTGCGGATCGTTAATCATGACGTGGGTCACGGCTCCGATTATGCGATTGTCCTGAATTATGGGAGAGCCACTCATGCCCTGAACAATGCCTCCGGTCGTTTCTATAAGCGCCGGGTCGTCAACTTCAAAAACAAAGTTTTTGTTAGTGCCGTCATTTTTATAGATTTTTGTGATGTTTACAGAATACTGTTTAGTTGCGCCGTCAACGGTTGAATATATCTCGGCTTTGCCCTCGTGAATGCTGTCGGAAAGGGCAATGGGCAGAGCCTCGGGGGCGGTTGCAGGATCATATGGCGGCTTGTCGAGCTGCCCGAATACTCCAAGAGGCGTGTTTTGCAAAAGCGAACCTCGGCTGATGTTGCCAAATGTGCCTTTTAATTCTCCGGGTCGCCCCTTTTCTCCTTTTATGACATCGGTTAGAGTTATATCGACTATGGTCGCTCTGAGAAGTGGCATAAGCTTTCCTGTGTCAATGTCGCAGATTCCGTGCCCGAGCCCGCCGAACATCCCCGTTTCCGGGTCATAATAGGTCACAGTTCCAATGCCTGCTGTGCTGTCCCTTATCCATAAGCCGGATTTATATTTGCTTCCCGATTCGGAAAGTGAAAGAACAGGCAGCAGAGAGGTTTCAAGTATCTCTCCGTTTCTTTCAAATTCAATCGGTAACACCGAGCCTTTTGCACTTTCAATTAGAAACGCCGCATCCTCAACGGTGTTGACCTCGATGCCGTTGATTTTTCGGATTGTGTCAGCCTGGCGAAGTCCTGCCTTTTTGGCAGGATTTATTTTTCCGTCTGAAGTCTGAACATCGCTTGTGCCTACAACAAGTACACCTTTTGTGAAGAATTTTACGCCAAAAATGCTTCCGCAGGGTATAAGTCGGACATCCGGATAGATTTTAACGTCAACCTCTTTGACGGCAAAGTTGCCAACCATGGCTTTGACATTGACATTTGTTTCGTGAGAGGAGCTTTCCTTGACAGATGTGTCGGGGAGGGCTTGACCGCTTTTGTCATTACTTTCGTGAGCATCTTGTTGTGGCGTCACCTGCGCTTCAATTCCGCTTTGTATGCCGGCAGCATTAAGACTTTCCGAAAGCTGCTCCTTTGCTGAACCTCGAATGTTGTTGCTTTGCAGACCGACATATGCAACGCTGTCAGGTATCGAAAGATCCGCCGCACCAATAACCATTGTTGCGCATATGGCAAGAGTCACTACCGCAAAAAAAGCATAATGCCCTGCGGATGTGTGCCTGTGTGGGGCGCGGGTTGTCACCTTTTTTGCTGCCCTTGTCGGCTTGCCTGAATTTTCCTCATTTGGCATTTTATCATTCCTTTCATTTTTCTTCTTATATTAACCGAAGCTTATCGGTTTGAATTCCTTTTATATAATCTTGTTTTGGGCAAGTCCCGGTCAAGGCTTTTTGTGTGCCTTGCTTTTGCCGCCCGTGTTTTTAATATGGCATAAGAACGGCTTTGTATGTTATGAAAAAAACCAAGTAAATTGGAATATCTGCCGAAAGCGGAATTTGTTCTTGAAGAATTTTTTTGAAATGCCCTTGTTTGCGACACCTGTTTTTTTGTGTGCCCTCACTTTTTCTTGAATGGATTTTTTTGCATAATTTTGTTATCTCAACTGATTTTGTCTGCTTTATTATAACCATTTGAAGCGATGTATATTCTGCTTGCTGCAGTATGTGGCGACTTTTACATTTTTTGCAACAAAGATTGTTGACAAAGGCTTCTTTGTGTGCTATAATTGTACATACTAATAAAAACACAAATAATTTATATTAAAAAACAAAATTACCATATTTATATTGACGTTTCGATATTGTATAATTGATATTGCAAAGAACGTCAATACAGCTTTGATTTGATTTTCGGGAAGTGAGAAACGTGGCGACGGATAATAAGCTGAAATACAGGCGGCTGAATTGTTCCAAGGAAATTGGCAATGGCATTGTTGACGTTAAGAAAAAAGCTTTGACAAAAAACTATGAGCTTCATTGGCATGATTTTTTTGAGGTTGACTATTGTTATGAAGGCAGCGGCATCAATATTGTAAACGGAAGACATTATGAGTATTCACCCGGAAGCGTTTTTTTGTTGACTCCCACGGATTTACACGAGATTAAATTGAAAAATCCGTCGGTTATACTTACGGCAATGGTGGCACCTGCGGCTATTTCTCAAAAAATGACAAATGAGATCCTTGGAACAGATGACGTTATTTGCTGTAAACTGACAGGAAACAAGCGCGTGCAGTTTGAGGCTTTGCTTGATATGCTTTTAAGCGAAAGCAAGTGGAACGAAAAGTATAATGACCTTTGTTTAAAGAGCCTTGTGAATCTTTGCTTTGCTTCAATTCTTCGCGAATATAAAAACAAAAAAGGAAATGCCGCAGACATTCATAACGTAAAGAATGAAAAAGGATTTGAACGTGCCATTTCCTATATAATGCTGAATTTCACCAAAAATCCGTCACTCACCGAAATATCTGAAGCACTTGGCTATAACCCCTCATATTTTTCCAAGCGTTTCGGCGAGCTTTATGGAATGTCATACCGTGAATATCTTTTAAAAACCAAACTCGGTTATGCAAAAAGCCTTCTTATTTCCGGTGATCTTGATGTATCCGAAGTGGGCTATCTCAGCGGTTTCTCCTCCACCCAGACATTTGTGGCGGATTTCAGGAAAGGTTTTGGCTTTACTCCAACACAGTTCCGGAAAATGAATTGTTCGCAGTGTTGAAGTAAGACCGAAAACTATTTGCTTTAACGTTTTTATTGTAGAAATAGGATTTAAAATATAAAAATCTGAAAGGATGGTTTTGATGAAAAACAAAATGAGAAGAATGGTTTGTGTTGCCCTTGCCGTAGTCATGGCGGCGACGGTTTTCAGCTTCACATCGGCAAATCTGACCGTCGATGCGGCTGATTACAGCTATTCGGGCAATGTTGCATATGTTTCCGACAACGGAAGCGATGCGGCAGACGGAAAAACTCCCTCCACACCAAAGCTTACCTACGGTGCGGCAAAGGCCGTCGCAGGTGACGGCGGTACTGTTGTTATAACAGATAAGCTCACCCTGAATTCATCCACAAAACCGGGAAAAGTCACCATTGCCGGACTCAACGACAAGTCCGTACTTGCAATGAGCCAGTGGTGTATTTCTCTTTCAGGAGATACAACCTTTAAGAATATTAAACTCATGCCTTTAAAGGATTATTCTTTCATTCTTGCACAGGGCTTCAAGCTTGTTATTGACGAAAACGTCGTCGTGGAAAAAGGCGAGGGCGTAAAGACCAATCTCGGTATCAGAGGCGGCGGAGACCAGAACAACGTAAAGAGCACCCACGTCGTTATCAGGAGTGGTAATTTTGGAGGCGTATACGCAGGTACAAGAGCCGGAAATGTAGAGGCAAGCTGCTACGTTGAGGTTCATGACGATGTTACCATTGATTCTCTCGGTACGGGAAATGACGGCGGAAGTGATATCAACTTCGGGAAATACATAGGAGGCTGTTCTGTGGTCAAGCTTGTGGGAAATCCTTCAATTACAAATCTTAACTTCAGCGATATCGTAAGAGGACCCGTGTGCATCGATGTCTCTGAATTCAAGGGAAAGGTTTCCGACCGTTGGACTGCCGCAAGCAAGGGCAAGGTCGTAAAGAATCCGTCCGAGCTTCCCGATATGAATGAGGTTTACCCCGACCCTGATGCCCCTGTAGAGCCTCAGACTCCAACAATCCCTGAGGACGGAAACCCCGTGAATCTCACAGGCGAAAAAAAGGTGATTTACCTTTCCGACTACGGTGATGACGGCAAGGACGGTCTCACAATAGCAAATGCCGTTCAGAGCCTTGATGTTGCCTTAAAGCTCGCAGGAGGCACCGGCACAATTGCCATCGTTGATAAGTATACTCATGCAAGGAACGTGAAAATCGGAAACGTGAAAATCATGGGCATAATGGATACCTCTGAGTTTGTAATACAGTATTGGGCAATTATGCTTTCGGGAAATACAACCTTTGAAAATATCACAATCACAAATGCCAGAAGCCATTCCTTCTTCCTTGCGCAGGGTAAAGAGCTTGTATTCGGAGAAGGCATAACAACCAAGAGAGCCCCCGGTACATCTACCGATATTTGTATCCGTGGCGGCGGCGAAAGCGGAGACATCAACAGCGGTACACATATCGTCATGAAGAGTGGTACATTCTCGTCTGTCCATGCCGCAACAAAGCAGGGCTCTGTAAAGGGCAACCTCTATGTTGAGGTGCATGAGGGTGCAACAATAAGCAGCCTCAACATCGGAAACGATGGTGGCACGAGTGAGCATAAGACCGGCGGTACGGCATATATCAAGCTTGTCGGTGCTCCTTCAATCAAGGCACTTAGTGCTTCCGAAATAGGTGCTCCTGCCGGCGGATACCTCTTTGACCTTACCGGATTTACCGGTGAGCTTCCCGAATCATGGGCGGTTCTTAAAAAGGAAAACGTAACTCTCTGTACCCTTGCTGATTCCCTCCCTGAAGAATACAAAGAGTTTCTCGAAGTAAACACAGGTATTTATGACCTGTCCGGTGAGAAAAACCTTGTATATATCTCCGATTCCGGCGATGATAACAACGACGGTAAAACACCACAAACGCCCTTTAAAACCATCAAAAAAGCATATGAAGTGCTTGGCGAGCAGGGCGGTACAATAGCCGTGACCGGTATGTTCACTCACACTACAAGCGACAGCCCCAAAGGACCTGTCAAGCTCACCTCCACCTGCAAGGAGGACGTGTTTGTGTGGAACGTATGGGCGCTGTTTGCAAAAGGCATAGAAATTGATAACCTTTCAATCGTCATGGATAAAAACCATGCCTTCATGCTCCATGGCGGAAAGCCTGTAAAGATAGGCAAAAATGTAACCGTAACACTCGGAAAAGCAACGGTTTACCCCAGCATGAGAGCGGGCGAAGGCGGCAATATCAACAGCAGTACAGATATCTCAATCGCAGGCGGCACATGGAATTCTATCTACACGGGAACAAAAAAAGGTAACGTAATCGGCAACGCAAATGTCGTTGTTTCTGGAGGAACTGTTTCCCTTATTACCATCGGTAACGACAGCACCGAGGGAAAACTTCTCGGAAACGTCACCGTCGTTCTCAAGGGGACGGCAGAAGTTGGCAGAATCAACACCAAGGATCAGACCGACGGCATTGTCGTTCTCGATGTCAGTGAGTTCCCTGTACAGAACTACAGCCTTTCGGGAGATGCACCCATAAATGTCGTAAAGGATAAAACAAGTAAGGACTTTGTTTATACATCAAGTTCAGCCGTATTCATCAACGGCTATACCGACGGCACCTTCAAGCCAAATAAGACCATGACAAGAGCCGAGGCGATTACCGTCGTTTCAAAAATCAGCGGTATAAATGAGGCTTACGTCCCCACAGATGCAAGTGCATTTTCGGATGTGAAAAACACTGACTGGTATTATAAAAATGTAAAGTGGCTTGAAGAAAAGAACATGATAGGCTTCTTCGGAAACGAGCTTCATGCAAATCAGGGTATAACAAGAGGCGAGTTTGTAAAGCTTATTTCCAATACCTATAAAGCGGTTGAGGGAACAGCCTCTTTCTGCGATGTTCCGGCGGGTCACGCATACGCTTCCGAAATTACAAAGGCGGCAAACGCAGGACTTGTTACCGGTTATACCGACGGCACCTTCAAGCCCGATAAAACCCTCACAAGAGCAGAAATTGTAACAATACTTAACAGACTCATAAAGAGAAATCCCGTGGATGTGAATATTGCAAAGCTTTCCGTGTTCAGCGATATTGATACCCATTGGGCAAAGAATAGTATCGTGGCTGCGGCAACAGAAAAACAAAAGGATGACATGGTTATGTGGTACACAGGCGAAAAGATAAATGAGCTTACAGCCGAGCAGCTTGCATCTCTCGACACAAAGCTCACAACAAGCATTACAACAGGCATCGATGCAAATAACGCAGATGCCGTGAGAAGTGCCATCGAGGCAAAGACCGAAAAGAGAATTGCAGAAATCAAAGCAACTAAAACAGCCGTAAAGGTAACCGGTACAAGCTATTATGTAAGTGCCGACGGTGACGACTCAAACGACGGTAAGACGCCCGAAACAGCGTGGAAAACAACCGCAAAGGTTTCTTCTGCACCGCTTTCCGATGGCGACGGCGTGTTCTTCAGACGCGGTGACACATTCAGAGGCAAAGTGACCACCCAGAAGGGCGTAACCTATTCCGCATACGGCGAGGGCGATAAGCCTAAGATTTACGGATCACTCAAAAACTACTCCAATATCGGCTTCTGGCAGAAGACCGAGCAGGAAAACGTGTGGGTTTCCGCACTTACATTTGATAGTGACGTGGGACTTATAGTGTTCGATGAGGGCAAACAGTGGTCTATAAAGATGATTGATAAGCTCGGTGGCTATACCACACGCAACCTCAAGTCAGACCTTGAGTTTGAGCATGACGTAACCGATAAGAAGCTCTATCTCTACTCTGTGTCCGACCCCAACACAAGATGGACCTCCACGGAAATCGCTCCCGGCTCTAACCTCTTTAGCGGCGTGGGCACAAACGTAACCATCGACAACCTCTGCCTCAAGTATACCGGTGCGCATTGTATCGGCTACGGCGACGGCACAGAGGGACTCACCGTTCAGAACTGCGAAATGGGCTGGATAGGCGGTAAGATTCAGTATTGGGACGCAACAAGAGTTGCAGTAAGATTCGGAAATGCAGTTGAGTGCTATGTAAGCTGTAAGGATTATACAATCGAAAACTGCTACATCTATCAGGTATATGATGCAGGCATCACACATCAGTATTTCCAGACAAGAGACAGTTACGTTGAAATGAAGAATATCCGTTATATTGACAACGTAATCACTCATTGCACATACGCAATTGAGTATTGCAACGCACAGCCTGCAGACAAGGGCATCATGGAAGATATCATTGTAAGCGGAAACATCCTCACACATTCCGGCGACGGCTGGGGCAACCAAAGACCCGACAGAGGTGACTCTGTAATCAAGGGCTGGAGCCTTGTAAACAACGGTAAGGAATTCTACTTCTATGATAACGTTGTCATGGCAGAGGACGATAAGACCATGCTCATGCATATGGGTGTTAAGGAATATTCCTACCTGCCCGTAGTCACAAGAAACCTCTTCTTTGGAAAAGAGGGCAATAAGTTCGGTTACTACAGCATAAATACTCCCAAGCTCATCACATACAACCAGAGCGTGAAAGAGCATCTTGGCCTTGACGGAAACACTTTTGTAATTGCAAAATAAGACAGAATAAGCCGTGGCTCATGCTTTTTAGCATGAGCCACGGCTTTACAAATTAAGTAAAAAAGCATATCAGATGTTTAATGCACCCACAGCGACAGCGGCGAAATCTCCAATGCTTTCGCCGAGCATTGCAGGAACAACCTTGCAAACCTTTCGTGCAAGAGGAAGTGCTTCTTTTTCGATAACACTTTCCATTGCGCTTCGCATAAGTCCCTCACTTCTCGCAAAAACGCTTCCGATGATGATGACTTCGGGGTTCAGAATGTCAATAATTACAGAAAGTCCTCTTCCAAGATATTCGCCTGAAATGCGGTAAATTTCTTTTGCATCTTCAAATCCCTCGTTTGCCTTTTGAGCAATTGATTTCGCACTTATAGAATCAAGGTTTCCATCAGGACAGAATGAAACACGTTTTCCGCATTGCATTGCCTCTTTTGCACGCATTTTTCCAAGCTCGGCAATTCCGTTGCCGCTGCAGAAGCCCTCGAATGAGCCGCTTTTGCCATAACCAACCGGACCATAATCGCAAAGCCTTATGTGCCCTGCTTCACCGGCGTTGTCGTTTGTGCCGGAGTACAGCTTCCCATCGAGTATCAGACCTGCACCAAGTCCTGTGCCAAATGTGAAGAACACAATGTTCTTTAAGCCTTTTCCTGCACCGAATTTCCATTCTGCAAGCGCACAGGCGTTGGCATCATTCTGAACTGCGCATTTAATTCCATGTCGCTTTTCAAAATGCTCAACAACGTGAATTTCATCCCACCCCGGAAGACCGGGCGGAGAAAGTATGATACCTTTCCGGCTGTCAAGCGGACCGCCGCAGCTTATGCCGATGCTGTCTATTTCAAGACCGTCGGCAATTCTTTTTTCAATTTCTGCCGAAAAACGCTCAAGAACTCCAAAAGGGTCGTTTTTGGGGGTATCAAATTTTATTTTGTCGATAATTTTTATATCGGAAATGTTGTTTTCGCTCTTTTCGGAAAGTGTTATTTTCCCGATTGAAAGGGCGCATTTCGTACCTCCAATGTCAACGCCGGCAATTGTGTATTCCTTGCTCATTATTCTCCTCTTTTCATCGAGATTTAATTAACACTTTAAATTATACTATACATCGGCACAAAGGTCAATGCTTTTTTGTTAATTTTGAAAAAATGCGTTTTTCCCTTTTGTATTCCATATTGTGACACATTTCTTGCACATGGCGTGATATAATCACACGGAATAAACATAGAGAGGATGTTATCCGTGAATTCGCAAAAAACAGGAAGTGGCGGCAGCTTGCCGAAAAATATTGTAATGTGGGTGTCGGACTTTGTAAAAACCGCAGTGCGGTCAGTTGCAGTCTCGTTTTCAACACCGGCAAGAGTGGACAACCGTGTGTTTCCCCGAAAAAAACTGGTTGATGGGAATGTTGGCAGGATGATTGAAAGTGTTGTACAGGTGGTGGTGTGTGCGGCGCTTGGCTTTGTGCTGTCCCTTGGAAAGGTCGGCGACAGCGTTTATCCGTTTGGTACGGCATTTCTCGTTTCGGGGGCAGCTTGCGTGACCGGCACTTTTTCAACAGCCGGCAATTACAAGATGATGGAAAAAATAAACTGCTCAGCAATTTTTGCAGGTGCTTGTGCGGCGTGTTTTACATATGAATCCTTTGTGCTTTCATATATCGGGCTTAATCTTGTGGCTTTTGTTGTGAAAATGTGGTTTCTTTCTTCGGGAGCGCATGACGGAGTCAGGGCAAAGCTTTTAACTGCTTCCGCCTGTTGCGCTCTTATGGCTGTGCCGAGAATGGTGCTTGAGCCATCGGCATATTCAGTGCTTTCAACTATTTTGCATTTTGTGCTCTCTCTGCTTACGGTGTGGGTGCTGTCAAAATCCATGGAAAAAGGTGTTGTCGAGGATTCGGTTGCGATAAAATACCTGAAAATAGCAGTTTTGGTTTATTGCCTGAGGGGGATTTCCTATTTCGGGACATCGGTTTGCTATGTTGCGGCAAGCGTGGGAGTTATGTGCTTTGCAAAGCTCCATGGAAGCGTGTTCGGATGTGTTTCGGGAGTGATTTTTGGGGCGGCGTGTTTCGGAGAACCTTTTTTGCCGACGGTTCTTGCACTTTGCGGATTGTGTGACGGAGTTTTTTCTGCAAAGGTCGGGAGGTTTGAAATAGGTGAAAACGTGTTTTTTGTACCGACGGTTCACACATTTTGCTCTGTCATTTGTGCAATGTTTTTTTGCACAGAGGGCTTTGAACAGCGTATTATTACGGACAGCATTGTTGCGGTGTTTGTTTATATGTCGTTTATGCACAGACTGGAAGCGGAGGATGCAACTGTTTTTGCAACCCATGATGCCTTGACAACAGACGTTTACGGCAATGATCTCGAAGGACTGTCAGACGCTTTCGCCTGGCTTTCAAAGGTGTTTTTTCAAATGTCGGACAAGCTTAAAAATCCTCCGCCGTATGAGGTTAAGATTGCGGTTGAAAAGGCTTGCAGAGGATATTGCTCACGGTGCACAAGGTCGGAGGAGTGCAAGGTTAAGGCCGCAGTTTACGGCTCGGAATTTGTTATAAAAAAACTTGCATCAGCATCGGGAAAACTGACAGTGGCAGAGTTGCCTCATGGTGTTTCTGAAAGATGCACCAATGCCGAAAAGCTTGTCAGCGAAATAAACCTTGCTTATAAAAATGTGTTTTCCGACTATTTCAAAAATAACAAAACCGAGATTCTTGCGGCACAATATAGCTCAATGGCACGCCTTATCCGGCACACATCAAAGAGCTGCGCAGAAAGAAGCACGCAATGTATGCCCGTTGCGGTGACCGCCCTTGATGCTCTTGACAAAATGGGAATACGGCCTGAAAAAGTGACGGCGACTTCCGGCAGAGGGACGGTGATAGATGCAATCGGAGTCAGAATTGAAACGGTTTCAAAGAGTGCCTCAGAGCTGTCTGCACAGGTCAGTAAGGCAACGGGGATTCTGATGTCCACGCCTGAATTTATCATGGACGGGGCGGCGGCAAGAATGCGTTTCCGTCAGAAACGAAAAATATGCGTTGAATATGCAAAGGCCTGTCACGCAAAAAGCGGTCAGGGAGTGAGTGGCGACAGCGTTAGCTTTTTTGAAAGTGACAAGGATTATTTTTACGCTCTTATTTCCGACGGAATGGGAAGTGGCAGAGAGGCGGCGCTGACTTCACGGCTTACAGCTGTTTTTATCGAAAAACTGTTGTCCACAGGGGCGCACAAGGGTGCAACGTTGGAGCTTCTCAACAATCTTCTCTTGTCCAAGAACAACGAGTGTTTTGCAACGGTTGATCTGCTTGAAATCGACCTTCTTGAAGCCAGAGCCTCTTTTATAAAAGCAGGCGCAGCACCGGCTTTCGTTGTTCGCTCGGCAAAGCTCTATAAGATTTCCTCCGAAACGCCTCCCGCCGGAATTATCAACGCCTTTTCTGCCGAGAACACCTCTTTTTCTCTTTGCTCCGGTGACGTCATTCTGCTTTTGTCCGACGGAATCATAGAGGGCTTTGACAGCACTCCGTGGCTTGCCGAGATTCTTGGATTTCACCGTGGAGGCGATATTGCAGAGCTTGCCTCGAAAATTCTTGCAAGGGCAAAGGAACTTGCACTTCACGATGATGATATGTCTGTTGTGGCGGTCAGAGTCAGGTGATTTCGCAGTTGATTGTGTTGTTGTAAATAGTGTTTTCTCTTATTTTTACCTTTGACAAGCGGAATTTGATTTCGAGTTGATTATAACAAAAAAGACTTGAAACTTATGCCCTTTAAAACTGTTTGGCATTGACAAAGTCTGACAGGTGTGCTATAATGGTCACAGCAAAAGGTAAGGGTAAGGAGAAGAAAAATGTTATTGTTTTATGTAAGACACGGTGACCCGATTTATGATCCCGACAGTCTCACTCCTCTTGGGCTGGCTCAGGCAGAGGCGATGAAAAAACGCCTTGGTGTGCACGGACTTGATAAGATTTATTGTTCTTCCTCAAACCGGGCAATTCTCACAGCCAAGCCTACAGCGGATTTGCTGAAGATTGAGCCGGAAATATTTGACTGGGCAAATGAGGGACACGCCTGGAATCAGCTTTCTGTTGTAAATGCAGAAAACAAAAGACACTGGTGTTATTTTGATCCGGAATATGTGCGATTGTTTGCAACATCCGAAATAAGATGCCTTGGAAGAAAATGGTATGAACATCCGAAATTTGAAAACACAACCTTTGGAGAGGGAATCTGCCGAGTTCAGAAACACGCAGATGAATTTCTTGCTTCCCTCGGATATGTTCACGACCATGAGAAAAACGGATATTTTGCACAAAAGCACAACAACGAAAGGGTCGCTTTCTTTGCCCATGAGGGATTTGGATTTGCTTTTCTTTCCTGCATCATGGACATTCCATACCCGGAGTTTTCGACAAGGTTTCACTTTAATCATTCGGGGCTCACAATTATAGAGTTTGCAGAGCCATATGAGGACGGATTTGTTGTTCCCCATATTCTTCAACACTCAAGCGATGCCCACATTTTTGCAGAGGGACTTCCGCTTAAATATCAGAACAGAATCTATTTGTAAGACGTGAGATAAAGCGGCGTTTACGGCAGTGTTTTGTGATATGTGCCGAAAAATGCCGCTTTTTTCAGCTGTTTTTGTGCCTCGTGAGAAAATCACGTTTAAATTGTTAAATTTTCAAAAAACTCTTGACAAAAGGGAAAAAGTGTGGTATTATATACGAGTGTTCAGGGGAGCCATTCCCGAACGCCGTAATAAGTTGCGTCGTTAGCTCAGCTGGATAGAGTGACTGGCTACGAACCAGTAGGTCAGGGGTTCGAGTCCCTTACGACGCGCCAGAAAAGCACTTCGTAAGAAGTGCTTTTTTTAGTGGAAGATATTTTTGGATTGGTGTGATTTTTCGTGACAAACTCCTCGGTGGAGCATAATAGCTTTCTGAAAGGCATTATAGACGGTATTCCGATATGCCTCGGGTATCTTTCAGTATCTTTTGCATTCGGAATATTCTCTGTTGAACAAGGACTTACCATCCTTGAAGCCGTGCTTATTTCAATGACAAATGTAACCTCTGCAGGACAGCTTGCGGCAGTGCCGATAATAACAGCAGGCGGAACACTCATTGAGCTTGCTGTGGCGCAGCTTGTAATAAATCTCCGCTATGCGCTGATGTCTGTTTCGCTTTCGCAAAAGCTTGGAAAGAGCGTAAAGATGCTTGACCGATTTATAATTGCTTTTGTCAACACCGATGAGGTTTTCGGAGTCGCTTCGGGAAAGCAGGGGACGGTTGGAAAGAATTATCTATACGGACTCATTATAACGCCCTACCTTGGTTGGAGCTTCGGAACTCTTGTCGGGGCGGTTGCCGGCGATATTCTCCCGGATTCTGTTACATCGGCTCTTGGCATTGCGATTTACGGAATGTTTGTTGCAATTGTTGTACCTCAGATGAAAAAGAGCAAGGCGACGGCTCTTTGCGTTGCGTTGGCAGTTGCACTTAGCGTTGCATTTACATACGTTCCTGTCATAAACCGTGTTCCGTCAGGCTTCTCAATAATTATTTGTGCGGCGGTTGCGAGTGCATTGTTTGCATTTGTTTGCCCGGTTTCTGATGGTGAAAACGATGCAGACCAAGCAGATAAAGGCTCGGTTGAAACATCAGGCAATGATAACGGAGGTGAGATAAATGCGTGAATTTCTTCCTTATCTCATAACCTGCGCAGGAATCACTTATCTTGTTAGAATGTTGCCGCTTGTCCTGGTAAAGCATAAGATTCAGAACAGGTTTATTCTCTCTTTCCTTTATTACATACCCTATGCGGTACTCAGCGTTATGACAATTCCCGCAATTTTCAGCTCAACCTCTGAACCTCTTTCTGCACTTATCGGCTTTGTAGTTGCGGTGGTGCTTGCTTATTTTGAAAAGAGCCTTGTGGTTGTTGCGGCAATTTCATGCGCCTCTGTTTTTGTTATTGAGGCGTTGATGAAATTTATGATATAAAAACCTACCAAAATGTAAATTACGTTTTGGTATATTTATGCTACAAAAATGTAGTATCGCTTGACAAATACACATACCTGTGGTATGATTTCTTATACGATTTTTGAGACGGCAAGGAGGTAGAACAAAATGAAGATGTCGATGTTTTCAAAAACGTCATGTTCTTTCAAAGATGCGTGTGCATTTATGTCCGCACCTTCGGTTTGTTCTGCCCAGAATAGTTGTAACGGGGACAGTGCGTCTGAATCCCTTTATAGCGTTGTTGTAACAGACATTGCCAAGGCAGTGTCTGTTTTTGCGTTTTTGCTTCTTGCCATAATTGCGATTGCCCTTATTATTGCCCTTGACGGCATTATTGGTATTGGCATAATTGATATTCGACTTAGCCTAATCGCCCTTGTGCTTACACTGTGCATAAGCATTACAGATGCGATTATTATAAGAAGAAAATCCGCAATGAAAAGCAAAGCGTAATTCGGGCGAGATGTGGGTTGTAAAAGACCTGCGGCGAAATTCGACAGTACGGCGGTTTTGCTTTTCGGCAGAATCGCCGTTGATTTATTATTACAAAAACTTTAAGGAGAAAAAGAAGGCATGAGCGACATTAGCATTTCTGACATTACACTGAGAAAAAACAGCGCAGAGGGTTCGGCTCTCAGCTTTAACGAAAAGATCGAGGTTGCAAAGCAGCTTGATAAAATCCGTGTGGACGTTATTGAAACGGCTCCCATTACGGGCGGAAAGACGGATGTACTTTTTTTGCACACAGTTGCTTCCCTTGTTACCAACAGCGTGCTTGCCTGCCCTACAGGACTCACAGAACAATCCGTTGAGGAGGCATACGATGCAATAAAGGGTGCGGCAAAGCCAAGGCTTGTTGTGAGCGTTCCCGTTTCAACAGTTCAGATGGAATACCATTGCAAAATGAAGCCTGCAAAGGTTCTTGAGCTTATTGCAAAGCTTGTTTCAAAGGCGGCTTCGCTTTGCTCTGATGTTGAGGTCTCCTTTGCAGATGCAACAAGGGCAGAAAAAGATTTTCTCAAGAGCGCAATAACGGCAGCGGTTGAAAACGGAGCAAAAACCGTTAACCTTTGCGATAATGCAGGTGCGATGCTTCCCGATGAGCTTGAGGCTTATGTAAAGGAAATCCGTGAGAGTGTTGAGGCACTTCAGGGAGTTGTGCTTTCGGTTGAGTGCAGTGACAGACTTCATATGGCGGTTGCGGAAGCAATTTGTGCGGTTGAAGCAGGTGCGGCTCAGATAAAGACAGTTGTTAGCGGCGATGGTGTAAACCTTAAGAGCTTTGCGGAAATTCTCCGTGAAAAGGCAGACAGCATTGGCGTTTCAACGGGAATTGACATGACAAGAGTTGAGAATTGTGTCGCAAAGCTTTCTTTTGTGAATGACACAAAGGCGGCGGTGGCGGCTTCTCCCTTTGATAACGGGACCGGCATCAATCCTTTTGCCGGAATAACTGTGAGCGCAGAGGACGACATCAAAACCGTGTCCGACACAATCACAAAAATGGGCTATGAGCTTTCCGGCGAGGACATGAAGAATGTTTATGCCGAAATCAAAAAGGCGGCAGAAAAGGCAAAGAAGCCTGTTGGCGCAAAGGAAATTGACAGCATAATCGCAACAGTTGCAATGCAGGTTGCTCCCACATATAAGCTTAAGAGCTATGTTATCAACAGCGGTGACATTATTACTCCAACCGCAAATATTGAGATAACCAAAAACGGCGAGGTTTACAGAGGCTTTTGCATCGGAGACGGTCCGATTGGTGCGGCGTTCCTTGCAATTGAACAGATCACTGGTCATCATTATGAGCTTGACGAATTCCGTATTCGCTCTGTAACCGGTGGCAGCGAGGCAATGGGCTCTGCACTTGTCAAGCTTCGCCACAATGGCAAGCTCTTTTCCGGAAGCGGCGTTTCAACCGACATCGTTGGTGCCGGAATCAATGCTTATATCAACGCCCTCAATAAAATTTGCTTTGAGGAGGACGTAAAGTGAATTTATCATTTTCCACAAACAATTGGAACAGCTTTGACATAGACAGCTTTTTTGAAATAGCAAGACAATATAAGTTCAGCGGTATTGAGCTTCACGGCAATTGCGGCATAAACGACGACAGATTGACTCAGATTTACCGCAAGCTTATTGAGTATAAGCTGAACATCCCCTGCATCGACGTTGAAACCGACATTTCAACTGACATTGAGGCGGCGTACGCAGAGCTCGTTGAAGCAAAGAGAATTGCAAAAAAACTCCATGCACCGTATATCAGACTTAAGTCTGTGGGAGATGCAACTCCTTTCCTTGAAAAGGCACTTCCCCTGGCAGAGGAAAGCGGACTTGTTCTTCTTATTGAAACAATGGGCATTTACGCTGACACCGCAAAGCTTCGTGAGCTTATGGAATATTTTGCAAACGATGCCCTTGGCGCACTTTGGGATTTCCATTACCCTTACAGAGTTTGCGGCGAAAGTGCAGAACAGACCATAACAAATCTCGGTGCATATGTTAAGCACATACACATCAAGGACTCCCTTTCCGCAGATGAATATTGCCTCATGGGAGAGGGAAATCTTCCCGTCAATGAGTTTATCAACGCCCTAAAAAGCGTAAACTTTGCAGGTTATGTTTCACTTGAATGGAATCCTGCATGGATGCCCGAAATTGACAGTCACGATATTATCTTCCCCCATTTTGTAAGCTACATGAGCCGTTTCCGTTCACCCTCACGTTCAAAAAAGGTGCTTTACGACAACAACAGGAAAAACGGCAAATATGTCTGGAAAAAAGATGCCCTTATTGAAAAGACATTTTCGCAGGTGCTTGACACTATGGTCGAGGAATTTCCCGATCAATATGCTTTCAAATATACAACCCTTGACTACACAAGAACCTATTCCGAGTTCCGTGATGATGTTGACGCTTTTGCACGTTCGCTTATTGCAATGGGAGTGAAGGCAGGCACACACGTTTCCGTGTGGGCAACAAATGTTCCCCAATGGTATATCGCTTTCTGGGCGACAACCAAAATCGGTGCGGTGCTTGTTACGGTTAACACGGCATATAAAATCCACGAGGCAGAATACCTCTTCCGTCAGTCCGACACCCATACAATTATTATGGTTGACGGCTACCGTGATTCAAACTATGCACAGATTATGCAGGAGCTTTGCCCGGAGCTTGAAACCAAACCCGAGGGCAAGCCTCTCCACGCAAAGCGTTTGCCTTTCCTCAGAAACATTATAACAGTCGGTTTTGAAATGAAAGGCTGTCTTACATGGGAGAAAGCACTCGCCATGGGAGAAAGCGTAAGTCAGGACGAGGTTCGCATGATGGCAAACGCCGTTGATATACACAGCGTGTGCAATATGCAGTATACCTCCGGAACAACCGGATTTCCCAAAGGCGTTATGCTTACCCACTATAACGTAGTAAATAACGGAAAGTGCATCGGCGACAGAATGGACCTTTCAACTGCCGACAGAATGATGGTTCAGGTTCCCATGTTCCATTGCTTCGGCATGGTTCTTGCAATGACTGCAACCATGACCCACGGCGGAACACTTCTCCCCCTGCCGTATTTCTCACCCAAGAGTGCACTTACCTGCGTCAACCGTGAAAGAATAACCGCTTTCCATGGCGTTCCGACAATGTTTATTGCAATGCTTGAGCATCCCGATTTTGCCAACACCGATTTCTCATATATGAGAACCGGTATCATGGCAGGTTCACCGTGTCCCGAACCCATCATGAATGAGGTCGTGAACAAGATGAACATGAAAGAAATCACCATTGTTTACGGTCAGACCGAGGCTTCTCCGGGATGCACAATGAGTTCCACCGACGATTCTATCGCAGTGAGAGTTTCAACTGTCGGCCGTGCTCTTCCCGAAATCGAGTGTAAGATTGTTGACCCCGAAACCGGGGAGGAGCTTCCCGATAATACCACGGGTGAGTTTGTTGCAAGAGGTTACAACATTATGAAAGGCTATTATAAAATGCCTGTTGCAACCGCAAACACAATCGATGCCGACGGTTGGCTTCACACAGGCGACCTTGCGCTCAGAACCCCTGAGGGCAACTACAAGATTACAGGTCGTCTTAAGGACATGATTATCCGTGGCGGTGAGAATATTTACCCCAAGGAAATTGAGGAGTTTATATATACTCACGATGCGGTTAAGGATGTTCAGGTTATCGGTATTCCCGATGAACAATACGGCGAGGAAATCATGGCTTGTATCATTCTCAAGGAGGGCGTAAGCCTCACCGAGGACGAAATGAAGCAGTATATTCTCTCTCATATGGCAAAGCATAAGTGCCCGAAATATATCAATTTCGTTGATGCTTTCCCGATGAACGCCGCAGGAAAGATTCTTAAATACAAAATGCGTGAGCAAGCCGTTGAAAAACTTAAAATCAAAAAGGTTGACGGCATTGTAGCTCAGTAATGAGCTGTAAACATAGATAATAACGAAAGGAAATAAAATCATGGACATTAAAATCACAAAAACAACAACCCCTAAACCCATTCCCACAGAGAACCTTGGCTTTGGAAAGATTTTTTCTGACCATATGTTTGTTATGGACTATGTTGCAGGAGAAGGCTGGAAAGATGCAAGAATTGTTCCCTTTGAAAGACTTTCCATTCACCCCGCAGCAACAGTCCTCCATTACGGTGTTGAGATTTTCGAGGGACTTAAGGCTTACAGAACAAAAGACAACAAAATTCAGCTTTTCAGACCCATTGAAAACTGCCGAAGAATGAACAATTCTGCCGACAGACTTGAGCTTCCCACAATACCCGAGGAAATGATGCTTGAAGCAATTCTCAAGTTTGTTGAGGTTGAGCAGGATTGGATTCCCCGCAAAGAGGGCGAGTCTTTCTACCTCAGACCTTTCATGTTCGGTAACGACGAACACCTTGGCGTTCATGCCGTTAAGTGTGCAACCTTCATGATTATCGGCTCTCCCAGCGGAAGCTACTACGCCGAAGGCATTAACCCTGTTAAAATTATGATTGAAAAGGACGACGTAAGAGCCGTAAGAGGCGGCACAGGTTACGCAAAATGCGGTGGTAACTATGCGGCTTCCAACAGAGCCGGTGCAAGAGCAGAGGCAAAGGGATATACACAGGTACTCTGGCTTGATGGTGTTGAAAGAAAGTATATCGAGGAAGTTGGCGCAATGAACGTTATGTTCAAAATCGGTGATGAAATTGTAACACCTGCTCTCACAGGTTCAATTCTCCCCGGTATCACAAGAATGTCCTGCCTTGAGCTTCTTAAAAAGCATGGCTACAAGGTAAGTGAAAGACTTCTCTCGATTGATGAGCTTGTTGACGCAATGGAAAAGGGCACTCTCGAGGAAGCATGGGGAACAGGAACAGCGGCTGTTGTTTCTCCTATCGGCGAGCTTAGCTATGACGGCAAAAAATATACCATCGGCGGCGGTAAGATTGGTAAGGTAACACAGGCTCTTTACGATGAACTCACCGGTATTCAGTGGGGCAAGTGCGAGGACACAATGGGATGGACCGTACAGCTTTAAGTCACAGGAGAATAACGATTTTTGCCGGGCATTACGGAAGTGGTAAAACAAATGCCGCTGTCAACTATGCTTTGATGCTTAAAAAGCTTTATCGTGATGTTTCGGTAGCTGACCTTGATATTGTAAATCCATATTTCAGAACCAAGGATGCAGCGGAGGTTATGTCTGCAAACGGAATACGCCTCATTTCCTCCGAACTTGCCGGCACAAACGTTGACACTCCTGCACTTCCATCGGATACCTATTCAATAATCCACGATAAAAGTATTCACGCAGTAATTGATGTCGGTGGCGACGACAGAGGCGCACTCGCCCTTGGCAGATATGCTCCCGATATTGTGGCAGAGAATAATTATGATATGCTGCTAGTTGTCAATAAATACCGTTATCTCACAAGAGATGTTGAATCGTTGCTTGAAGTTATGTCAGAGATTGAGCAGTGTGGCGGCATAAAATTCAATGGTATTGTGAACAACTCCAACATCGGCATCGAAACGGAAATTTCACACGTTGTGTCCGGACTTGAATTTGCAAATGAGGTTGCGGCGGCAACGGGACTTGAAGTGAAATTCACATCGGTAAAAAGCGATTTGCTTGAAAAAACGCTGGAGTTTACCGACAAGGTGCTTCCCATGGAGCTTTATGTCAGACAGTCGTGGCAGAAGTAAAAGAAAAATAAGCAAAAGGAGGAAAGAATCATGGCGAAAGCTATATTTAATGAAGATATGTGTAAAGGCTGCGGACTTTGCGTTGCGGCTTGTCCAAAGAAAATTGTTGTACTTAAGGATAAGTTCAATGCCAAGGGTTACAGACCTGCAGGCGTTAAGGACGAAGACCTTGATAAGTGCATCGGATGCGCATTTTGCGCAACAATGTGTCCCGATTGCGTAATTACGGTTGAAAAGTAAAAAATGAGCAAAGCGTGTTTCGGGACAAATGCCCCGGACGGAAAGGAATATAACATGAGTGAAAAAGTGTTGATGAAAGGTAACGAAGCAATGGCTGAAGCCGCTATCATGGCAGGCTGTCATCATTATTTCGGATACCCTATCACTCCTCAGACAGAGGTTGCGGCGTATATGTCAAAAAGACTGCCCAAAATTGACGGCGGTGTGTTTCTTCAGGCAGAAAGTGAAATTGCGGCAATAAACATGGTTATTGGAGTTGCCTCCACAGGAAAGAGGGTTATGACCTCTTCGTCAAGCCCCGGAATTGCCCTCAAGAGCGAGGGACTTTCCTATCTTGCAGGCTGCGATTTGCCCGCACTTGTTGTTAACGTTCAGAGAGGCGGCCCCGGTCTTGGCGGAATTCAGCCCTCACAGTCGGATTATTTCCAGGCAACAAAGGGCGGCGGACATGGCGACTATCATATGATTGTCCTTGCTCCCGCTTCCATTCAGGAAATGGTAAACCTCACATTCAAGGGCTTTGACCTTGCCGATAAATACAGAATGACATCAATGATTCTTGCCGACGGAACAATGGGTCAGATGATGGAGCCTGTTTCTCTCGATATGGGAGAAATCACAAAGTATAATAAGGATTGGGCAACAACAGGTACAAAGTGCGAAAGAAAGCCCAACATAGTAAACTCCCTCTTTATAAAACCCGAAGAGCTTGAACAGTTCAATATTGAAAGATATAAGAAGTACGATGAAATCTGCGAAAAAGAGGTTATGTACGACGAATATCTCACAGACGATTGTGATGTTTGCGTGGTTGCTTTCGGCGTTGCCGCAAGAGTTGCGCAGAACGCCATTGACGAGGTCAGAAAAATGGGTATCAAGGCAGGAATGATTCGCCCCATCACCCTTTGGCCGTTCCCCAAGAAAGTACTTAACGAAATGGCAGATAAGGTTAAATCCTTTGTTTCGGTTGAACTCAATATGGGTCAGATGATTGAGGATATTGAGCTTGCAATAAGATGCAAAAAGCCTGTACTTTTCTGCGGCAGAAGCGGTGGCATGATTCCCACAACAGAAAACATCATTGAAAAGCTTGTTGAAGCAAATAAAGTTCAAGGCTGATTTACGATTTATGATTTTCGGGGTGGCTTAAAGACAGCGCCCTGTGAAAGGAATGGAATATAATGGCAGTAGTATTTGAAAAACCCAAGGCTCTTACCGATGCACCGCTTCATTATTGTCCCGGCTGTACACACGGCATTATTCACAGACTTGTTGCCGAGGTTATTGATGAGCTTGGTATTCAGGGCAGAACAATCGGTGTTGCACCGGTTGGCTGTTCGGTTTTTGCATATAATTATTTTAATGTTGATATGATTCAGGCGGCACACGGACGTGCTCCCGCAGTTGCAACCGGCGCAAAGCGTTCCGATGGCAACAACATTGTGTTTACATATCAGGGCGACGGTGACCTTGCAGCTATTGGTACAGCTGAAACGGTTCATGCGGCAGCCCGTGGCGAAAACATCACGGTTATCTTTGTAAATAACGCAATTTACGGCATGACCGGCGGTCAGATGGCTCCCACAACACTTCCCGGTCAGGTTACACAGACTTCTCCTTACGGACGTGATACCTCAAAAGTAGGTTTCCCCGTAAAGGTTTGCGAAATGCTTTCGCAGATTGACGGCGCAACTTACCTTGAAAGAGTTGCCGTAAACAACGTAAAGAATATCAGAGCCGCAAAGGCAGCAATCAAAAAGGCGTTCCAGAATCAGGTTGACGGAAAGGGCTTTTCGCTTATTGAGGTTCTTTCAACCTGTCCGACAAACTGGGGCAAGACTCCCACGGATGCAATTGCGTGGCTTGAGGAAAATATGATTCCTTATTATCCTCTGGGCGTTTATAAGGACAAGTACGCCGAAGAAAAGTAATGCGGCACGGACGAAAGGAATGTGTATTATGAACAAGAAAATTCTTATTGCAGGCTTTGGTGGGCAGGGTATTCTTTTCTCGGGAAAGTTCCTTGCTTACGCAGGGCTTATTGAGGGCAAAGAGGTAAGCTGGCTTCCCTCTTACGGCCCCGAAATGAGAGGCGGTACTGCAAATTGCAGTATTATTATCAGCGACACAAAGGTCGGATCTCCCATTGTTGATAAACCCGATATACTTATCGCAATGAACGCTCCCTCGCTTGACAAGTATGTAAACGACGTTGTTTCCGGCGGTGAGATTTATGTTGACAGCGCACTTATTGAGAAAAAGGTTGAAAGAACAGACGTCAAAACATATTATATCCCTGCAACTGCAATTGCGGATGCCGAGGGACTCAAAGGCCTTGCAAACATGATTATTGCCGGCATGGTTTGCGAAAAGAGCAAGATTATTGAAAAGGAAACCATAGAAAAGGCAATGCAAAAGGTTGTTTCCGCAAAGAAAAAGGAACTGTTTGACCTTAACATGAAGGCAATGGAGATTGGCGCAAATTACGAGGGTTGAAATTTTACTTGTGTCAGAATGCCGATAAGATTTGATGAAAGGACGGTTCATGGAAATGAATGATCAGATTAAAGACATTGGTTTAAGACTTAAGCTTTTAAGAGAAGATGCGGCGATTGAAGCGGAAGATATGGCGGAAAAGCTTGAGGTTTCCACAGAGGAATACCTCGCTTATGAAAAAGGCGAAAAGGATTTTTCGTTTGGACTTATCTATAACGCCGCTGAAGTTCTCGGGGTTGACGTTGTTGATATTATCAGCGGCAATGCTCCCACACTTTCCATGTGTTCCATGGTTAAAAAGGGCAAGGGCTACAGCGTTAAACGTGAGCACGAATACGACTATAAGCACCTTGCTTTTACTTTCAGAAACAAGAAAGCTGAGCCTTTTCTTGTTACAATCACTCCCGACAATGAGCCTCCCGTTATGAAAAGCCATGAGGGACAGGAATTCAACTATGTTGTTTCGGGGAAAATGATGCTTTATATAGGAGACATCTCCTATGAGCTCTCCAAGGGCGATAGCGTTTACTTTGATTCGAGTGTACCTCATGCTGAGGTAGCTATGGGCGATAAGGAAGCGCAGTTTATCGCCGTAGTTATTAAGTAAACGACGGTCGGCATTGTATGCCGTCACGCAGATTCGGAGGTTATTCAGGTGGCAATCTATGAAAATTTCGTTGGCGCCTCAAGAGATGATTTTCTATCTCTTAAGGATGCCCAGAACAATTACAAGCTGTCTTACGAAGAAAACTTTAACTTTGCATACGATGTTCTTGATGTTCTTGGAACAACCAAGCCCAATAAGCTTGCAATGGTGTATGTTTCAAACGACGGAGAAGAAAAAAGATTCACTTTTGAGGATATGATGATTGCGTCAAACAAGGCGGCGAACTTCTTTACGTCCCTTGGTATCAAAAAAGGTGACACAGTTCTTCTGACACTCAAGAGAAGCTATTATTTCTGGTTCTGTATGCTTGGACTTCACAAGATTGGTGCAATTGCTATTCAGGCAACGCATATGCTCAAGGCAAAGGACTATATTTACAGATGTGAAGTTGCCAAAATAAAGTGTGTTATTATTACCGGTGACGGCGAGGCAACCGAGTATTTTGACGAGGGTGCAGATAAGTGCAAGACCGTCAAGGTAAAGCTTACAACCGGTGGTAAGGAAAAGAAAATCGGAAACGGATGGCTCAGTTTTGAGGAAGGCTTTGAAGGCTCAAGCAGCCGTTGGACACGTCCCACGGGCAAAAAGGCAACCAAGGCAGACGACACCATGCTTGTTGCTTTTTCTTCCGGCACAACAGGTTATCCCAAAATGATTACCCACAACTTCAAGTATCCTCTCGGACACATTATGACAGGCGTGTTCTGGCACAGAGTTGTTGACGGCGGTCTTCATTTTACGATTTCCGACACAGGCTGGCTCAAATCCCTTTGGGGCAAGTTCTATGGTCAGTGGTTTGGCGAATGTGCTGTGCTTGTTTACGATTTTGATAAGTTTGTTGCTAAGGATATTCTCAGTGTTATTGAAAAATATAAGGTTACAACCTTCTGTGTGCCTCCGACAATGTACAGAATGCTGCTTGAAGAGGATGTTTCAAAGTATGACCTTTCTTCAATGGTTCATTGTTGTTCTGCAGGTGAAGCACTTAACCCCGAAATTTTCAACAAGTGGAAGCAGGCTACCGGACTTAAAATTTATGAGGGCTTTGGTCAGACCGAAACAACCGTTTGCATTGCAACGCTTTATCCCTGGAGTGAACCTGTTCCCGGAACGTTGGGCTACCCTGTTCCCGGATATGATGTCAATATTCTCGATTCCGAAAATAAACCTTGTCAGAGAGGTACTACAGGCGAAATCAGCATAAGAGTGCTTTCTCAGAAAAGAAAGGCTTGCGGTCTTCTCGATACATATAATTATAGCAAGGAAGACACGCAGAACGCAGTTTATGGCGGCTATTTCCACACCGGTGATACGGCATACCGTGATGAAACAGGAGTGTTCCGTTACGTTGGCAGAAATGATGACGTTATCAAATCGTCCGGCTATCGTATCGGACCATTTGAAATCGAGAGTGTGCTTCTTGAGCACGATGCTGTAAAGGAAGTTGCCGTTACAGGTGTTCCTGACCCGATAAGAGGCTTTGCGGTAAAGGCGGCGATTGTGCTTGCGGAAGGTTATGAAGGCTCGGATGAACTTACAAAAGAGCTTCAGAAGTACGTTAAGGATAACACCGCACCCTACAAATATCCGAGAGTTGTCGAATATGTCAAGGAGCTTCCCAAAACCTTCAACGGCAAGATAAGAAGAAGCGAAATAAGAGAAAATGATGCCAAAAAAGCAGCAGAGGAAAAGGTAGGCAAGTGACTATGAAAGGGACGGAAGACAGAGGTTCCGACGCCCAAAGATTGAGCAATGAGCTTTTTGATTATTTGTTTCTTGCAGTTGCCGAAGTGTATATAAATGGCGCAAGTGATTATTGCGTAGTCAAGGTTATATTCAGCCGCGATAAGAGGTTTTATGAGGGTCACACACTCACCCCTGAACAGGCAAAGCAGATTTTGCTTTCACCGTCGTCTGTTTCAGCAACATTTGATGCAGATTGCCTTCGGGACGTAACAATCAAGGATCTTGCTGAAATGACGGGTAAGAGACGTTTCTGTTATAGCATTGAACCTAAAAACGGCATTTTGAAGCGCAGGATTCTTACGCTTTATGTTGTTCAGCCGGGAAAGAGGATTATTGCAACCGTCAGCGAAGCAGAGCATTCAGATGGCGGTGACCTGATTTTCAGGTTAAACAAGAGCGAATATGTTATCCGGCGTTCTGACATTATATATGTTGATTATGGTAATCACAGTGTTGTGGTACACGATCTCTCGGGTAAGCGCAGCTTTTTCAGCGTGTCCTTTAGCGATGTTGCAGACGAGCTTCTTTCAGACAGAAATTTCGTTCGCAGTTATAAAAACTGTATTGTAAATATGGACAGAGTGCGAAAACTTGAGAATGATGCGTTTATAATGGAAAACGGCGATGTTATTTCTATTCCCAAGAGACGGCTTCGCGAGATTAAGGCTTATTATGAGGCTTATCTTGTGCTCCGTGGGAATCCACAGTAAACAACAATTAAAGGTGATGGGACTTGAACCCATCACCTTTTTGTTATACAAAAAATGTTTTTCAATCATGTCTTAAAGTTAGACTATAACACCACTTGATATGGAAAAGGATTTAAAGTCTGAAATAGCTCCAACCGTTTAAATCAATGACCTGCAAACCATGTTTCGCCTATTTCAAGCTCAACCTTCAGGGGAACGTTGAGTGTTACAGCGTTTTCCATTTCACGTTTGAGAATTTGCGCTGCTTCTTTCGCGCAGGATTTTGCTGATTCAACAATAAGCTCATCATGCACCTGGAGAATAAGCCTTGCGTCAAGTCCCGATTCTGTGAGTGCCTTGTCAGCTTTGAGCATGGCAATTTTTATGATGTCGGCGGCTGTGCCCTGAATTGGCGTGTTCATGGCAACACGCTTTCCAAATGCCTGAAGCGGTTTTTTGGGCGAGGTGAGCTCGGGAATATTGCGCTTCCTGCCGTAAAGTGTTGTCACATATCCGTCAGCCTGTGCCTTTTCGATAACCCCATCCAGATACTCTTTAACTTTTGCATATTTTTCAAAGTAATTTGCAATATACTCCCCTGCCTCCTTGATTGAGGAACCGATGTCGCCGGCGAGGGAATAGTCGGAAATTCCGTAAACAATGCCGAAATTCACAGCTTTTGCCTTTTTGCGAAGTTCTGAGTTTATAAGCTCAAGGGGAAGTCCGAAAACCTGGGAGGCTGTCACAGAGTGAATGTCGATGTCGTCCTTGAAAGCGTTTATCATTGTTTGGTCGCCGGAAATTGCGGCAAGCAGACGAAGTTCAATCTGCGAATAGTCTGCATCGATAAGCACATGGTCGCTGTCCTCCGGCACAAAGAAACGGCGAAGCTCTCTGCCCTCAGGCTTGCGGATAGGAATGTTCTGAAGATTTGGCTCAGCGGAGGAAAGTCTGCCGGTCTGGGTGAAAGCTTGCTTGAAGTTTGTGTGAAGACGTCCGTTTTGGTCAACCGCAGAAAGAAGTCCTTCAACATAGGTTGAACGGAGCTTTGAAACAAGCCTGAAATCAAGAATTTCGTTTACAATCGGGTGGTATGAACGGAGCTTTTCAAGAGTTTCGGCATCGGTTGAAAAACCGCTTTTTGTTTTTTTGAAGCCGTGAAGTCCAAGGTGTTCAAATAACACTTCTCCAAGCTGCTTTGGAGAATTTATGTTAAATTCCATGCCCGAAAGCTCATAAATATTGTTTTTTCGTTCTTCAAGGCGCGCATCAATTTTTCTTCCGTATTCGGAAAGACCTGCTGTGTCAAGCTTCATGCCGTGATATTCCATTTTTGAAAGCACAACGGCAAGAGGCAGTTCTATATTCCGATAAAGATTGTCCGCACCGTCCACACCTGAAGCAAGCTTTTTTGTCAGTCTTTCAAGAATCTCACCCATGGAAAGACAAAGCTCGGCAGAGCTTGAAACGTCCATACAGTCACTGTATTTTTCCGCAAGGGACATGGCATCGTTTTTGTCAGCAGGGTCGCAAACATAGGCGAGCAGCATAAGGTCGTCGGAAATGTTGAGGCTGTCTGCATCGGAAATGTTGAAATCCATCTCATTCAAAAGCCATAAAACAGCGTCCTTTGAATTGTAAAGCACAGTTTTGAGATTTGTGTTTTTGAAAATTCCCCGGCAAATTTCAGGTGTTGCGTTGCAGGAATAAACAGTTTTATCTCCGGGAGTGCAGGTGTAAACCTTATTGCTCCGGACATCCGGAAAAACGCAGAAAACCCCGTCAGTAGCGGGAGAAACTCCCTCTTTCTCTGTTATGTTTTCAGGGACGTTATTTGTGCAACCGCAATCCGCCTCATCGCCAAACATACTGCTTTGCGCATTTTTGGCAATGGCAGTGGTGGTTTTTGCAGGAGCCATTCCCGAAAGACCAAAACGTTTGATGAGGCTCTTCAGTTCAAGATCGGAAAGTATGCGTAAAAGCTCTGCTTCGTCACGCTCTTTCACTTCAATATCTTCTGGACAAAGCGGCAATGGGACAGCCGTGAAAATCTCGGCAAGAAAACGGCTTTTGTAGGCAGATTCCTTTCCTGCTTCAAGCTTCGCCTTAACTCCCTTTGCAACAGACGGAGAATCTGCATAGCTTTCATAAACTCCGTCAAGACTACCGAATTCTGAAATCAGCTTAAGGGCGGTTTTTTCGCCTATTCCGGGGACACCGGGAATGTTGTCGGAGGTGTCGCCCATGAGAGCTTTAACATCTATCAGTTTTTTTGGTTCAAGACCGTATACCTCGGCAATTTTTGCCGTGTCGTATGTCACCGTGTCAACATTTCCTGCAAGAAGAACCTTGCATTTTTCGCTTACAAGCTGAAAAGAATCTCTGTCACCCGTGAGAACATAACACTCGTTACATTCACCATCAGCATCCGCAAGGGCGGCACAGGTTCCGAGAATATCGTCTGCCTCATAGCCCTCAATTTCCATGACATTGAATCCCAACGCACGGATTATATCTTTCGTCGGGGAAAGCTGAGCGGCAAGCTCGTCGGGCATACCGTGGCGGTTTGCTTTGTAAAAGTCACATTCCTTATGGCGGAAAGTAGGAGCTTTAAGGTCGAAAGCAACTGCAATGCTGTCGGGACAAAGGCTGTCGACGGTTTTCATTATAATATTGAAAAATCCGAAAATGGCGTTTGTGGGTCTGCCGTCGGAGGTAGTCAGCGGTTTTACGCCGTAAAATGCACGGTTGAGGATGCTGTTGCCGTCAATGGCAAGAACTTTTTTGCACTGTGTACTCATGTTTTCGCCCCTTTTAAGGTTTTTCATGTGTTTTCATTATCTCCTATTTTACACCATTTTTTACATCTTTTGGTTTACCGCTTGAATATATTTTGCAAATTTTTATGGTTTAAATATGCAGTCAAGCATATTTTCGGCAAAAATCTATGTTAAAATGTGACAAAAGGGACAGTTAATATAAATTTTATAAGAATTTTCAAAAAATATCTTTGAAATACTGCTTGAAATCATGAAAAAAAGGTAATATAATGATGTAAGTGAAATTGTTGTCTGCGAAAGGACACAAAGTCTGAAAATAGATTTTCGGATTTACACCGCAAGAAAGGAATGGTAATAAAAATGACAAAGATAGATATATTTTCGGGTTTTCTTGGCGCAGGAAAAACCACGCTTATAAAAAAACTCATCACCGAAGCCTATAAGGGCGAAAAGCTTGTTCTTATTGAAAACGAATTTGGCGAAATAGGAGTTGACGGCGGCTTTCTTAAGGAAGCAGGTATTCAGATTAACGAAATGAACTCCGGCTGTATTTGCTGCAGTCTTGTGGGTGATTTTTCGGAAGCTCTCGGAAAGGTAATTGCGGACTATGCTCCCGACAGGATTCTTATAGAGCCGTCGGGCGTGGGCAAGCTCAGCGATGTTATAAAGGCGGTTGAGGGGCTTGGCGACAAGGTTTGCGTAAACTGTGTCACAACCGTTGCAGATGCTTCAAAGTGCAAAATGTACATGAAGAATTTCGGCGAATTTTTCAACAATCAGATTGAAAATGCAAAGACGGTAATTCTCAGCAGAACCACAGGAATGGACGAAGCAAAGCTTGAAAAATGCGTTGAGCTTATTCGTGAAAAGAATAGCGATGCCGTTATAATCACAACTCCCTGGGAGGACCTTGACGGAACAAAGATTCTCGAAGCCATGGAAACTTCTCCGTCACTTGACGACATTCTCCGCCAGCTTGAGCACGACGCTCACGAGCATCATCACGACCACGATCATCATCATGACCACGAGCATCACCACCACGACCATGATGATCACGACGAGCACGATGAACATTGCACCTGCGGTTGCCATGATCACGACCATGAACATGACCACGAGCATCACGACCACGATCACGAGCATTATCATGATCACGAACATCATCATGAGCATGATCACCACGACCACCACCATGAACACGGTGAACATTGTTGTTGCGGACACGATCATGATCATCACCACCATCATCACCATGCTGACGAAGTGTTTGAAAGCTGTGGCGCAGAAACCGCAAAGATATTCACCGAGCAGGCTATAACAGAAGCGTTGACAAAGCTTTCAAATGTCGGAGAATACGGTTTTGTACTGCGTGCAAAGGGCATCGTAAACGGTGGCGACGGTTGGATACATTTTGACTACACCCCCGGCGAAATTAACGTGCGCAAGGGTGCGGCAGATGTCACAGGACGCATTTGCATAATCGGCTCGGGCATTGACAAGCATGAGGTTATGGAGCTGTTCGGACTTTGAGATTAAGGCAAAAAGGTCTGCAAGCTAAAATGACGAAAGGAACAATTGCAAAATGAAAGAAATTCCCGTATATCTTTTCACAGGCTTCCTTGAAAGCGGCAAAACGAAGTTTATTCAGGAAACATTGTGCGACAAGCGTTTTAACAACGGCGAGAGAACCCTGCTTATTGTTTGCGAGGAGGGCGAAGAGGAATATGCGCCTGATATGTTTTCGGGCAAAAACGTTTTTGTTGCAAACATTGAGAGCGAGGACGAGCTGACGGAGCAAAAGCTTGCCGCCCTTGCGAAACAGCATAAAATTGAAAGAGCTGTTGTCGAATACAACGGAATGTGGACTCTTGACAAGCTTTATGGTGCGCTTCCCGAAAACTGGAGCGTATATCAGGAAATGATGTTTGCAAATTCCGAGACATTTCTGTTTTACAACACAAACATGAGAAGTCTTGTTGTAGACAAGCTTCAGAGCTGCGAGCTTGTTATACTTAACCGTGCAAGTGACTCAACCGATAAGGATGAGATTCATAAGGTTATCCGCGGCGTTACACGTCGTTCGGACATCGCCTATGAATACGCTGACGGTCATGTCGAGTATGACGAAATTGAAGATCCGCTTCCTTTTGATGTTGAAGCGGAGGTCGTTGAGGTTGCTGACCGTGATTATGCTCTTTGGTATAGGGATCTCTCCGAGGATATGGCAAAATATTCGGGAAAGGTTATGAAGTTCAAGGGACAGGTTGTTGCGAGTGACCCGGAAGACAAGCATTTGTTTGTTTTCGGCAGAAAGATAATGGTTTGTTGCGAAAACGACATTGCCATGCGTGGACTTCTTTGCCGTGACACAACCGGTTCTTATAAGGCAAAGCGTGGCGAATGGCTTGTTGTGACAGCTTCGGTTTCAATTGAAAATCATAAGATTTACGGTAGCGAGGGTCCCGTTCTCAACATGGTTGATTTTGAAAAGGCGGATGCACCCGAAAATGAGGTTGCAACGTTTTATTGATCAGATAATATAAAAGTGCGGATTTTGTCCGCACTTTTTTCTCATATATTCAGCTTAATAACCACACTTGTTTTCACATTATGGCATATATAAAAATATCGTTGTGATTCCGAAGGATAAAAAATTTTTACAATATAAAAACACAATCAGCTTTAATAAACTGTCGCACAGGTGTATAATTATTCAAAAGAATGTTGTTGATATGAATATTTATGCAATATTTGTGTATAACAATTCAGAGATATTCAAAGGGTAACCCGAAAACACGGACTTTTAAAAGCTATACCCCGACGTTCCAAAGGAGGAATATACAATGCCACTCAATAAGAATCTGCATAAGGTTATGGTTATCGGCTCCGGACCCATTATTATCGGTCAGGCGGCTGAATTTGACTATGCAGGCACACAGGCTTGCCGTGCCCTTAAAAAGGCAGGACTTGAAGTTGTTCTTGTAAACTCAAATCCGGCTACAATTATGACGGATAACCATATGGCGGATAAAATCTATATCGAATCCCTTGACCTTGAAACTGTTAAGCGTATCATCGAAAAAGAAAAGCCGGACAGCCTCCTGTCAACCCTTGGCGGTCAGACGGGACTCACGCTATCCATGCAGCTTGCAAAGGAGGGATTTCTCGCTTCTCACGGAGTGACACTCCTCGGTGCAAATCCCGAAACCATTGATAAGGCAGAGGACAGACAAATGTTCAAGGACACAATGGAGAAAATCGGTCAGCCGTGTGTGCCCTCAACAATCGTTGATAATGTCCCGGATGCTCTGCGTTTTGCTGAGGAAATAGGTTACCCCGTTATCATTCGCCCGGCATTTACCCTTGGCGGAACAGGCGGCGGCATTGTAAATAACGTTGCACAAATGAAAGAAATCTGCGGCAACGGACTCAGACTTTCGCCCATTACACAGGTTCTTGTTGAAAAGTGCATCTCCGGCTGGAAAGAAATTGAATATGAGGTTATGAGAGATAGCGCAGGGCATTGCGTTGCGGTCTGCTCAATGGAAAACTTTGACCCTGTCGGCGTTCACACAGGCGACAGCATTGTTGCCGCACCTGCGGTTTCCCTTAGCGAAAAAGAACTTGGTATGCTCCGTAAGGCGGCACTTGATATTGTCAATGAGCTTGGCGTTGAGGGCGGATGCAACTGTCAGTTCGCACTTCATCCAACAACAGGCGAATATGCCGTTATTGAGGTGAATCCCAGAGTTTCCCGTTCGTCTGCCCTCGCTTCAAAGGCAACAGGATACCCCATTGCCAAGGTTGCAACAAATATCGCAATCGGCTTTACCCTTGAAGAAATCTGCAACGAAAACACAGGTAAAAACTGCGCTCATTTTGAGCCTGCGCCCGATTATATAGTTTGCAAATTTCCCAAATGGCCCTTTGATAAGTTCGTTTACGCCGACAGAAAACTCGGCACACAGATGAAAGCCACAGGCGAGGTTATGTCAATCGGCGCAACCTTTGAAGAGGCCCTCATGAAAGCCGTAAGAGGTGCGGAGCTTTCCCTTGAAACACCCACACTCCCTGCCCTTGCAGAGCTTTCAGATGTTGACATCATGAACGGAGTCGCCGCTTGTACAGACGAAAGACTTTTCTATCTGTACGAAGCAATGAAGCGTGGCGTGACCGACGACAAGCTTTACGAAATAACCCGAATTGACCCATGGTTCCTTGAAAGAGTGAGAAAGCTTTGTGATTTTGAAATGTCCCTTAAGGGTGCTCAGATTACAGAAGAAATCTATGATAAGGCGAAAAAGCTCGGATTCCTTGACAAAACAATTGAAACCTTAAGCGGCAAGCCTCTCAAGTATAAGAAGTATGCATCTTACAGAATTGTTGATACCTGTTCCGATAATATCTACGCCGATTCTCCCTATTTTTATTCAACCTTTGCCGAGGATTCCGAAAGCAACGGCAACGAGGCAAGAACTCATAAGCAAAACAACGTTACAGGCAAAAAAACCGTAATAGTGTTTGGCTCAGGTCCAATAAGAATCGGTCAGGGAATAGAGTTTGACTATGCCTGCGTGCATTGTGTAAATTCCCTTAAAAAGCTTGGGTTTGAGGTTGTCATTGTCAACAACAACCCCGAAACCGTTTCCACCGACTATGACACCGCCGACAGACTCTATTTTGAACCGCTTCATATTGAGGATGTCATGAGTATCATCAACACCGAAAAGCCTTACGGCGTTGTTGTTGCATTCGGAGGTCAAACGGCAATCAAGCTTACAAATAAGCTTTCAGCCGCAGGAATAAAAATTCTCGGAACATCAGCCGACAGCATTGATGCCGCCGAGGACAGAAAGCGTTTTGATGCGCTTCTTGAGGAGCTTGAAATAAAGCGTCCCCGTGGTTTCACGGTGTTCACAGAGGATGAGGCAATTGAGGTTGCAAAAGGTATCGGCTATCCTGTCCTTATCCGACCCTCATATGTGCTTGGCGGTCAGAACATGATTATCGCCTACACCGAGGACGACATTCACGAATACATGAAGATTGTCCTCACCCATACAGAGAAAAATCCCATTCTCATCGACAAGTATCTCTCCGGAACAGAGCTTGAGGTTGATGCAATCTGCGACGGCAAGGATATTCTTATTCCCGGAATTATGGAGCACATTGAACGTGCAGGAATCCATTCAGGTGACTCAATTGCGGTTTATCCTGCGTTTAATGTGAGCGATAAGATGCGTGAAAGGATTATCGACTGTTCCCGTCGCCTTGCTCTTTCGCTGGGAACTATGGGACTTATCAATATACAATATCTGATTTATGAAGATGAGCTTTATGTTATTGAGGTAAACCCCCGTTCTTCAAGAACAATTCCCTATATAAGCAAGGTCACAGGCGTTCCCATGATTGATCTTGCAGTGCGTTCAATGGTGGGAACTTCCGACAACCCCGAAAAACCCGAGGCACTTGCGAATATGGGCTTTGGAACAGGTCTTTACAGAAATTCACCTTATTTTGCAGTCAAAGTTCCGGTGTTCTCGTTTGCAAAGCTCATTGATGTTGACAATCAGCTTGGTCCGGAAATGAAGTCAACCGGTGAGGTGCTCGGTATCGCAAATACCCTTGAGGAAGCGCTTTACAAGGGAATTTCTGCCGCAGGCTATAATCTTAAAAAGAGTGGCGGTGTTTTGTTTACCGTCCGTGATATTGACAAGGATGAAATGGCGGATGTTGCCGCAAAGTTCCATAAGCTCGGTTTCAAGCTTTATGCCACAAAGGGAACGGCGGAACGCTTTATTTCGGCAGAGCTTCCCATCACGGTTTGCACAAAGGGGCAAGCCGGAGTTGACATGGATGAGCTTATTGACGGCGGCATGATTGACTATGTTGTCTCAACGTCAAGACGTGGAAGAACCCCCACAAAGGACAGCGTGCGACTGCGCAGAAAAGCAATTGAACGCAGTATTCCGTGCCTTACCTCGGTTGACACGGCAAGCGCACTTGCAGACAGCCTTCTTTCAAGATATTCAGCGGCATCGGTTGAGCTTGTAAACATTAACGATATGCGCCATGAAAAGCTTAAGTACACCTTCACCAAGATGACGGACTGCGGAAATGACTATATATACTTCAATTGCTTTGAGGAAAAGATATATAATCCCGAAGGTCTTGCAGTCAGCCTTTCCGACCGTCATAACGGCATTGGCGCAGACGGAGTTATTCTTATCGAGCCTGATTTTTCAAAACAGGCAGATGCCCGTATGCGAATGTTCAACCGTGACGGAAGCGAGGGCAAAATGGCGGGAAATGCCATAAGATGTGTTGCAAAATATCTCTTTGACAACGGCATTGTGAAAAAGACAGAAATGAAAATTCTCACTGCAAGCGGTGTAAAGGAGCTTAGCCTTACAGTTAATGAAGGCAAGGTCAGCACGGTTTGCGTAAAGGTTGCAAAGGCAGAGCTTTCCCCTGAAAGTATTCCTGTGAACATCAAGGCTGAAAGAGTTATTGGAAAATCTGTTCAGATAGGCGGAAAGGAATATGAGATAAGCTGTGTCTCTGTTGGAAATCCGCATTGCGTAATCTTCTGTGAGGGCGAAAATAAGGTTTCAGAGGCGGATGTCGCAGGAGAGGGAAGCGTTATTGAGCATTGTGGTCTTTTCCCCGAAAGAACAAATGTTGAATTCTGCAAGGTTATCAATCCCGATTCAATTATTATGAGAGTGTGGGAAAGAGGCAGTGGCGAAACGCTTGCCTGCGGTACAGGTGCGTGTGCGGCGGTTGTTGCGGCGGTCGAAAGAGGACTTTGTGAACATGGTAGAGAGGTCACTGTCAAACTCCTTGGCGGAAATCTCAAGGTAAGATATGACGAGGATGGCTTTGTTTATCTCACAGGCGATCCACGAAAGGTTTTTGACGGAATAATTGAGATTTAAACAGATAAAACGGTTTAATATAAAAAAAGAGGAGCTTGATTTGTTCAAGCTCCATTCTTTTTTATATAATGCATAAATAAAAAACGGTATTGTGTTAAGCCGGTTACACTCGCCCATAAAGCTCCGCCAGCTTGCGGTATTTTTTCGTGTCAATGCCGTCAAGCTGCTCTTTTGTAATGCGGTATTGCCAGTTTCCATCGGCTTTCCCGGGAATATTCAGCCTTGTGTCAGAACCATATCCAAGTATGTCCTGAATGGGGAGAATAAGAAGTCCTGCACCGCTTGCATACATTGTGCGGATAATGCGGTCATAGGCTTCTGTGCTGTCCCATTCGGAAGAAAAATGACCGCAATAGTTCATCACTTTTTCACGGGTTACCTCATCAAGCTCCCACACATACCCAAGAAGAGTGTTGTTATCGTGAGTGCCTGTGTATGCGACGCTGTTGTTGGGGTAATTATAAGGACGGTGAGGCGAATCTCCGCCGTCAAGAAAACCGAATTGAAGCACTCTCATGCCGGGAAATCCGCTGTATTCAACAAGGTCATAAACCTCTTTTGTTATGTCCCCAAGATCCTCGGCAACCACAAGCTTTTCTCCCGCACATTCTTTAATTACATCAATGAATTCTTTTCCGGGCCCCTTTATCCAGCTTCCCTCTTTTGCACTTTTTGCATCAGCCGGTACGCTCCAATACGACTCAAATCCACGGAAATGGTCAATTCTCACACCGTCAAAAAGTCTGAACATATGCATGAGCCTTGCACGCCACCAGCCAAAACCGTCGGACTTCATGCTTTCCCAGTCATAGAGAGGATTACCCCAAAGCTGACCATCCTCGGAGAAATAGTCCGGAGGAACTCCTGCAACACATCTCGGATGACCGTCGCCGTCAAGCAAAAAACGGTTTTCGCCGCAGGCACTCCACATATCACAGCTGTCCGGTGCAACGTAAATGGGAATGTCGCCCATAATCTTTATGCCCTTTTGATTTGCATAGGATTTTATTTTGTCCCATTGGGTGAAAAACTCATATTGGATAAATTTCCACATAAATTCAACCTGAGATGAGAAATCTTCGGTTGTCCATTTTTCATGGGGAGCACCATGGTTTGCCGTTTTCAAAGCCATGTAACGGCAGAAGTCGGCAATATACTTGTCGCCGTCAATAAAGTCTTCCACTTTTCTTCTATAAGCCTCATCTACACGGCAGGAAGCCTTCATCAGAACTGAAAAACGTGTGTGATAAAGACGGACAAATTCACAGCTGTAGGGAGTGTGCTGACGGCAGCTTTCAAGCTCGTCTGCTGTTATAAATCCTTTTTCGCAAAGTGTCGGCAGGTCAACAAAATATGGATTTCCTGCAAAAGCAGAGTCGGATTTATAAGGTGAGTTACATTCGTCAACAGGGCAGAACGGAAGCGTCTGCCACCAGGAAAAACCGCTTTCGGCGAGAAAATCAATAAATTGCTTTGCTTCTTTTCCAAAGCTTCCGCAGGAAAAGTCGCCGTGGAGAGTGCTTATGTGCATGAGCACGCCGCATTGTCTTTTCATGAGAGTTCTCCTTGTTTATAAAGTATTTTATGCAGTAAAAGGTGTTCTAAAATGATAGATTAAGCCTTGTTGGCTTGCTTTTTTATGACTATAACCGCTGCACTTATCCCATCAAGTGTAATGCATAATCCATTAGTTGTTTTTTTACAGTCAAGGGGCTTTTGTGTAAGAAAATCTGTGATTAAGCCGTCAAAGCCAATCGGGAGCAAAACGTCTGAACACGCCTCATTTGCATTTGCGAGAACAAAAATGTCTTCGTGTTTGTCGCTTCGTTTATAGCATATTGTGCTTTCGGAACGGCTGATACTTCCAAATGCGCCACAATCAAAGCAGGAGAAAGAACGCCTGAGTTCACCGAGCTTCTTGTAGTGGCAAATCAGCTCATCGTTTTCGCATCCCCATGGGAACGGACGGCGGCAGAATGGGTCGTGACCGCCCTCACAGCCTGCTTCGTCGCCGTAATATACCGACGGAAAACCAAAAACTGTGTATTGAAGAGTTGCGGCAACCTTGAGTCTGCGCACAGCAAGGGAATAAAGCTCGTCGCTCATTTTGTGGGTTGAAAGGTCGGCATTTGACATTCCCTCAAGATTTTCTCCCGAAAGAACCGTCAGGATTCTGTCCGTGTCATGCGTTCCTATAAGGTTCATGAGATTGTCGCAAACGGCTTTGGGATAGCTTGAATAAATATCGGTGAGAGTGTTATAAAGTCCGGTGGAGTTTTTATTTAGAAGAAAATCAATAACGGCGTTTTTAAAAGGGTAGTTCATAACGCTGTCAAGCTGATTTCCCCAGAAATATTGTCTGAGCTTCCCATAAGCAATTTTGTCCGCCGCATTTTCCCAGACCTCACCTATGATAATGGCATCACGGTTCGCACCTTTCACGGAGCTTCTGAATTCATCAAGGAAAATGTCGGGAAGCTCGTCTGCAACATCAAGCCGCCAGCCGTCAATTCCCATGGCTGCATATTTTTTGCACACTCCGCCGCTTCCCGTGAAAAATTCACGACAGCTTTTTTCATTCTGATTGAGCTTCGGGAGAATTTCTATTCCCCACCATGAGTCATATTTTTCGGGATATTTCTTGAAATTATACCACTTACGAAAAGGCGAGGTTTTGCATGAATATGCGCCGTTACCGTGTTTTTTGTATTTGTCAAAATAGATGCTGTCATCTCCTGTGTGATTGAAAACACCGTCAAGGACTATTTTCATGCCAAGAGCGTGCGCCTCTTTTATGAGCATTTTGAGAGCATCATCTCCACCGAACATTTCGTCAACACTCATATAGTCGGAGGTGTCGTATTTGTGGTTTGAATATGCTTTGAAAATCGGGTTTAAATAAATGCATGTGACACCCATTTGCGAAAGATATGGCAGTTTTTCAACAACGCCGTAAAGATTTCCGCCAAAGAACATATTGTTTTTGACAAATGCGCCGGGGTATTCACCATATTGGGGAATACCATTATACCAATCGGGGTTGAATTCGGCATCGGCTCTTATGGGAAGCTTAACGTTGCCGGCAAAAAATCTGTCGGGGAAAATCTGATACATAACTCCGCCGCCAAAGCCGTTGGGAAGCAAAAATGTATCCTTGTGACAAAGAAGTCTGAACGGTGTGGGAGGCAGATTTTTGACAAGCGAAAAATCAACATTGTTTACACTGCAGGTATAAAAGCTGTCATCGCCGAGAATAATGCGGACATAGTATCTGAAAAGACCACATTCAAGACCATAATTTGCAAGAATCATAGGAAGCTTGAGCGCCGCATAAAATCCATAGCAATGCCTGCTTGTGTTTTTTGCCATGGGTACGGCGTTGACTGTCAGGGCTTCCTGCCCTTTTCCGTCGGTCTTGCCGGTGTTCTCTCCTGTTTCGGCAGGGAAAACCACAAGCTGAACCTCAGGCTCATTTTGTGAAAACTCTTGTGCTACCGAAACACCTATTTCAAAGTAAAGCTCGCAAGAAGCTGCGAATGCTCCCATGTTTGAAACATCGCTCTGACCTATAAATTTTTTTATTGAAACGGCAGGCGCAGTGTCCTTGCCGGTACGCTTTATGTTCATCGACAGAAAATACCTCTTAAAAAGACTTTTGCCGTCCAAAACGGCACACTTTATTATATCATAAAACCGAATAAAAGTCAATAGCACGCATACAGTGGATTTTTCCTTTGAATATTTTCGGAATTTTCTCAAAAAAAGCATTGATAATCACACACTTTTGTTATAAAATGATATAATAGAATGGGAACGGCACTCGCCGTAGCTATATAAAACCTTATACAAAGGAGGAACGCATGACAGATATACTTTTAAAGCTTTTTGTAAAGGACAGTGAAAATATATCATCACCCATTGTGAGAGCCTCAATAGGAAAGCTTTCTGGGGCAGTTGGAATTTTTTGCAATCTGCTTCTTTCTGCAGTAAAAATGGCGGTGGGAATGATTTGCGGCTCTGTGGCGGTTATTGCGGATGCAATGAACAATCTCACAGATGCCTCGTCATCACTTGTAACGCTCTGGGGCTTCCGAATGGCTCAACAGCCTGCTGATAAGGATCACCCATACGGCCATGCACGGTATGAATACATTTCGGGACTTGCAGTTTCGGCAATAATTCTGATTATCGGAGTTGAACTTCTCAAAACCTCGGTCGGAAAGATTATTTCGCCTGTTGCGGCGGATTATTCTGCGGTTGCGTATGCGGTGCTTGTCGGGGCGGTTTTGCTCAAATTGTGGCTGTCTCTGTTTTTCAAAAAAACGAGTGGACTTATAGGCTCAACGGCTCTTTCTGCGGCATCGGTTGACAGCAGAAACGACGTTGTTGCAACAAGTGTTGTTATTGTCGGAGGCATTGTAAAGCATTATTTTAGCTTGAACATAGACGGTTATATCGGAGCTGCGGTTGCGATTTTTATTGTTTATTCCGGCATTTGTGTTGCAAAGGAAACGGTTTCTCCGCTTTTGGGTAAGCAGGTTGACGTCGAGATGACAAAGCGTATTTCAGAGCTTGTCTGTTCCCATGAAAAAATACTCGGTATCCACGATCTTCTTGTTCACGATTATGGGCCCGGAAGATATTTTGCAACAGTTCATGCAGAAATGAGCGCAAATGAAAATCCGCTTGTGTGCCACGAAATAATCGACGAAATTGAGTGCCTTGTCCATGAACGTACAGGCGTGCATCTTGTTATACATTTTGACCCCGTTGAAACTGACGACGGAGAACGAAATACCATGCAGGAGGTTCTTGGCAACATTATTCGCAATATTGACCCAACTTTTTCACTTCACGATTTTCGCATAGTGCGAGGTGCTGAAAGTACAAAGCTTGTTTTTGACCTTGGAATTCCCTATTCTATGCAAAACAGGAGAAGCGAGATTAAGGGAAAGATTGACGAGGCACTTAAGGCTGACGGATATGAATATATGACGGTTATAAGGTTTGATAGGATATGATAGCTTTGCAATTGTAAAGCACAGAGTGCAGACTGTTTCGGACACACGGAGTTTTGCGTGTGTCCGTTTTCTTTTTGGGGTTTGTGACATCATATGTAAAATTTATTTCCCCATTTGGAAAATAAAGAGTCAAACCTATTGATATTGAGACGGTTTTGTAGTAAAATATAAAATGGATATGTGGATAATCATGCAATCCCGATGCTAATACTACATTATATCGCAAAAATCAGTTTGTGTATATTTTCTCGCATAAAACCCTTTCGGAAAGGAATGATTAAAAATGAAACGTATGGAAATTTTCCCCGGAGTTGCACTCAATGCGGTGTATTCCGATAAATTCAAAACAGATTCTCTCGCTCTCGAATACGTTATTCCCCTTTCAGAGAAAACCGCTCCCTTGGCGGCACTTTTGCCGTCTGTGCTTAAAAGAGGAACAATAAATTTTCCAACCATGCTCGACATTTCAAAAAAGCTTGATTTGCTTTACGCTTCCTCTGTGGGTGCTTTCACGCACAAGCAGGGAGAGGCACAGCTTTTCGGCTTTAGTGTTTCCTTTTTAAGAGAAAACTTTGTTCCCGAGGGAACAGGACTTTTTGAAGGCGTGCTTTCCATGATTACAGAGCTTCTCACAATGCCTGTTCTCAAAAATGGCGCATTTTTGCCCGAATATGTTGAAAGTGAAAAGAAGAACCTCATTGACAATATTCGCTCGCTTATCAACAATAAAAATTCCTATGCCCAAAAGCGTATGCGTGAGATAATGTGTGAGGGTGAAGCGTATGCCGTAAGCGAGCTTGGCACAGAGCAGAGCGTTGCGGCGGTTACTCCGGAAATGCTCTATGATTTCTATAAAAATGTTATCGCCACGGCTCCCATGGAGATTTACTACGTTGGAACAGAGCCGTGCGAAAAGGTTGCAGAGCGTATTTCAAAGATTCTCCCGAAGAGAAACACATCTGTGAGCGGAAAGCCTGTTTCAACCGTAAAGACAATGGTTGAAAAGGTGAAAGAAGTCGTTGAAAAAATGCCCGTAAATCAGGGCAAGATTGCCATGGGCTTCAGAACAGGTGGAAGTGCGGCGGCAGGAAACGGTCATATTTATGTGCTCATGAATGCGATTTTTGGCGGCGGTGTGACAAGTAAACTGTTTCTCAATGTCCGTGAAAAAATGAGCCTTTGCTATTATTGCTCGTCGGGCTTTGTGTCGGATAAAGGCATTATTGTGCTTTCAAGCGGCATAAACGTTGAAAACTGCGAAAAGGCTAAAACGGAGATTCTTCATCAGCTTGACCTTGTAAAGCAAGGCGACATTACAGATTCCGAAATAGACGATGCAAAGCGTGCTCTTGCGAATGGTTACACAGAAATCTATGATGACCCCTGGGCACTTATAAACTGGTATCGTGCCTTTGCCGTGAGAAGTGTTGAAAATGCTCCCGAACCCTCCGATTATATCGGCAAAATCAATGCCGTCACAAAGAGCGAGATTGTTGAGGCGGCAAACACGGTTTTGCTTGACACCTTCTATTTCCTTGAGGGAACGATAAAGGCGGATAGCGGCGAAGATGAAGAATGATTTTACCCGATGATGAAAGGAATGAAACGCATGAATTTTATCTTAAAGGATTTTCCCGAAATTGATGAGAGATATTATGAGGGCACTCACGCTTCGGGACTTAAAATATATGTTATTCCCAAGAACCACGGAACAGCCTATGCCGTGTTTGGCACAAAGTTCGGTTCAATAGACAATAAATTTAAGAATGCCAAGGGGGAGGAAGTTGTTCTGCCCGACGGAATTGCGCATTTTCTTGAGCACAAGCTTTTTGAAAACGAAGACGGCACAGACACCTTCAGCCGTTATGCAAAATTCGGCGGCAGTGCAAACGCTTACACCTCGTCAGACGCTACGGTTTACCTGTTTTCCGCAACGGGAAGCATTTCCGAAAACCTTGAAATTCTTCTTGATTTTGTTACTCACCCTTATTTTACCGATGAAACCGTCAATAAGGAAATGGGAATTATCGGTGAGGAAATAAGGATGTATGACGATAACCCCGAATGGCGGCTTTATTTCAATCTCATGCGTGCGCTTTTCAAGGATAACCCTGTGCGCATAGACACCGCAGGCACCGAGAAAACCATTGCTGAAATAACTCCCGAAAAGCTTTTTGAGGCATATAACAGCTTTTACAATCTTCACAACATGGCACTTGTTGTTTGCGGAAACATATCTCCCGAACAGGTGAGTGCAGCAGCGGATAAGATGCTTCCGTCAAACGAAGTTGAAAAAGTTCCTGTTGAAAGAATTTATCCCGACGAACAAACGGCGGTGGCGCAAAAGGAAATTATCGAAAAAATGCAGGTTGCAATGCCCATGGTAAACGTTGGTATCAAGGATACTGCGGGACATCTTTACGGCATTGACCTTGCAAAGATGAGCGCAATGTATAACATTATTCTTGAAGTGATTTATGGCAGAAGCAGTCGTTTCTACAACGAGAATTACGAAAATGGACTTATTAACAGAAGCTTTTCCGGCTCTGAAGATATACACGAGCGTTTTGCCTATTGCATTGTCGGAGGAAGCACTGAAAAGCCCGATGAGCTTGCAAAGGCAATAATGGACGAGGCGGCATATTTTGTGCAAAACGGCATCGCCGAAGAGGACTTTGAACGTGCAAAGCGCAAGCTTTATGCAGGAAGCATAAAGGTGTTCAACAGCACCGACGACATCGCCAATTCTTTTCTTGGATTTAAGTTTTCGGAATGTGACCTGTTTGAATATCCCCGCATAATGCAGAGCATCACACTTGAGGAAACGGAGAAACTGCTTAAAAACGCATTTGTTCCCGAACGTTTTGCAGTTTCAAAGATTTTGCCCCTGGAGGAATGAGAAAATGACAAATTATATTTCATTTCCGGGGCTTGGAATTGATTGGATTGAAGTTCCGAGAGTTGCATTTACGGTTCTCGGAAAACCAATATTCTGGTATGGCATAATAATTTGCATTGGAATTGTTTTGTCGGTTTTGTATGTTTGCCTGAGAGGAAAAGACGAAGGCATTACCACAGACGACGTTATTGATTATGCGATTTTTCTTGTTCCCATTTCAATTGTCTGTGCAAGACTTTATTTTGTGCTGACAAGTCTTGACAGCTTTCATAGCTTTTACGACGTGATAGCAGTTTGGGAGGGAGGCCTTGCCATTTATGGCGGCATAATCGGAGGATTTTGCACCATTATCGGCGTTAGCCTTTACAAAAAAATTCCGATTCCGAAAATGCTTGATTGCACAGCACCGGGTGTGTTTGTGGGACAGATTCTCGGAAGATGGGGGAATTTTTTCAATGCCGAAGCATATGGAGATCTCACAAAGATTGACATTCTCGGACACGTCATTGAAACTCCGCATTTCGCAAGTGAGTTTCCCCTGCGTATGCTCATAAGCAGCGCAGACCCCGCTTCTCCTTTGGCACGCATTATTGCGGCACACCCCACTTTTCTGTATGAATCTGTGTGGAACACAGTTGGATTTGTTATACTGAACGTTGTTTACCGTAAGAAGAAGTTTGATGGTCAGATTGCACTTATGTATGCGGCATGGTATGGTTTTGGAAGATTTTTTATAGAGGGCTTCAGAACTGACAGCCTTTATGTCGGACCATTCAGAATTTCGCAATTGCTCGGACTTTTGTGCTTTGTCGGATGCACAGCGGCAATTATTGTTATTTCAATAAGAACAAAAAAGAAAACATTGCCCGAAAACTCCTGAAAGATAAAGACGATGTAGCAAAAGAATACCTTGGGCTACTGTGCCCATTTACATAAACGAAAGGACAAGAATTATGGCAACAATTATTGACGGAAAAGCAGTTTCCAAAAAGGTCAGAGAACAGATTAAAACAGAGGCGGCACAGTTTGCCGAAAAAACGGGAGTTGTCCCGGGACTTGCGGTGGTTATCGTTGGCGATGACCCTGCCTCAAAAATATATGTGAGAAACAAGAAGCTTGCCTGCGAGGAATGTGGCTTCTATTCCGAAGAATATGCTCTCCCTGCCGAAACAACAGAAAGCGAATTGCTTGCACTTGTTGAAAAGCTGAACAACGACAACAAGATTCACGGTATTCTTGTTCAGTCACCCCTGCCGAAGCATCTCAATGAAAAACTTGTCATTGACCATATTTCTCCCGAAAAGGACGTCGATGCTTTTCACCCTGTGAATGTCGGAAAAATCATGATTGGTGATTATGATTTTCTTCCCTGTACGCCTGCAGGTGTAATGGAGCTTTTGAGTGAATACGGTATCGACCCTGCCGGAAAGAGCGTGTGCGTTGTTGGCAGAAGCAACATTGTGGGCAAGCCCCAGGCAATGCTTATGCTTCACGCAAACGCAACCGTGACAATCTGCCACTCAAGAACAGCTAATCTTTCCGAGGAAACAAGACGTGCCGACATTGTTGTCATGGCAGTTGGAAAAGCAAAGCTTCTCAAGGGTGATATGATAAAAGATGGTGCAGTTGTTATTGACGTTGGCATGAACAGGGATGAAAACGGGAAGCTTGCAGGCGATGCGGACTTTGATTCCTGCGAGAAAAAAGCATCCTTCATAACCCCCGTTCCCGGAGGCGTTGGACCCATGACAATAACCATGCTCATGAAAAACACAGTTAAGGCGGCAAAACTTGCTGCACAGAAATAATTATTGCTTGCTTGGAAGAAGATTATGGATAAGAAAACAAATATAGTGCTTATCGGTATGCCGGGGTGTGGCAAAAGCACCCTTGGAGTGCTCACGGCAAAGGCTCTTGGACTTGGATTTGTGGACACCGACCTTGTTATTCAGCATAAAACCGGTAGGATGCTCTATAAAATTGTTGAACAGGACGGAAAGGATGCCTTTCTCGATGTTGAAAGGGATTCAATTGTTTCAACGGAGTTTGACAGATGCGTTGTTGCAACGGGTGGTAGTGCGGTTTTGCGTGAGCAGACCATGGAGCATCTGAAGAAAAACGGAGTTGTGGTTTATCTTGAACTCCCATATTACTCGGTGAAAAGAAGAATAAAGAACATAAAAACAAGGGGAATTGCCTTTGGTGAGGGAGAAACCCTTGCCGACCTTTACAGAGAAAGGTGTCCCCTTTACGAAAAGTATGCCGATATTGTCATAGCTTGCAGTGGTAAGAATACCGAGCAGAATGTGAGCGACATTGTTGAAAAGGTTAAAGACCTTGTTGCAACAGAATAAAAAATAATGTAAGAACAGACTTAAAGGATAAGATGATGACGGAAAAAGCACAACTTTTTTTGAAAAAATTCCGCAAGTATTCCCCGTGTGCGGAGGAAATGGCGGCAATAGAGAAAATAACGGATTTTTCTGTGAGGGTTGATGCCGAAAGACGACTTGTTGACACAAGTCTTTCCCTTGACGGCTATGTCCCTTATGGGGTTATTTTGCAAATGGAGCAGGCAATAATGCAGGCGCATGAATGTAGCGATGTCCGTATTCGTCCGTGTTATGTGGGAGCTGTGCCGAAAGTTGGGTTTACACTTGACAAAACCGGTGATATTCTCACAGAATTCAGGCGCGAAAGCGTTTTCGGACGAGGCTTTCTCAATGGTGCCGGCGGTTCATTTGCAGCGACTCCGGGAGATAACGGAAGTGTTTCGGTTATTGACTCGGAAACCTTTGATGAGGTTGCAAGCGTATCCGAAAACGCAAATGAAGACGAAGACGGAGAGCAATGTTCAAAGGATAGTTCGGACACGGCAAATACTCTTTATGTAAAGCTTTGCAATGGCGGACTTTCCATACTTAGCGGTGCAGGTTGTGCAGAAGCACTTTCAAAATTGATAGCCGAGCGTTTCGGGGAGCAATGGAGAATAGTTTTCACCGGCAGAACCTCAATTGAGTATGAAGAATACCTTAAAATGGCACCGACTCCGCCACCTATTACTTATATTCCCCCACCACCCGAACAGTTTCATGAGCAAAAGGAAGACGAGCCCCATGAGCAACAGCTCAATTCCATTTCAGGCGATGAGGCAAAAGCTGTCTGCGACCTTTCAGAGGGCATTGTTGTTTCGGGAAATATGAAATTCGATGTGTCCGAACCCGAGGAAATACATGGCAAAATCAAGAATTTTGACATTATGCCCATAAGAAGTATAAGCGAGGAAACAAAGAAGCTAACGGTTTGCGGCGAGATTTTCTGCCTTGAAAAAAAGCTTCTTAAAAGCGGTAAAAAATATCTCTTAAGCTTTTTCCTCACGGATAAGGATTCATCTTGCGTGTGCAAGGTTATTTATGACATTGAAAAGGACGAAGAGTATTCAAAGCTCTCGGACGGAATGTGCATCGCAATGCATGGAAAAGCAAGCTTTGATGATTATGATAAGTGTGTTGTCGTGCGTCCGATGGATATTGCCGTAATAAAAAAGATCACAAGGAAAGATAACGCCCCCGAAAAGCGAGTTGAGCTGCATCTTCACACAAATATGTCCTCCATGGACGCAACAGGTGAGCCAAAGGATATTATTAAGCAGGTCAAGGCTTGGGGACAACCTGCCGTTGCCATAACCGACCACGGAAATCTTCAGGCATTCCCTCAGACAATGCTTGCCGCAGAAAAACTTGGCGATGTAAAGGTTATCTACGGAATCGAGGCATATTTTGTTGACGACACGGCAAGAGCCGTTTACGGTAACGCCGATGCAAATTTTTCCGAGGATGAATTTGTTGTTTTTGACATTGAAACAACGGGAACCTCGGTGCGTACCTGCGGAATAACGGAAATCGGAGCAGTAAAATACAGAGGCGGCGAGGTTTATGACACGTTTAATATTTTTGTCAACCCCGAAATGCCCATTCCCGAAAACATTCAGGAGTTAACAGGCATCACCGATGACATGGTTAAGGATGCGCCCACGATTGATAAGGCACTCCCCATGTTCCTTGAATATATCGGAAAAGATGTCCTTGTTGCGCATAATGCTTCCTTTGACGTTGGATTTATCCGTAACTTTGCGGAAAAACTTGACCTTAAATTTGACCCTACATACATTGATACTGTTGCCGTTTCGCGATATGTCAATTCCGACCTCAAGAGCCATAAGCTTGACGCAGTTGCGAAGTATTTCGGCCTTGGCGATTTCAACCACCACAGAGCCGGGGACGATGCACATATGCTTGCCCTTATTTTTGGAAAAATGGTTGAAAAGCTGAATCTTGAGGGACTTCAGAACATTTCTGCAATGGTTGGAGTTATGTCGCAGAACACAGACCCAAAAAAGCTGCCGACATTCCACCAGATTATACTTGTTAAAAATCTCGTCGGACTCAAGAATCTTTACCGCATGGTCTCCCAATCATATCTTGATTTTTACCAAAGATACCCCCGTATTCCCAAGACTCTTCTCACGGAATACAGAGAGGGGCTCATAATTGGTTCAGCCTGTGAGGCAGGCGAACTTTTCAGGGCAATTCTTGACGGAAAGCCCAAAAATGATATTGTGGAAATAGCGTCTTTTTATGATTATCTTGAGGTTCAACCCGACGGAAACAACGCTTTTCTTATTGCAAATGGCACTCTTGCGGACGTTGAGGCATTGCATGAGGTTAACAAAACAATCATATCTCTCGGTGAGGAGCTCGGAAAGCCTGTTGTTGCAACGGGAGATGTGCATTTTATAAATCCTGAAGATGAGGTAAACCGTCAGATTCTTCTTGCCGCAAAAAAGATGCCCGATGCAGATAAGCATATTCCTCTTTACATGAGAACAACCGAGGAGATGCTTGAGGAATTTGCATATCTCGGAGAGGAGAAGGCATATGAGATTGTTGTCACAAACACACGCCTCATTGCCGACATGGTAGAACAGGTTCGCCCCATTCCCGAGGGCAACTATCCTCCGAGCATGGAGGGTGCCGAGGAGGAGCTTTCAAATAACTGTTACAACAAGGCAAAGGAGATGTACGGTGATCCGCTTCCGCAGATTGTTGCCGACAGACTTGAAAGAGAGCTTACCTCCATTATCAAAAACGGTTTTGCGCCGCTTTATGTCATTGCCCGCCGCCTTATTGCATACAGTGAGGAAAGAGGCTATCAGGTTGGTTCAAGAGGCTCGGTTGGCTCGTCTTTTGCGGCAACCATGGGCGGAATCACCGAGGTAAACCCTCTGCCACCTCATTACAGATGCCCGAAATGTTTGTATTCGGAGTTTATCAATGACGGTTCGGTTGGCTCCGGCTTTGACCTTCCCGATAAGGAATGTCCCAAATGCGGAACTTCAATGAAGCACGACGGACACGACATTCCCTTTGAAACATTCCTTGGCTTTAACGGCGACAAATCCCCGGATATTGACCTTAACTTTTCGGGTGATGTACAGGGCGATGCCCATAAATACACAGAAGTTCTTTTTGGCGAGGGACACGTTTTCCGTGCAGGAACGCTCGGCACACTTGCCGAAAAGACGGCATATGGCTTTGTTAAAAAGTATTGCGAGGAAAAGGGAATTGTTCTTAACAAGGCGGAGGAAACAAGACTTTCAAAGGGCTGTGAGGGAGTTAAGAGAACCACAGGACAGCATCCCGGAGGCATCATCGTTGTTCCGAAAGAATACCAGGTGTATGACTTCACTCCTGTTCAGCACCCTGCCGATGACGTTAAGAGCGACACGGTCACCACGCACTTTGCTTTTGAATATCTTCACGACACCATTCTCAAGCTCGATTTGCTCGGACACGATGTGCCGACAAAATACAGAATGATGGAGCGTTACGGCAACTTAAATATTCTCGACATACCGCTTTCAGACCCGGAAGTTATGGAGCTGTTTTTGTCCACAAAATCCCTTGGCGTAAACCCCGAGGACATCGGAAGCGAGGTCGGAACATTCGGACTTCCCGAATTTGGCACAAAGTTTGTGCGTCAGATGCTTGTTGATTCAAAGCCGAAGAATTTCACCGATTTGCTTCAGATTTCGGGACTTTCTCATGGAACAGACGTGTGGCTTGGAAATGCGCAGGATCTTATCAAGGACGGCATCTGCACCATTTCCGACGTTATCGGAACCCGTGACAGTATCATGGTTTATCTCATTTACCACGGACTTGACAGAAGTATGTCCTTCAAAATAATGGAGGACGTGCGAAAGGGCAGAGGTCTGAAACCTGAATATGAGGAAGAAATGCTCAAGCATGATGTCCCTGAATGGTATATCGCCTCATGTAAGAAGATAAAGTATATGTTCCCTAAGGCTCATGCGGCGGCGTATGTTATCTCGTCGCTAAGACTTGGCTGGATGAAGGTGCATAAACCCCTTGAATTTTATGCGGCATTTTTCACGGTTGCTCCCGGTGGCTTTGATGCCGAAATTGTCGGCAAAGGAAAGAAGTTTATCGAGCAGACCATGAAAGAGATTGAAACCAAGGGCAAGGATGCAACGCAGAAAGATGCGGAACTTTATTCCACACTTCAGCTTGCAAACGAGGCTTGCGCCAGAGGCATCAAATTCCTGCCTGTTGACCTTTACAAGTCAAAAGCGTTTGCATTTCTGCCCGAAGACGGTGCGGTGAGAATGCCGTTTTCATCGCTTGCAGGACTCGGTGACGTTGCCGCACAGAGCATTGAAAATGCCGCAGCAGAAAGAAAAATTCTTTCCATTGAGGACCTGAGGAACAGAGCGCAGATTTCCCGGGCAGTGCTTGATATTTTGCAGCGCAACGGCGTTCTTGATGACCTTTCTCCAACAAATCAGATGACAATGTTTTAATTGATGCGTGTTTCTATATCCGATTTTATTAAAACAGAAAAGGAAGAGCTTTGCATGAAAATTGTCGTTGACAGAATTGAAAAAATAGCCGACAAGAATGAATACTTTGCCGTGTGCGAGTTTACCGATAAAGATGGAAACAAAGAAATGCGGAACATCTCCACGGCTGATTTGCCCAATGACGTTAAAGAGGGCGATGCTCTTGAACTGTGTGACGGCGTTTTTTGTATCAAAGCAGAGAAGTCCGCTTTAAAAAAGCTTGGCATCAGAGAACGCTTTAACAGGCTTATCGGTAAAATATAAGCTCGGAGAAAATATTTATATGACGCTTCTTATGCGTGTTGCCGGGCATAGTTATTATTTTACAAATTTCTGTTCAAACATCCGTGAGAAGATTATCAAGAGGACAGAAAACGGAGAATATAAGCATCAGCTTTAAAACAAAAAAATCGGGCACTTTGGATAGTGTCCGATTTTTCTTGTGTTTAGGGTAATAAAAAAATAAACGGCACCTCTTTTGAGTTGCCGTTTGCGCTTGGTGACCCGTACGGGAATCGAACCCATGTTACAGCCGTGAAAGGGCCGTGTCTTAACCGCTTGACCAACGGGCCATGAAAAGCTGAACCTTGTCGGAACAGCTTTTGGTAGCGGAAGTCGGATTTGAACCAACGACCTGCCGGGTATGAACCGGATGCTCTAGCCAGCTGAGCTATTCCGCCATGCTCTGACGTTTTCGGGATTGTTCCCTCAACATTGCTTGATTATTATAACAGAAAACAGGCGATTTGTCAAGACGTTTTCGAGATTTTTTGCCTTTTCTCTTTTTCTCACATTAAATCGGCTCAATTTTAAATATATTTTGTTCATCTTGCACTAAAAATGCGCTTTGGCCAATTGCTGAGTGAATTTGCATTTTTTCTGAGAGAAATTCAATTTGGAACATACTCTGTATTTTTAGTCGGATTTGTTTTGAAATTATATCATGCTCCATTTCGCATTGTCTTTGCCTGCGTTGCCCACGTTTACAAAAAATTAACAGCATTAACACCCAAAGGTATTGACAAAAAGCAGTAAATGTTGTAAAATTATCACGTTAGCACTCGAAGGCGTTGAGTGCTAAAAGGAGGCGAGAAAGTGGAACTTAATGAGCGCAAGAAACAGATACTCAAAATGATAATCGATGCTTATATCGATTCCGGCGAACCTGTCGGCTCAAAGTATCTCACTCAGCATGGCGGACTTTCACTTTCCTCCGCAACTATCCGAAATGAGATGAGCGAGCTTGAGGAAATGGGTTATCTCGATAAGCCCCATACCTCGGCAGGACGTATTCCGTCCTCCGCCGGATACAGATTTTATGTGGATAAACTCATGGAGGATTACCGCCTCAATATGGAGGAGCTTGAGCTTCTCAATGACCTCACCAAATTCAAAACCGCCGAAACCGAAAGACTCATGGAGCGTGCGGGAAGAATTATGTCGGGTGTAACGAGATATGCCTCTGTGTCTGTTGCATCAAAACCCGGTTGCACAACTGTGGCTAAATTTGATGCAATGCTTCTTGGCGAAAAAAGCTTCCTGCTTGTTATGATAACGCAGCTTGGCGAGGTCAAAACAAGCGTTATAAATTCCGAGATTACCGTGACAGAGAGCGATATTGTCCGCATGAAGCCAATACTCAATAAGTATCTTGTAGGAGTTCCGCTTGACGGTGTTCAGCTTGAAACGGTGTTCTTGATTGAGGAAGAACTCGGACGGCTCAGAAGCCTTGCAAATCCAATTCTCCGTGCGGCTTTCAATGCGGCAAAGGGAACGGGCTTCGATAGCGTTAAGGTTGACGGCGTTACAAATCTGCTTGAATATCCCGAATTTTCCGATATCGATAAGGTGCGTTCGCTTATGCAAACCTTTGAGCAACATTCGGGCGATATAAAACAGCTTATTTCGCGCACAGACGGCGAAACTAACGCAAATCGTGAGGATGGTTTAAACACTACAGGGCTTGTGCCGATAAGCACAGACGGCATACGCGCAGGTGACCACGGCGTGAAAATCTATATCGGAGATCAGTCCGGTGACTCTGTTCTTTCAGACACAAGCATTGTTTATTGCTCTGTTCCCATTGGCGGAACAAATGCGGTAATCGGTGTTATCGGTCCGAGAAGAATGGATTATAAAAAGGTTGTTTCAAGTCTGAGGTATTTTGCCGAGGGACTTGAGGGACTTGCAAAGGGGCTCGGAAACGGAGCAGAAAAGCCAAAGGAGCTTCCCGGTGCAGGCGAAAATGACAAAAACCCTTAAAAATAAAAACTTTGAACAAGGAGGTATGAAAGAGAGTAATGGATACCAATACAAAGGAAACAACTGTTGAAAACGAAAATACTGCTCCCGAACAGGCGTCAGAAACTGTTTGTGAGGAAAAGCCAAAAGCAAAGACTAAAAAAGGCGATGACAGGGCAGAGAAAAAGGCGAAAAAAGAACTCGAACAAAAGGATAAGGAGATTGAGGCACTAAAAGCTGAGCTTGCCGAAAAGGACGATCGTCATTTAAGACTTCTTGCCGAATATGATAATTACAGAAAGCGCACACAGGGCGAAAAAGACGCAATTTACGGAACAGCTGTTGTTGACACGGTGGAAAAAATTCTTCCCATTGTTGACGATATGGAACGTTCTCTTGCGGCTTGCGCAGATGACACATCTCCTGTTGCAGAGGGCGTGCGCATGATAGAGAAAAAGTTTAAGGATACCCTTGAAAAGATCGGCGTTACAGCAATTCCCGATGTTGGTGAACAGTTTAACCCCGATCTTCACAACGCCATTATGCACGACGAAGACCCCGATAAGGGAGAAAACGAAATTTCCGAAGTGTTTATGAAAGGCTATAAGCTTGGAGATAAAGTTGTTCGTCATTCAATGGTTAAGGTTGTTAACTGATACATCGGCAAAAAGCCTGATGTATATTTAAAATACTTTTTGTAAGATTAAAATTAGCAGTCAATCAGCGTGCCTGCCAGAATCGGCGGCATTTGTAATTATGAAAGGATGAATTTATTATGGGAAAAATTATTGGTATTGACCTTGGTACAACAAACTCTTGCGTAGCGGTTTTTGAGGGCGGCGAGCCTGTTGTTATCCCCAATTCTGAGGGTATGAGAACAACTCCCTCTGTTGTATCTTTCAAGAAAGACGGCGAAAGAATTGTCGGCTCTGCGGCAAAGCGTCAGGCTATCACAAATCCCGACAGAACAATAAGCTCCATCAAGAGAGTTATGGGTACAGACACAAAGGTTGCAATTGACGGCGAAAACTACACTCCTCAGCAGATTTCCGCTTTCGTTCTTCAGAAGCTCAAGGCTGATGCCGAAAGCTATCTCGGCCAGCCCGTCACAGAGGCTGTTATCACCGTTCCTGCATATTTCTCCGATGCACAGCGTCAGGCAACAAAGGACGCAGGCAGAATTGCAGGTCTTGATGTAAAGAGAATCACCAACGAGCCGACAGCGCCAGCCATCGCATACGGCATGGATAAGGAAAAGGAACAAAAGGTTATGATTTATGACCTCGGCGGCGGTACATTCGACGTTTCCATTCTTGAAATCGGCGATGGCGTTTTCGAGGTTCTTGCAACAAATGGTAATAACCACCTCGGCGGTGACGATTTTGACGAATGTATTGTTAACTATATGGCTGAGTCTTTCCTTGCTGACGAAGGAATTGACCTTCGCAAGGATAAGTCTGCCGCATCCCGTCTTAAGGAAGCAGCGGAAAAGGCAAAGATTGAACTCTCCGGCATGACAACAACAAACATCAATCTTCCCTTTATCACAGCTGACCAGAATGGTCCTAAGCACTTTGATATGACTCTCACCCGTGCAAAGTTTGACGAGCTCACCTATAAGCTTGTTGAGCAGACCATGGAACCCATGAAGAAGGCTCTTGCTGATGCAGGTCTTTCTCCCTCACAGATTGATAAGGTTCTTCTTGTGGGCGGTTCAACAAGAGTTCCTGCAGTTCAGGAGGCTGTTAAGAAGTATATCGGTAAAGAACCCTTCAAGGGCATTAACCCCGATGAATGTGTTGCAGTTGGTGCGGCTGTTCAGGGCGCAATTCTCACAAACGACGTTAAGGACATTGTTCTCTTTGACGTTACTCCCCTTTCTCTCGGTATTGAAACTCTCGGCGGCGTATGCAGCAAGATTATCGAAAGAAATACAACAATGCCCGTAACAAAGAGCCAGATTTTCTCAACTGCGGCTGACGGTCAGACTTCTGTTGAAATCCATGTTCTTCAGGGTGAGCGTGAAATGGCGGCAGGCAACACAACTCTCGGTAGATTCCACCTCGACGGAATCCCCTCTGCTCCCAGAGGAGTTCCTCAGATTGAAGTTACCTTTGATATTGACGCAAATGGCATCGTAAATGTTAAGGCAGTTGACAAGGGAACAGGTAAGGAACAGCATATCACCATTACCTCCTCCACAAATATGTCCGAGGAAGAAATTGAAAAGGCAGTAAAGGATGCTGAAAAGCACGCCGCAGAGGATAAGGCTGCAAAGGAAGCTGTTGATGCAAAGAACCATGCTGAAGCGGCAATATTCCAGATCAAGAAGAGCCTTGATGAGATTGGTGACAAGGTCAGCGAAGCAGATAAGGCTCCCGTACTTGAAAAGATTACAAAGCTCGAAGAAACTCTCAAGGGCGGCAACACCGAGCAGATCAAGGCAGACACCGATGAGCTTCAGAAAGCGTTCTATCCTCTTGCAGAAAAGCTCTATCAGCAGGCAGGCGCAGCCGGTGCCGACGGCGCACAGCCCGGCATGAACGATGACGGAACAATCAACGCTGATTTCGAGGACAAGAGCGACAAATAATCCGGTTTGAATTTTTTCGGGACTGTATCATGAAAAAAGTCGGATGCAGTCCCGTGTCCGATTATAAACAACAATAACCAAACATTTACGAGGCTAAAATGGCTGAAAAAAGAGATTATTATGAGGTGCTTGGTCTTCAAAAGGGAGCAAGTGCCGATGAAATAAAAAAAGCCTTCCGAAAGCTCGGAAAGCAATATCATCCCGACCTTAACCCCGGAAATAAGGAAGCCGAGGAAAAGTTCAAGGAAATAAACGAAGCTTACACAATCCTTTCCGACCCCGATAAAAAGTCCAAGTACGATGCATACGGTCATGCAGGAGTTGACCCGAGCTACGGCGCAGGTGCCGGCGGCTTCGGTGGCTTTGAGGGCGGCTTTGGCGGATTTGACTTTGGAGATGCTTCGGACATTTTCTCGTCATTCTTTGGCGGCGGCGGAATGAGAACAAACCGCAACGGACCCACAAGGGGAAACGATAGAGAGGTTCGTATAACGCTGACATTTGAAGAAGCTGTTTTCGGATGTAAAAAGGAAATCAGTTATTCAAGAGTTGAAAAGTGCGAAACCTGTGGCGGCAACGGTGCTGCGGCTGGAACACAGCCCGAAACCTGTTCTGCCTGTGGTGGAACCGGTTCAATACGCACACAGCAGAGAACAATTCTCGGCGTGATGCAGTCAACCCGTCCCTGTTCAGCTTGCGCAGGAACGGGAAAAGTGGTTAAGAATCCATGTCAGAGCTGTCGCGGAACAGGATTTGTGACAAAGAAAAAGAAGCTTGACGTGACAATTCCGGCGGGTATTGACGACGGACAGAACATAGTGCTTCGTTCCCAGGGCGATATGGGCAAAAACGGCGGACCAAACGGCGACCTTTATATAACGGTGAATGTCAAGTCCCACACTGTTTTTGACCGTGACGGCTATAACATTTATTGTGAAGTGCCTATAACCTTCACCGAGGCGGCACTCGGTGCAAAGATAAATGTCCCCACTCTTGAGGGCGACTATGAATACACAATCAACGAGGGAACTCAAAGCGGCTCTGTGTTTACACTTAAAGGCAAGGGCGTTCAGGTTGTAAATTCAAAGGGCAGAGGCGATCTCACCTTCAGAGTAATTGTCGAAGTGCCCAAAAATCTGAATTCAAAGCAAAAAGAGCTTCTCCGGGAGTTTGATGAATCCTGCGACGGCAAAAACAATGTTCAGAAAAAGAGCTTTGGAGAAAAAGTTAAGTCCGCATTTAAGGAAATGAAAGACTGGTTTGATTAAAGCAAAAGGTGGAGTGTTTCGGTTGAAGCACTCCGCCTTTTAATTATAAAATTATGCTATTTCTTCGGACTCCGCTTTAGCTTTGCTTTTTGCGGAGCTTTTCTTTGCTTTTGGCTTACTTTCGCCTTTTACGATAACTGCTTCCCCCGTTTTTTCAACGACTGCTTTTGTCACAATTATCTTGCTGACATTCTCCTCGGACGGAACTTCGTACATAAGAGGAAGCATGATTTCTTCCATTATTGAGCGAAGTCCACGAGCACCGGTCTTTCTCTGCTCGGAAAGCTTTGCCACCGCCTCAAGTGCCTCCGGTTCAAATTCAATCTCGGTTCCATCGAGGTCGAACAGCTTTTTGTATTGGTTAACAAGGCAGTTTTTAGGCTCGGTGAGAATCCTCACAAGAGCTTCGGAGTCGAGAGGCTCAAGCGTTGTTATCATAGGCACTCTGCCCACAAGCTCTGGAATAAGCCCGTACTTTACAAGGTCGTGAGGGGTCACTTCATTATAAATAGTGCCCTTGCTCTTTTCTTTCTGAGTGAGTATGGTTGTTCCAAAACCAAGAGTTTGCTTTCCTGTTCGGTTGCTGATTATTTCCTCAATTCCGTCAAAAGCGCCGCCGCAAATGAAAAGGATGTTTGAGGTGTCAACCTGAATAAATTCCTGCCCCGGATGCTTTCTTCCGCCCTGGGGAGGAACATTTGAAACAGTGCCTTCGAGTATTTTGAGAAGTGCCTGTTGAACGCCTTCACCCGATACATCACGGGTTATGGAACGGTTTTCACTGCGTCTTGCAATCTTATCAATTTCGTCGATATAGATAATACCTCTTTCTGCAAGACTGACATCGTAGTCCGCCGCCTGTATAAGACGAAGAAGAATGTTTTCAACATCCTCGCCAACATAACCTGCTTCGGTAAGGGTTGTTGCATCGGCGATGGCAAACGGCACCTTCAAAAGCTTGGCAAGGGTTTGCGCAAGAAGCGTTTTTCCAACACCTGTCGGTCCTAAAATAAGAACATTGCTCTTTTGAAGCTCGGTGGAAGCAATCGGGTCATCGGTCTTTTTCTTTTTGTCAGCAGAAAGGATTCTTTTGTAGTGGTTGTAAACCGCAACTGAAAGGGCTTTTTTTGCACTGTCCTGACCAATAACATAGTTGTCAAGATGCTCTTTTATTTCACGGGGTTTTGGAAGATTTCCGAGAGTAAGCTCTCCTGCCGTTTCTGCGGCTTGGGCAAACACTTCCTCTGTATCTTCAAGGATTTCTTCGCAAAGGCTTATGCAGTCTGCGCAGATATTTGCTCCCATAGGACCGAAAACAAGATGAACCTCATCGCTGTTTCTTCCGCAGAAACAACAAATATGCTCCGGTTTCTTTGCCATTTTGCTTTACCTACCTTTCTTTTGTGGTAGCGTGGGTGAGTTTACAGAATAAAACCGCCGACGTACATTTTTGTGTAACGTCGGCGGATTCTTTTACGCTTGTGAATCTGTTCCGCAGTCTTTTGCCGACATTTGCGTTGCAGATTTATACGCCGGGATACATGGATTAGTCTCTCTTGCCGATAACCTTGTCAACAAGACCATATTCCATGGCCTGTTCGGCGGTGAGGAAATTATCTCTTTCTGTGTCCCTTGCGATTTCTTCAATTGACTTGCCTGTCTGAGATGCAAGAATTGAGTTCATTCTCTCGCGGATGCGGATAATGTGGTCTGCATGGATTTTAATATCTGTTGCCTGACCGCGTGTTCCGCCAAGGGGCTGATGAATCATAATCTCGCTGTTGGGGAGTGCAAGTCTTTTACCCTTTGCACCGGAGGAAAGCAGGAATGCTCCCATGCTTGCCGCCATACCCACGCATATTGTGGATACATCGCACTTGATATAATTCATCGTATCATAAATCGCCATGCCTGCGGAAATTGAACCGCCGGGGCTGTTGATGTAAAGACAAATATCTTTGTCGGGATCCTTTGCTTCAAGATAAAGAAGCTGTGCAACAACAAGGGATGCTGTTGTGTCATTTACCTCGTCTGCAAGGAAAACGATTCTGTCATTGAGAAGTCTGGAGTAGATGTCATAAGAACGCTCTCCTCTGCCTTCCTGTTCGACTACCATTGGGATATACGGCATATTCTTACCTCCAATCGGGATGCCGGTTTGCGGCATCAAAAAATATTTTCTGAAATGCGCCTCTGATTATTCAGCGTCTTTCTTTTCTGTTTTTGCCTTGGTTGTTCTCTTTGCCTTGGGCTTTGCTTCGGTTTCTGCCTTTTCGGTCTTTGCCTCTGCCTCTGCGCCTTCAGCATCTGCCTTCTTGGCTCTGGGCTTTCTTGTGCGAGTTGTCTTCTTGGGCTCTTCTGCAGTTTCTGTTGCCTTTGCTGCTTCTGCCGCTTCAAGCTCAGCCTTGGTTACGGTCTTTTCTGTGATGTCAGCGTACTCTCTTACCTTTTCAAATGCCTTTGAATAGGTGATTTCATCAGTAATGTAATCGGGAGTGAGAGCCTTCTTAACATCTTCTGCCTTCATGCCGTATGCGTTTGCGATTTCTGTGTACTTTGCTTCAATATCTTCCTCTGTTGCTGTGATGCCTTCGATTTCGATAATCTTTTCAAGTGCAAGAGAACGCTTAACGTTGATTTCAGCTGCCTTGGAATAGTGCTCCTTGAGAGAATCAAGGGTCATGCCTGTGTACTGCATGAACATATCAAGGCTCATACCCTGCTGACGGAGATTGGAGTCATATTCTCTAACGAGGTTTTCCTTTTCCTTGTCATACATAACTTCGGGAATTTCAGCCTCAACAAGAGCGCAAAGAGCTTCAGCAAGAGCTTCGCCAAGCTTTCTTTCAGCATCTGCATCGTGCTTCTTAACTATCTTTGCCTTGATATCTGCCTTATATTCATCAAGAGTGTCAAATTCGGAAGCATCCTTTGCAAATTCATCATCGAGAGCAGGAAGCTCTTCCTTTTCGATGGCATTGAGCTTGCACTTGAACACAGCTGCCTTGCCCTTGAGTTCTTCTGCGTGATATTCTTCGGGGAATGTAACGTTTACGTCAAATTCCTCGCCTGTCTTCTTGCCGACAATCTGTTCCTCAAAGCCGGGGATAAACTGACCGGAGCCGAGTGTGAGCTTGTGACCCTCGCCCTTGCCGCCGTCAAATGCAACGCCGTCAACAAAACCTTCATAGTCAATGTTTGTGATGTCGCCCATTTCTGCAGCTCTGTCTTCAATGGTGATGTTTCTTGCAAGTCTCTTGCGAGCGATTTCAAGGTCAGCATCAACCTCTGCGTCCTCAACTGCAACTGTTGTCTTTTCAAGCTTGATTCCCTTATAGTCGCCAAGCTTCACATCAGGCTTTCTGATAAAGCTTACCTTTGCGATAACGCCGTCTTCGTTTTCAAAGTCAACGTCTGTAATTTCGGGAGTAGCAATGATTGTGTAGCCTGCTTCCTTTGCGCCTGCTTCGATTTCAGCGGGAAGAACCTCGTTGATGGCATCTTCATAGAAAACACCCTTGCCGTAGTACTTCTCGATAATGCCCTTGGGAGCTTTACCCTTTCTGAAGCCGGGAATCTGAATCTTCTTCACATTCTTCTTGTAAGCGGCGTCAACGGCCTTGTTGAAGGCATCTCTTTCGATTTTGATTTCGAGCTCAATTTTGTTGGTCTCGATTTCCTTTGCATTTTTCAAACTCATGGATAGTTCCTTCCTTTCTTTTAACGGCCGGAAAAACCTCATGGGTTTAACCTTCCGTAAACGTCCCCGATAAAAGGACGTTAATTACAAAATAAAATAACTTATCTATATTATTTTATACCATTTTTTAAATATGTCAAGATGTTTTTGAATAAATCGTATACTTGCCCAATATTTTCCTTTTTTAACCCACTTTTATTGGGCAAAAATCCAATGCATCGCAGGCTGTAAGCACCTGTTTTATGCCATCTGCGCTCTCCGGCACAGCGCTGCGGGGAATTCCGTGTAGATGCCCGATATAAAGACGCTTCACTCCGAACTCACAAAGAGCCGCAATTGCGGCATCATTTTTAAAATCACCGAACAAAACAGGGTAGTGCATAAATGCCACAATTTCGGCATCCGGATTTTGTTCCTTGAGCTTTTGTGCAGCATCGAGCGAAAGACGCAGGCGGAGTGCTTCACGGGCGATTATTCTTTCGTCCTCTGCCGCAATTCCGAATTCCGACATCCACCCTCTTGTTCCGCAAACAATTATGTTGTCGCAGAGATAGGCATTATTGTAAAGAAATTTCAACGAATCAAATCCGTTTTCGGCAACGAATTTTTCAAACTTTGCGGCTGTAACCCACCAATAGTCGTGGTTGCCTCTGCCAATAATTTTTTTGCCGGGCAACTCGTGTATAAACTTCAGGTCTTCTTTTGCATCTTCCATGTCAATTCCCCATGAAATATCACCCGGAATCACAACCGTGTCGTCATTTCCAACGAGGGCACACCAGTTTTCACGGATTTTTTCATAGTGGTTCAGCCATCTTTCGCCAAAAATGTCCATGGGTTTGTTGGTCGAAAAAGAAAGATGCGGGTCGCTGAGAACAAATACTCCCATTTGCACACCTCCTTTTCAAGAAGTCGGGGATGTATTAAAGCAATAAGTATAATTCTGTATAAATTGTCAAACACTAATTTCAATTCTGATATAAGGAGAAAAAACAATGGAAAAAACGATTTTTGATTCAAGCATCGCCCCCGATGGCTTCAAGTCAAGCCATATCAAAGGCGTGGGCTGCAGCGTGAAAAACTGTGTCTACAATGACGGCTACGGTTATTGCACAGCAGATAAAATAAATGTAGGTCCCGGTTATGCCACGGATTGCACCGACACGGTCTGCGCAACCTTTAAGGCGAGGACTTAAAGGTATATTGTCAAGGGGGAGCTTTTTGATAAAGAATCCCCCTCAGAATCCCCAAAAAGCTTTAAAAATGTGTGGAATTGTCATTGCTTGCCGGCTTTTGAATTTTCAAGATTTCTCAGAATTGTTTCTTTCTTTCTCCACCCATACGAACGCATGGAAAAATTCTGCGGACTCATTTGGCTTATTACTTCGCACGTTACATGAGGCAGGCGGTTTTGATGAAAGAATTTTATGGGTGTTTGAGGAATTCCGACATTTGCCGGGCACACTTCCTGACATATATCACAGCCCCACACGCATTTTTGCTGTGATATAAGATTGAGTTCCACGTCTGTTAAAACCTTTTTCTGCGTAAGCGCAGAGATACATTCGCCGTTTCCCGAAAGAAATGTCGGACAACTTTCTATGCATTTTCTACAGTTGATGCAAATGCGGTTTTTGCCGTTACTTTGCGCTGTCCCTTGAATTTTTCCAAGAACTACATCCGTGAAAATCGCCCCGATAAACACATAAGTGCCGTACTTTTCGTTTATTATGACACGGTTTTTGCCGAAAGTCCCAAGACCAAGCTTCACGGCACATTGTTTTTCATCAAGAGGCGAATGGTCGCACATGACTTTCACAAATCCGTCGATTTCTTCCTTTTGGAATATTTCTCTCAGCTTTTCCTCAAGCAGCTTCCCATATAAATGGTAGTCAAGGCTTGCGGCAAAACGTGCAACATTGCGGTTTTCGCAAGTTTCCTCCACATAATACGGCATGAGAAATAAGACAATACTTCTTGTACCGTCGGGCATTAGCCGTGGCGTTGAGATTACTGCCTCCTCCGGCTTTATTCCCGCAAAAAATTCAATGCCTTCGTCTTCAAAAAGATGTGCGATAATCTCTTTTGCCGGATTTTCAGACGGCGTTATCTTTCCCATTTTATTGATGCAACTTTACAGCCGTATTTTTTCATTACGCCACAATTCGAGCATTTTGTGCGGCAATCGGGCGTTGTCTGCTCACCCCTCGCCTTTATCGCCTCGGATTTGAGAAAATCAATGTCGACTCCGCAGCTTATGTGCTGCCACGGGAGAATTTCGTCAAAGCCGAAACGGCGGTTTGCATAAAATGATGGGTCAAGTCCTGCTTTTTCAAACGCTTTGTTCCAGTTTTCATAGCTGAAAAATTCGTCCCAACCGTCAAATTTGAAGCCCATTTCAAAGCCTGCAACAAGAGCCTTGGAGAGCCTTCTGTCGCCCCTTGCGAGAACAGCTTCAATTCGGGAAACCTTTGCTTCATGCCAATTGTAGCGGAGCTTGCGGGTGGTTATAGATGAGCCGAGAAGCTTTTGCTTTCTGAGCAGTTCTTCAAGACTGTCCTGCCCCTCCCATTGGAAAGGAGTGTGCGCTTTGGGCACAAAGCACGAAACCGAAATTGATGCCTCAATTGATTTGCCTTTGGGCTTGTCGGGGTTTTTGTAATATTCGTCAACAATTTTCTGACCAAGCCGTGCAATACCCACAATATCCTCGTCAGTTTCTGTCGGAAGACCATTCATGAAATAGAGCTTTACACTTGTTCTGCCTTTTGAAAATGCCTGACGACAGCCGCTTAAAATTTCTTCTTCGGTTATGTTTTTATTGATGACATCACGAAGCCTTTGTGTTCCGGCTTCGGGAGCAAAAGTAAGTCCTGTTTTACGAACGCCCTGCACCTTTTCCATGATTTCCGCCTCAAAGCTGTCGATTCTCATGGAGGGCAGTGACATACTCACCTTTTTGTCGTCCGTCCATTCCTTAAGACTGTCAACAAGCTTGCGAAGCTCGGGGTAATCGCTTATGCTCAGCGAAAGCAGGGAAATTTCCTCATAACCCGTGTTTTTGTAACAATCGTGTCCCTGATTGCAAAGTGCTTCTGCACTTCTTGGTCTGTAAGGACGGTAAATCATGCCTGCCTGACAGAAACGACAGCCGCGCAGACAACCTCTTGAGGTTTCAATGGAGATTCTGTCATGAACGGTTTCTATAAAAGGCAGGGGCGCATCCGTGGGATAATATGAGGTCTCAAAATCGGACACAGTTCGCTTTTGAATTGTTGATGGAATGTCGTCATACCTGGGTGTGACGGAAACGATTTTGCTCATTTGTCCGTCAGCGCAGTCTTCGTATTTCACCTCATAAAGAGAGGGGATATAGTTGCCGGGGAGCTTTGCGGCACGGTGAAGAAACTCGGCTTTGCTGAATTTTTTGCCCTGTGTTTTGCACTCGGCTTTGTAGTCAATGTAAAGACGTGTAAGCTCTGGCAACGATTCCTCACCCTCGCCGATGCTGAAAATATCGAAGAAGTCAGCAACAGGCTCGGGATTATAAGAGCACGGACCACCGCCCACTATAATCGGGAAACTGTCGTCGTCGCCTCTGTCTGCGGCAACAAGCGGAATACCGGCAAGGTCAAGCATATAAAGCACGTTCGTATAGGACATTTCATATTGGAGAGTGAAGCCCACAAAATCAAAGTCTTTCACGGCGTCGCCACTTTCAAGGGCATAAAGTGGAAGTCCCTTTTGCTTCATGAGCTCGCCCATGTCCGGCCATGGTGCATAAACTCTTTCACACCATATATCATCATGATTATTAAGGCAACCGTAAAGAATTTTCATGCCGAGATTTGACATTCCTATTTCATAAGAATCGGGGAAGCAAAAAGCAAACCTTGCGTTCACTTTGCTTTTGTCTTTCACAACGCTTCCGAGCTCGCCGCCTATATATCGACCCGGTTTTTGTATATCTTTTAGATACTTACTTATTTCCTGTTTTATGTTAGCCATTTCTATCCTCAACTTTTCTTTCACTTTACGCTTACTTTACAGTTAGTTTACGTTTACTTTACAAGTGTTTTTGCAAGCTTTACAAAATCCTCGCCCGAAAGCTTTTCGCCTCTGACATCGCCGGGTTTTCCGAGAGTCCGGGTGATAATCTTTGCAATTTCATCCTTGTCATCTGTTACAAGACGGGATGAAACTGACATGAGCGAATTGACAAGGGTTTTGCGCCTTTGACCGAATGCGGCTTTTATGAGAAGCAGGGCACGATCCCTGTCTTTTTCATCATGCTTTGGGGGATTTGCAAGCTCAATTCTCACAACCGCAGAATCCACCTTCGGTTTGGGATTGAAGTTTCCTGCTGAAACATTGAAAAGCCTTTTGACATTTCCATAAAGGGAAATTGCCGCTGTGATTGCACCGTATTCTGCGCTGCCAACCGGGGCGGTGAGGCGTTGTGCAACCTCCTTCTGAATCATGATGGTTATAAATCTGAAGCCTGCGTTTTCTTCAATGAGCTTCATTATGATTGGTGTTGTAATGTAGTAAGGGAGATTTGCGCACACCGACACGGGATATTTTCCGTTTTCGGAAAGCTCTTGTGCAAGCTTTTTGACATCTGTTTCCATGACATCGGCATTTATGACCTTGACGTTGTCATATTCTGCGAGTGTTTCGCCGAGAATCGGAATGAGGTTTTCATCGATTTCAACTGCGATGACCTTGACAAAACGTTTGCACAGCTCCTTTGTGAGTATTCCGGCACCGGGACCTATTTCAAGCACTGCCTCGGGAATAGGTCCGCTTTCATCTGCCTGCGAATCGGTGCAACCGTCGGCGATTTTTGAGGGGATTCTTGAATCGGTCAAGAAGTTTTGTCCGTATTTTTTCTGAAATTTAAAATCGTGTTTTTCAAGAATTTCTTTATCGTTTCTGTTCATGCTTTTCTCCGTGGTGAAATTGTGTTTTTATCCGTTGTTTGCGGTGTTGCTTTGCACTGAAATTTTAGTTTCGTGTGTTGCAAGCCGGTCAGGATTTTATGTTTTAACTGTTTTTTTCGGCAGACTCTGTGAGTGACTTTTCACTACTTACGCCCAAGGCGGCGGCTATTTCCGACATATCAAGTCTGTCACGGGCAAAAGCCTTTTTGAGAAGATGTTGCGGAACAAGGGAATCGAATTTTTCCGAAAGATAATGTTCATGCTCGCTCATAAGGCTTTCACAGGGGAGAAGTTTTGTGCAAGCACCCGAATCGTCGTTGATGTTGTCCTCCACATAAACTCCACGCTCAAGATAATCGAGGAAAAGGTCTGCGTCCGCTTCACGCATTTTGAACGAAAGAACATATGGCTCATCGTGTGAAACAGCCGAAAGAAGCATACTTCCTGCGGTGTACCCGATGTAACGTCGCATGGTTGCCATGGCGGTGCTTCCAAGCCAGGGGAGATATATAAAGCTTTCGGGTCCGACACAAATGAGCTTCTTTTCGGGAAGACCCATCTGACGTGCTTTAAGGCGTGCCTCGGTGAGAATTACCGCCGCATTTTTGCCGATATACGGATAAATTTCGTCCTCGGCGAGGATTTTTGCAACATATCTTGCAATGTGACCGTCAATGCCGGCAAGGCTTCCTTTCCAGCAAGAGGTTATTTTTCCGCCGACAAGGCGGGCATAAATTGTTCTTGTTTCAGAATCAAGTCTTTCGCACATCCATGAGCGTCCGGCTAGGGAGAACCTTCCGCCGGGCATGACTGCTTCGGGAAGGATGCCTATTTCCTTGCCACCTGCGCCATCGTCCTTTACGGTGTAGCTTTCCTCATCTTTGAAAACTGCAAGGAATCTGTATGACGAAATAAGACGTTCGCCCGAAAGTCCCACAATGAGCTTTCGTCCGTCAACAAGTTCAATATAACCATGTTTGCGCAGGTTTACAAGCAAATCACGCAGATCCTCCGGGGCAATATTTGAAAACGGAGCGAGGGAAAGCACTTTTCTTGCAAGTTCTGCCGGCAAAAGTCCTTCGGGACTTGAAGCGAGCATTGATATGGTCTGGTGGCAGAGAAGGCTGTAAGGATAGTGTTTTTCTTCGGGGGGCTCGATGAATTTTTCACGCCTGTAAAGCTCGACAATGGCGATACCCTGTAAAAATTCCCAGGGCAAAAGCGACGGATGCAGTTGTGCATTTTCGTTGCGCTCGTCGTCGGGAGAGCTTTCGCTTTCCATATTGGAAATGTTGAAAACAGACAGCATTTCCGGCGTGTTTTCACGTCTTCCTGAACGTCCGAGCCTTTGGAGAAAACCTGAAACCGTGTTGGGTGAGCCGATTGAAACAACTCTTTCAAGACGACCTATGTCAATTCCAAGCTCAAGAGTTGAGGTTGCGCACACAACGCTGTGGCGTGACAGGTCTTTCAGAGCTTTTTCTGCGTCGCGGCGAAGAGAGGTTGAAATGTTGCCGTGGTGAATGTATATATCGTCCCTGTCGCCACGGGCTTTGGCAATGTTTCGCAGGGCATAGGTGATTCTCTCGGTTTCGTCACGGCTGTTTGAAAAAACAAGGCTGTTTTTTTTGCGTACTGCACGATAAATAAACTGCTCACACTCGGCGGAGGTTTCAAATGCTTCAAAAAGCACCGATGCCTTGAAGCCGTCCGAGCCTTTTCCTCCCTTTGGGCAAGCGGTTTTCCGACCGTTTACGGCACTTATCCAACGGCAAGTTCCATGTGTGTCGCCGATTGTTGCGGAAAGAGCAAAAATTCGCGGATTTGTGCCTGTGTTCATCATAATTCTTCCGATCAGACAACGTATCTGATTTCCACGGTCTGCACCCATGACAGAATGAAGCTCGTCGATGACAACATATTTTAACGACGACAGAGCCCGAGCTGCCTCAAGGGGATGCCGCATGAGCATGGCTTCGAGGGATTCGGGCGTTATCTGGAGAATTGTGGAGGGGGTTTTGAAATAACGTTCTTTTTCGGAGGCAGGCACTTCTCCGTGACGATGATGAATACTTATTTCGGCGTGACTGCAAACTGCGCTGATGCGCTCAAACTGGTCATTTATGAGAGCTTTAAGGGGAGCGATATAGAGGATTTTTGTGCCTGTGGCTTTTGCGGCTTTGATGTTGTTTTCCGCTTCATATTCCTCAAGATGCATTTCCGAATAAATATCCGCAAGCATCGGGAAGAACACGGCTTCGGTTTTACCCGATGCCGTTGAACAGGAAAGCAGAAGATTGTCGTTGCTTTCCAAAACAATCTGTGCCGCCTTTTCCTGAATATCATACAGCTCCTTCCATCCAAGGGAGAAGACATATTCACGAAGAAACGGCGGGAATTTGTCCCACACACTTTTGGGCATGGCAAAGCTCCTTTGAATGAAAATGGAAAAATGGAGTGATGTTTAAGGGTTAAAATTCAAGCTCGCTGAAGATTTTGTCAAACTCGTCCTCGGGGGAGTTTTCGCCGTTCTCTCCGGTTTCGGAATCAAGGGACTTGCTGTTTACGATGTCTGCAAAGGAAAGTCCGGGGTTCTGAAGCATTATGTTGAGAACGGTGAGAAAATCACGGATGACCTCACGGGGAGTAAGCAAGCTATCGGCTCCCATGCGCTCACCGTAAAGCTTTAAGAAAAGAAGCTTGTCATCGTCGGTGAGAGGGAGGGAGTGCTTGTGATAAAGGGAGTGTATACCGTAGAGCTTGCTGATGAGGGCGTAAAGCTCGTCGTCAGTGAGTCTTGAAAGGCGAATGACGGGAGAAAGATAGTTTTTGAACTCTCCGTCGGGGACAAACCGGCTGTCGGCAAGACGTGAACGAAGTGCCTCATAGCTGAAAAGTCCGCGGCTTCTGTCTTCAAGAAATTCGGGGGTGCCGCCGAAGAAGAAGCCAAGTCCCTCTGCTTTTCCCTGCATGGTGTCATTGAATATTGAAAGGATTTTTTCATAGTTGTTCTCACGGGAAACTCGGTTTGGAATTTTGTAGAGATTGACACATTCATCAACAAACACAACCATACCTTTGTAGCCGATTTTGCGTACAAAAACAGAGAACAGTTTTATATAGTCATACCAGTTTTCATCGTTGATAACAGAGGCAACGGAAAGATTCATTCTTGCCTCAAGCTTTGAGGTGTATTCTCCCCTTAACCATTTGAGTGCGGCGCTTACCTTTGCGTCGTCACCTGCACAAAGACCGTCATAGTAGGTGCAAAGAACCTTTGCAAAGTCAAAGCCGTTTACCATTGATTCAAGTCCCGAAACAACCGAGAATATTCCGCCACGGACATGGGCAGAGAACTCCTCGCTTTCGGGGGTGTGTCCTTTTTCGATGGCTTCTGTGCCAAGCTCAGTAAACCATTTTGAAAGAATCATTGGAAGAGCACCGCCATCGGGGCAGGACTTTGAAGCCATGGACTTGATAAGCTCACGGTAGGTTGCAAGCCCCTGACCCTTTGTTCCGGAAAGTCTTCTTTCGGGGGAAAGGTCTGCATCGCAGGTTATAAAGCTACGGTCTGCGGCATAGTTACGGGTGAGCTGCAACAAAAAGCTCTTGCCGCTTCCGTATCTTCCGATGATAAATCTGAAAGCGCACATCCCGGAGGAGATTCCTTCAAGGTCCTCGAGAATTGCGCCAAGCTCGTCGTTTCTTCCGATGGCAATATATTCAAGACCAACTCTCGGCACAACTCCTGCGCTTACAGAGTTCAAGAGTATTCCGAGTATTCGTTTGGATATTTTAATCTGTTCCGACATATGTTCCTTCCGTTCTCCGATGCGATGAGGGCATCGGTGTAGTGAGTTGAAATAATTTAAGGTCGAATGTTTGGAAATCGGGCACACATCCCGATGGAAAGACAAAAGTTTTCAGTTTTCCGTTTCTTTTGCCACAGAGCTTTTTCCATGATGCCTTTTGCAGGGCTCCATGAAATAATCGGTGAGATCAAGCGTGCCGTCCTCGGAAAATTCAAGGTGCTTGGCAAGCTTTTTATCGTCTGCTTCAAAAATCACGTTCTTTATTCCGCAAAGGTCGATAAAATTGAGAGTGGCTTTTCCGAGTATATACATTGCCTCAAGGTCATAGGTGTCCTTTTTGGGGAGAATGACCTTTATCACGGCTCCGCCCTTTATAAATCTGAATCCGCAGACACCGAGTACCGTTGGGATTTCAAGTTCAGGCGGAAGCTCGCTTCCGTCATTCTCGTATATTGCGAAGTAAAGCAAATCTGCATCATATTCTGTGCTGCAAAGTTCGCAAAGCTTTTGGGCAGAATCCTGTATAATGACTTTCTTTGCTGTGAGCATGGCTTAGTTTTCCTTTCCGTATTCGCAGAGCATTCTCTCAACGTCTTCGGCATAATCTTCAATAAGAGCCGAGTTTTCTATGAGAATATCTCCCATGATATTACTTGAAATTTCATTTATTTTTGCTATATATGCGTCTGCAAGACCTCCGTGAGCGAGTGCAAAAGACCGGATGTCGCCGTCGTTTGCAAGGAGTCGCAGAAAGTCTGTGCAAGGCTTATCGAGTGTTTGATATATTTCTTCCCATTCGTCAATAAATGCCGTTGGGGTATTTGTATTTTCGTCTTTTGGGGAATTGTCATGGACTTGCACTTCATCTGAACTGTTTCCGATTATGATGAAATCTTCGGGAGAATTATGCAGGTCCTCATCATATTCTACGCCAAGAAGCTTTGCGATGTCCCACGATTCTTTTTCGAGATTTTTCGCTTTTTCAAGGTCAACCTCAACCTTGACCGGTCTTTTGGGCTCGGGAAAAGCGGTATCCTGTTTAATCGCAGATTTGCTTTGAAGCTTCAAAAGTTCTTCCGGTGTTCTTTCCCGTGGTTTCCTGCCACGCTTTTTCTGCTTGAAAAGCTCGGGATTTGAAGTGTGGATAATATTTTGAACCATGGTGCGAAGCTCGTGGGAAAGATGTATTCCGGGAATTTTGCATTTTATGTTAAAGCCTCGGCGAAGGGTGTTGTCAACGTATTTTACAAGCTCATGAGAGGTTGCGGTTATATGCTCCACAGAGCTGTATTTACGGATATTCACCGTGATTCTTGCCGCACAGTTGCACTTTACGGCAAGTCCGCTGTAAGCAGGATATGAAATTACAGAGCTATCGGGAATAAGACTTGAGGAAGAGCCGTTTTTAACCGAGTCAATAAAAGCAATAAAGCAATCAGAAAGTGCTTTTTCATAGACAGCGCTGTTCACCTCATATGCAGGGCTTGATTTGAAATCAAATCCGCACACACACGGGACAAGCTCGAGAACAAGATGAGCCGCACAGGCGTTGCTTCTGACATATTCCGAGTAAAAGCGGTGAAGAAGAATATCCTTTACAAATTTGCATCCCGAAATTTCATGCGGTGCTTGCGGAAACGGAATATCAAGTTCATTTGCAAGGCAAAAGTCGATTATCCAGCCAAACAGCAGACATCTTTTGCTTGACGAAAAGTTTTGGTGTGTGCAGATGTCATAAAGGCTTGTCATATAAGAAAGACTCTTATGTTTCTCATATTTATCCGTTTGGTTGACAAACTCCGTGAAAAGCAGCGCAATAAAGGCAAACGGGACATTTTCAAGCTCGGATTCATCGGGACTTTTGAGAAACTTGCGTTTGAACAGAGAATATTCGAGAACAAGGCGTTCAAAGGGCAGACCGAAGGTGCTTTCATCGCCATAGGCGCAAAAGGTGTAGTGTGCAAGAGAGGAAAAATCGGAGCAGAGAGCATAAGCAGGATTCCACGCCGATATTTTCACATTGGTCATGGGCATATTTTTGGGGGTATATTCAAAATCTGCTGTCTTGCCGGTCAGTTGATACGTCACTGGCATTCTCAATTTTCCTTTCCTTAGTTTTGTCGGCTTTTTGCTTTTGTCATCTTGCTTTGTATCGTTATATTTTAACACAGTTTTTTTAAGCTGTCGAGAATTTTTTTGTAAAATAACAGGAACAATATGTAAAGATTCACAGGGAAGAGCCGTTTTGAGGTGCTTTTACGATAGTTTGCCATGAAAAAAGCACCGTCACCAAGGTGGTGACGATGCTCTCATAACATTTGATTTTGTTTTATCAGCCGACGTTAAATCCCTCAAATTTATGGGAAACAGCCGATGACTGATTGGGGAATACTGCCCATGCGGCAATATCGATGTATGCACCGGCAAAGCGTTCTGCACCCTCGGCGGTAAAGAACTGTTCACCGGTAATGCCGGTGTTCCAGAACTGGAGGTGAAGCTGTCCGCAGGTTGCATACTTGGGATCGATATCTGCCTTTGTGATATATACCTCTTCCCACTTATCGTTTGCCGTCAGCTCATTCTGAGCGTGGATGCCGATACCGCCGCTGATTGCAGCACCGTCCTGACCTTTAAGGGTGTAGCAGTTTACATAGGGACGAGCCTTGTAGTTTGTGCGTACGAGCATCTTTATGCAAATCTTTCCGCTGTCAATAGGAAGCGCAGGGTTGATTCCTGTAACGTCAAGAAGGAACTGCTTGGGAGCTTTGACGGGCTTTATGTTGAGGTATTTTGCACCGTTTTCTTCTTTAAGTTCAATCTTCATGGAATCGCGGACAGAGCCGTAGAAGCCCTTGTCGCCTGCATACTTGATGAGATAAGGCTCGGAAATAGTTTCTGCGGGGTCAATTTCGGGAACGTACACTTCAGCCTTATCTTCAACCACTTCGTACTTATTTGGGTCAACCTTGTCGATAGAGTAGTTAAACTCATATGCAGGGATTGTGTCTACGAAGTAGAATGTACCTGTTTCGTCGCCGAGAACTGACTTTATTTTACCCTGGATACTGAGGTCTGCATCGGAAAGAACTCTGGGGTGACCGAAATCGTAAACATGGTTGCCGATACCCTGGATATAGATGTTGCCCTCCATCTTGGGTGCGTAAGCCGCATGAGAGGTATTTGCGATAATGAGGCGGTTTACGGAACGGTCAAACACGTTGTTTCTTACAACAAAGTTTTCAAAGGGGTTGGACTGACCACCGGAACGGAGGTGTCCCTGACCCTGACCGTTTTCACGGGTAGAGCCGAAGCCAAAGCCGGCACGGCGAAGAAGGTTGCCCTCGATGAGGATGTTTTTACCTGCTCTTACAAGTCCGTCTTCTTCTGTGAGGAAGTATTCGATGGAATAAACCGTGTCGGTGATGACGTTGTTGGAATAGGTTACATTGTCCTCACGGCAGTCGCCGGAATCGTGCATACTGTACTGATGTGTCACGCCTGCGTCGTAGTTCTGATAGATGTAACAATTATCAACAATATAGCCGTCGCATCCGCCGTAAACTTCGATACCGTTGCCAAAACGTGTGATAGAGCCGTCGTTGTTATAGTTCTGGAAAGAACCGCCGATCCAGCCGATTTCGAGGTTTGTGTACTTTACGTTCTTTACTGTGCCCATACCGATACCGTGGCTTCCGCCGTACTTAAGGCACACGTTGTCAATTGTAACATCGCTGCGAACGGAGAAGATGTTGCCTCTGATTGCAAATTCAATGGAATCAAAGAGGTAACCGGGGTTGCCGTTGTCGCATCTGAGGTAGAGAGGACCTACTGCTGTGGCAACATTGATTCTGCCGCCGGATACAGTAGAATTTGCTGCGTGGAAGAACGTAAAGTTCTTGTCAAGACCTGTTTTGTAATCATACGCTTCGGATGCGCCAACCTTTACGATAAATCTGTCGCCAAAGCAGGGAGGAGTTTTCTTATATGCAAATCCGCCGCCGTTTGCCTCATCGCCTTCGTTGAACACGATGTTGCCCACGTCAACCATCTTTGTGTTTGCGTATTTCCAGATTTTTGCGCCTGTCTTTTCGTCGCTGTAAACGAGAGACCATTTTTCAGGATCTGCACCATTTTCGGGAGAAGCATAGACCATGGGCTTGGCCGCGATAACGCCGTTATCGTCTTCACCATAAGCGGTGATGGTAAGACCTGCGTGTACTGTATTCTGTTCTCTCCAGAGGCCGCCTCTTTCAAGGAGAATAGCATCGCCACTCTTTGCGACACTTATTGCCTTTTTGATTGTTGCAAAAGGAGTTGCTTCGCTCAGACCGTCGTTGGAGTCGCTTCCCTTGTTGGATACATAGTACTTTGCACCCTTGATGTGGGAGAGATCCATGGAGGGAGTGTTTCTGATTTCTTCAATTCTCTTTGCTTCAAGCTCATCAAGCTCGGCAACCTTTTTGTTGCCTGCCTCAACATTATAAAGCTTGTCCTTGCCTACTTTTTCGGCAATAGATGTCACGGGATCCTGTGTATAGTAAACCCATGCGCCGTCCTTTTCAACGTGTGCAACTGTTGCTTCTGCGATTTCTGCAAACGCCCAGTGTGTTGCATCGACGTCAAGGAAGAGTGTGTAGAGGTCAGCGGAAATGGCGTCAGCCTTCTTGCTTGTTCCCTTTGCTCTGTTTACGATTGTTACAACCTGTGCTCTTGTAACGGGTCTGTCGGGGAGGAATGTGCCGTCGGCATATCCGCCGATAAGTCCTGCGGAAGCGGCTGCCATGATTGCATCGTATTTGGGGTGAGCGGAAGTCACGTCGCTGAAGGTCTTTGTATTTGCAGGATCTTCCTTTACAAGTCCCATATTGTAAACAAGCTCTGCAAACTCGGCTCTTGTGATAGCCTGCTCGGGAAGGAATGTTCCGCTGTAAGAATTAAGAAGTCCCTTTGCTTCGCAGAAAGAGATGTATTTTGCATACCACTTATCTGCCGCAACGTCAGTAAACGCAGTTGTGGTGTTCTTTGCAATGTTTTCTTCTGTGTCGAGAAGTCTTGCAACAACTGTGCAGGCTTCGGCACGGGTCATTGTCTTATTGGGTTTAAAGGTTGCATCGTTATAACCTGTCATGTAGCTTGCGTGATTTTCAAAATCAGGTTTTTCACGGAAGAACATGAGGCGGCTGATGTAGAATTCGTCCTTGGCATTGAGGTCGGGGACTTGCACCTTGCTTCCGTAGGGACGTACATACATCTGCTTCATGAGGTAGCTTGATGCATTGGGGTCGATAAGCTCTCCGAGCTTTGAAAAGTCGAACAACGCAATTGCCCACTGACCCTCAACAAGGGGTGCATCGGCAAAAACCTCACCTGTACCACTCTTGAGTGCACCGCCGTTTTTAAGAACATCAAGGGATATGGTTGCATTTTTGGGGTTATCGGATACATACTTATACTCAACTGCAAACCACTTGAACACACGAAGGTCAACGCCTGCGCCCTGATAGTTGAAGCCGTCAACCGTGAGGACCTTTGATGAGGTTGAAGCGGGATTTGCTGTAATCTTTACGACATCTCTGTTGTCGTAGGTGGTGTTTTCAACGACACCGGTATCTCTGTGGGAAGCGATACCGCCCTGATACTTGGTGAAATCGATGGAAACAAACTCCTGCGCACTGTCAAGATTCCACTGCGCCACAAAGGTTTTATTTGTTTCCTCTGCGGTAAACTGCTGACCTGCGGGATAAAGTGTACCGCTGCTCTTTTCCTTCCAACCGAGGAACTCTGCCTTTGCGCCGTCGGAAACGGTATAAGCGGAGGCATCGGGTAGAGTGTATGTTTCTCCCGGCTTTATGGTGAGAGCGTCAATGGCACCGGCAATTCCGGGGTCGCCTTTATCAAAGTAAACGTTGACTCTGAGGTTGGGATCGGGATTCTTCTCATAGAAGGTGTAGGATGCAACATAGATTACATCTGTTTCTCTGAGCATTTTGGGCTGTGTTGTGTTGAAAGGACGGAAATGCACCTGGTTGAGCCAGGGTGTTTCGGAGCTTTCGTTAATCTTCATTGAAGAAAAGTTAAAGTAAGCAGTTGCCCACTTATTTGTTTCAATGGGAGTGTTTGAAAGAGTGTTGATAGATGAAGTCAATGCATTTGTTCCACCGGAGGAAAGGGAGAAGTAAAGATTTCCCGTGTAGGTGGGGTTATCGGTTGCGTAGTAATACTCAACAGCCACATACTTGTACTTTGGCACTTCAACCTTTGCATCAAAGTTTTTGAGAACATAGCAGTCAAGTGTATATGCTGACGCTGATGCGGCACCGTCTGTTCTGGGGGTGGGAGTGACCTTAACAGCCTTTTTGCCCTGCCACTCGACATTTCTTTCAACGGTAGCAATGTCTTTGAGTACCATGCCTCCGCAGACGTTATTGTAGTCGTGCTTGATATAGCCGTCGCCGACTTCGGGTGCATACTTCGCTTCCTCGGCACTTGCTACCAGAGTTAACGAAGCGAGAATCATGATTACGCTTAAGATAAGCGAAAGAATTCTTTTCATGATTTTCCTCCTTGTAAATAAAAATCTTGAGGGAATTATACAAAAATCCCCTGACATCGTTATTTTACACTAAATTGTCAGAAAAGTCAAGCGATTTTGCACAACAAATTATACTGAAATGAACGGTAATTTTAATAAAAATTTTGGTTTGTTTCGTTTTACACGTTGCCAAAAAGAAAAAAGTTTTGTTTTTGATTGTTTTTCACAAAAAAATCTCCTGATTTTGGTGCAATTCCACAATAATTTTTGACATCAAACAGCAAGTATGAAAATATTCGATACACAAATAGATTGAATTCAAGCAGTTGAAAAAGTTTCACGGAAAACACTGAATATTGACACTTTTGTATCAATTTTTCACAAAAAATACATTGAATTCCGAGGTAAAGCATGGTATTATATAGAAAGGAGTATATTATGCTTTTAAATTCTCTTAATTATAACAGAAAAGGATGAAGAAAAATGCAGAACAGCGAAAAGACAATGGACAAAATTGTTGCCTTTTGTAAGGGTAGAGGCTTTGTTTATGCGGGCAGCGAAATTTATGGCGGTCTTGCAAACAGCTGGGACTATGGTCCTCTCGGCGTTGAGTTCAAAAACAACGTAAAAAAGGCATGGTGGAAAAAGTTTGTGCAGGAGTCTCCCTACAATGTGGGTCTTGACAGCGCCATCATCATGAACCCTCAGACATGGGTTGCTTCCGGTCACCTTGGCGGATTTTCCGATCCCCTCATGGACTGCAAGCAGTGTAAGACACGTCACAGAGCTGACAAGCTCATCGAGGACTATGTTGCAAAGAACGGTCTTTCCGACAACCCTGCAGGTATGACAGATGCCGAAATGTCCGCATACATCAAGGAGCACGGCATTGTGTGTCCCGACTGCGGAAGCGGCGATTTTACCGACATCCGTAAGTTCAACCTCATGTTCAAGACCTTCCAGGGCGTTACAGAGGATTCTACAAATACACTCTATCTCCGTCCCGAAACGGCACAGGGTATTTTTGTAAACTTCAAGAACATTCAGAGAACCTCAAGAAAGAAGGTTCCTTTCGGCGTTTGTCAGATTGGTAAGTCCTTCAGAAACGAGATTACTCCCGGCAACTTCACATTCAGAACAAGAGAATTTGAGCAGATGGAGCTTGAATTTTTCTGCGAGCCCGGTACTGACCTTGAGTGGTTTGAATACTGGAGAGGCTTCTGCCGTGACTGGCTTGTAAACCTTGGCATGAAGGAAGAAAAACTCAGACTCCGTGACCACGATCCCGAAGAGCTCAGCTTCTACTCCAAGGCTACAACTGACTTTGAGTTCCTCTTCCCCTTCGGATGGGGCGAACTCTGGGGCGTTGCCGACAGAACAGACTACGACCTCACACAGCACACCCAGCATTCCGGCGAAGCTCTTGAATACTTTGATCAGGAGTCCGGAAAGAAGTATATTCCTTACGTTGTTGGGCCTTCTCTCGGCGCAGACAGAGTTGCACTTGCATTCCTTTGCGACGCTTATGACGAGGAAGAGCTTGAGGGCGGCGATACAAGAACAGTTCTCCGTTTGCATCCTGCACTTGCTCCTTTCAAGGCTGCAGTCCTTCCCCTTTCCAAGAAGCTTGCTGAAGGTGCGGGCAAGGTATATGCAGACCTCAGAAAGTACTTCAATGTTGACTATGATGATGCAGGCTCTATCGGCAAGCGTTACAGACGTGAAGACGAGATCGGTACACCTATCTGTATCACCTACGACTTTGAGTCCGAGGAAGACGGTTGCGTAACTGTTCGTGACAGAGACACTATGGCTCAGGAGAGAATCAAGATTGAAGATCTCAAGGCTTATATCGAAAAGAAGATTGAGTTCTGATTCGGAATAAAAGACTTAAAGGGACGGCGAAAATGCCGTCCCTTTTGTATGTAGAAAAAGACGGTTTTCACTATGTGTTTACTGTTGACTTGCAGTCTTAAATAAAACGATCATACTGCCCCATGTGATTTTAAAAATATTTACATTTAGTCATCGACATAGTGCAGAAGATTTGGTATAATAAAAAGCAGGTAAAACCTTGTTGAACGGAGGCTAATATGAATATTGCAATTTGTGATGATGACCGCAGTTGTCTTGAAGCCGTAAAAGAAATAGCGGAAAAGTATATATCCCAAAGAAGCGGTAGGAAAATAAGCTTTGAAACCTTTTTGCACCCGGAGGATTTACTTTACGCCACCGAGAAAAACGGTGGGTACGATATATACATTCTCGACGTTGTTATGCCGGACATGAATGGGATTCAGCTTGGCGAAAAAATAAGGGCTGCCAACTTTGACGGAAAAATCATATACCTCACATCAAGCGAGGACTATTCTCTCGATGCCTTTCGTGTGAAGGCTTTTGACTACATCATAAAGCCAATAAAGGAGGATACTTTCTTTAAGGTTGTGGATGAAGCTCTTGCTCTTATTTCGGAAAGGCAGGACAAATACACGGTTATAAAATCAAAGGACAGAAGCAGCAAGGTGTATTTTGACAACATCATGTATGCAGAGCTTAACAAAAGAGCTGTCCGCTATTTTCTCACTGACGGAAGGACGATTGACGGCATTACCCTGCGTTCATCTTTTTCAGAGGCTATGTCAGAGCTTATTGCTGACAGGCGGTTTTATATGTGCGGTCAGAGTACAGTTGTGAATTTTGACCATATTACTGATGTTGAAGCGTGTGCCATTGTTTTTAAGAATACATACAAAGCCTTTCTTGGCGAGAAAAACTGCAGGAAATTAAGAAGCGAATGGACATCATATCTTTTTGAACAGGAGCAATGAAATGACAGTATTAAGAGATATTTCTATCATCTGGTCAATGCTTTTCACGCTTGTTATATTCCTTTTCCTTTTTGAATCAAGGTTCCCCAAAAAGAAAACAATGGCAATCAGCATTATTACAATGATTCCGCTTATTATTGTGAATCTTGCACTCTTTATAATGCTTGGCTTTGAAAAATACGGTACACTTATGCTCGTGTCGCTGTCGTTGCCGAGTCTTATAGTGTTCTGGATACTTGCAAAAAACAGGGATGGACGATTCTTCTTCACCTTTTGCATGGTGGATACCACTATACTTGAGCTTGTTTATATCACAAACATTCTGAATCACTATCTCACTCCGGAGACATATCTTGTTATGTTTTTTGCGAGGATTATAATTTGTCCGCTCATGCTTGCTTTTGTGTGGAAAAAACTGCGTCCGGTATATATTGATCTCCAAAGGCAGATCTCCAAAGGCTGGTGGATTTTTGCCGTTATCGGGATTTTGTTCTACATTGCCATAACGCTTCTTATGACTCTCCCCGATGCTATTTTCAACAGACCCGAGCAGCTGCCTGTGCTTGCCATCATGTTTGTGCTCATGCCGGTTATTTATATTCACATTCTGACAACTCTCAGTTATCTGCAAACGTATCACGCAAATTCGGAACAGGAAAAAATTATGAGATTGCAGGTTTCAAATGTTATGGCAAGAATTGAAGAACTGGGGGAGGCAAATGAAACATTTCGCAAAGAGCGTCACGATTTCAGGCATAAATTGAAGGCTATTGCGAGTCTTGTTGAAACAAAGCAATATGATGAGCTTGAAAACATTGTGAGGGAATATGAGGACGATATTGACAGGACTCACACTGTAAGATATGCAAAAAGCGCCATAATTGATGCGATTTTGTCGGTTTATATAGGCAAGGCGAAAAATTCGGGAATAAAACTCAAGCTCGGATTTGCTTTTCCGGATGAATTCAAGGTTTCGGAAAGCGAGCTTGCAACGGCTCTTGCCAATGCAATTGAAAATGCAATAAATGCTTGTGAAAAGCTTCCTGAGGCGGAGCGCAGTATTGAAATCAAGGTTATTTCAAAGCCCAAATTTGTGATTATGATAAGAAACAGCTTTGACGGAAATGCGGAGTTTGATGAAAACGGAATCCCGAAAAGTAACTGCGAGGGACACGGACTTGGCTCACGTTCAATTGCCGCTTTCTGTACAAAATCCGGAGGATATTATGATTTCAAGGCGGAGGGAAATGTGTTCACCTTGTTTATGCATTTAAGATAAAACTAACCTGAGACTTGCAATTGCAAGTCTCGGGGTTTTTCGTTTTGCCTGAACAGGGGATTTGTATGCGATTTTTACGGCTAAATTTGCGCAAAAACGGCTAAATTTACGCAGGGCGTTTTTTTTGTAAAATTTAGTGTATAATATAAGAGGAGAAAAAGACATATTGTAAGGAGGATTTTTGATGATTTTTGCACTGTGTGCGGCGGCACTTGCCATTATTTTGCTTGCCGCAGTGCTGATGACGGTAAAAAGCAGAGAGAAATCCGCCTTGTGTGATAAAGAAGCTTTCGGATTTGTTGATTTTGCAGGAGTATTGACTCTTGTTATTTTGAGTGCACCCATGCTGTTTTTGTCGCTTGGAAACAGGGAGGCACCGGAAAATTCCGTTGATGTTGCAAAAACACCGGTTGCATTTGCGTTTAAAACGCCGGCTTATATTGAAACTTTGATGGTTTATCCAACATCAAACGAAATTAACGGTTTGAGCAAGCTCTATATTTCCTACACGGATGAAAGTGGAAACGAGTTTCACAAGGAGCTTTCGGATTATGATGTGTATTCATGGTATCCGCTTGACATTTCGGGAAAAATTTCACGGCTCGTGGTTTATGCCGGTGCAAAGAACCTCGGAATAGGCGAAATCGGATTTATAACGCAGAATGGAAGAATAACGGCAGACGCTTCCCTTGGCAATCTTTACATACAGACGGAAGAGGGATTCAAGCAAGCCACGTTCCCCACAGGAGTTTTCGATGAGCAGGACCTTGTGCCGGAGCTTGCGGACTACACCAACGGAATGTATTTCGACGAAATATTCCACGCAAGGACGGCAAAGGAATACATCGACAAAGAACCTGCTTACGAATGGACACATCCGCCGCTTGGAAAAATCCTTATTTCTTTGGGAATAAAGGTGTTCGGCATGAATCCATTCGGGTGGCGGTTCATGAGTGCGTTGTTCGGAACGCTTACTGTTGCAGTATTATACTTGTTCGCAAAGCTTTTAACCGGGAACAGCATTATTTCTTTTGCTATGGGGTTGCTTATGACGTTTGACTTTATGCATCATGTGCAGAGCAGAGTTGGAACGATTGATGTTTTTCTTGTGTTCTTCATAATGCTTATGTATATGTTTTTGTGCATGGCTTTGGCAAAAGAACAAGTGAGGTATTTGCCGCTTGCTCTTTCGGGGGTGAGTTTCGGACTTGCATTTTCGGTAAAGTGGTCGGCGGCATATGCGGTGCTTGGCGTTGGAATACTTCTCCTCTTGCGGATTTTCCGTAAGCATGAGAAATGGCAGGAGAGAATAAAACTTTGTGGCTTTACTGCTTTGACTTTCGCACTTGTTCCAATTTGCATATACATACTTTCCTACATTCCCTTTGTTTTGGAAGACGGAAAAACAGGATTTATTGCAATTCTTGAAAACCAGATGAAAATTTTAAGTTATCATGGGTCATTGACTGTGGGGCTTGAGCATGATTTTTCGTCGGAGTGGTACACATGGGCGTTTGACATAAAGCCTGTGATGTACTATTCTGCATGGCGGGATGCGGATACGGTTGGTGCAATATCCGCTTTCGGAAACCCTGTGGTATGGTGGGCAGGAGCTCTCAGTGTTGCGGCAAATATTCTACTTGCAATTGCAAAAAAGGATAAAAAGGCAGTATTTCTTCTGACCGGATATTTTTCCTGTCTTTTGCCTTGGATATTTATTGCAAGGTCATCGTACATTTACCACTACTATCCCTGCACCATCTTTATGATTCTGCTTATTGCAAACATCTTTATGCATCTGATGAGAGCAAGACCGAGACTTTCTTACGCACTGTGCGGTGCGACGGTGGCTCTTTCCGCTTTCGCATTTGTGATGTTTCTTCCGGCAATAAGGGGAGTATTTACAAGTACAATGTATTTTGAAGGATTCTTAAAGTGGCTGACCACATGGAATCTGTACATATAAATCCATCTCAGGAGGTACACAATGAAAAAACTGTTTAAGAAGTTTGTTCCGGTGCTGTTTGCCATGGCTTTGATTGCTTCGGCACTCAGCTTTGGTGCTTTTGCAAGCTACATGGATTTCGGCGAGAATACAACACAGAAGCACATAGGTGAATTTACACAATACTCATGGGACAATCCCATATCAAATGATGTGGTAAATGATAAACACGGTAGAAGTAACGCTTTCTATTATTTCCAGTATGTCAAGAATGAATCTTCCTGCAACGGCGTAAGATTCATTCTCTGGTACGACCGAGTTATAGGCGTTTACACTCCCGATAACGACTATGATGAATATGACGTTTATTGGGCAGCCACATTTGACGATGACTTTATGCAGCGTGTAAAGCTCGGACAGATTGAAGTTAATATCACCGCAAAAACACGCAACGCCAAAGGTACATTCAACCAGGAAACGGGACGCATTTCCTTAAAGGGTTACCAGAGTGACCAGAAGAGCGAGACGTTTGATTTCTATTCACCCGGCAGCAAATGTGACGGCGAACGTTTTGTTGATTCCGGATGGATAAGGATTCCGAGCAACACAGAGTATCTGAGAATCAATGCGTGGTCCGACAGAGGCGGTCTTGGCACGCAGAAGAGAAACAGAAGTGCGGTGTATGACATAAAAGTGCTCTTCCGTGACACAACGGCTCCCAAGCCTATAGAGGCAGGTATTGTTGAGGGCGACTGGAGCGGAGTTGTTAGTGGCGACAACACTGCCGACAACGATTATAAGGTGGCAGTTCCAGGAAGCACCATAAAGTACTACGTCAAGTTTAATGAGACCATCAGTGTTGACAATAATAAGCTGAAGCTCAGAATACAGAACAGAGGCGACATCCGCTATCCTACCAGACCTTTTTACGCAGAGTATGCAGGTTGCTCCGGCGATACAATGTATTTTACTATGAAGGTAACCGACAACACCGACTGCGTTACTGCCTCAAACGACACCTCCCTCAATCCTACGGGCGCGGTTTATGAGCTTGAACATTCGGGCTTTACAGACACGTCGGGAAACCTTGTTAAAGGTGATAAGCCATTACCTCTTCGCACGTTGTTCAAGCCGTCTAATCTTCGCATTAACGACATAAAAGTTGGATTTGCCAAGGAAATGAACGACGAAAACGGGTATTATCCCACAAAGTACACAAGAGTGCCCACAAGCGGATTCGTTTGCGGCTCTTTCCCCAAGGACCTTATAGGTACTACTCTTAAAACAGGCTCAGGAAACCCCAATCTTCAACCTACCGTTGCAGGTCCCGACACTCCTGTTTATTTCAGAATCGTGGTAAATGATGAAATCAAGACATCAGATCTTTCATCATCTGCAAATTATAGTACAAAGCTGAAGGTCATTATTTCCAAGAGAGGCGCAACCCCCCTGGATAAAATGGATACATCCAAGGGAGACAAGTTCGGATATGCTTCGCTTGTTGCGGCAAGGATAATAGGTAACAACAACGGTTCGGGCAACCATTACGGTGTCAAGAACAACATGGTTACCGAGATGTTCTTCAAGTATGTGCATGATAAGAGCGACACATCTCTTGAGAATACCACATACACGGTTTATCCTGCGTTTGAAGCGGAGAGCAGTATTCCTTCGGAATCTGTGTGGGTAAATGTCAGAGGTATTGATGATGATGGCACAGGTTTCATAAGCGCAGGAGAGGGCACTTACATCCGTACAGCATCGGGTGTGCCGGTAACCGACGTTTTCATAGAGCGACTCAAGATGGGTCCTGTTCCCAAGATCGACTGCAGTGTACCGGTACTTACCGAGAAAAAAATCTCCGAAGACTGGGCAACAAAGCTTCCTGATGACAACTACCTCAAATTTGAGGACAACTACGACTTGTCCAACGAGGGCGTGACTATAAGCGTAGTTCAGTATGACAACTCGGGCAACAGAACGGTGCTTCCCATTGTAATGCCGGGTGCAGAGGCGGGTTATTCATATGTGATTCCTGTGATGTATTCCATGGCAAAGCTCGGAGGTCTTCAGCTGGCAGCGCCTATTGAGGACAATCAGAGAGCTATGTATCTTGAATACTCCCTCAAGGACAAGGCAGGAAACGAAGGCAACAACTTCGGCAAAAAGAACATAAGGCTTTATCTGGACAACACTCCTCCCACGGTTGCATATCAAAACGGAAACTACACCGTTGACGGCAATAGTGCGACGGTTGAATACGATGTAAGAGACACCGGTATAGGTGAAATCTCTCACGTTGTATACTATAAGGTTGAGGCGATGGGTATGTTCGGCAACACACCGTCCATCGTGAACAAGACTGCCTACAGATATAATGACCCTGATGTTATAGATTTCACCGGTGTACAGGGTACAAGAGAGCTCTGGAGAGTTTGGGCATCCTATGCGGACACTCTTGGCAACAGAGCTGTGGACAACGATGGCGAAACCATTTACACCCCCAGCGAGCCTATTGAGCTTGCCACAAGAACGCTTGATATGTCGGCTGTTAGAAACTCGGAGATGGTTTCAGACGAGCATGATGTTAGGATAAAGTTCAATAACGAGCCTACAACGGATTATACCATTGAGCTGTACTACAAGTGGGTATACGGCTCATCGGATGTACCTTACATAAAGTACAAGAAGATGACCGTTACGGATTACAAAAATGAGCTTGCAAACATAAACTTTGCCGATGAGGCTATTGTAAAGCAGTTTGTTGATGATGCCAAAGGAGAACGCACATTTTACGCATACGCAAAGCTGCTCCCCGAAGACGTTTACTGCTACAACCTTACGCAGACTGTTTATTTTGACAAGTCCGCTCCCACAATCAGCACATCCGTAAAAATGTCAGACCCTGACAAGCTGGCAAGTGAAATCCACTACATCAGCTATGACATCACCGATGACGGCGGAAACTACAAGAATGGTATTTATACAAAGCACAGAAACGTGAGCTTTGTTCCTGCTTATGAAAGCGCAGGAAGTGAGCCTGTTTACCCCAAGCTCAATGTTTACATTGACAATGAGCTTATAAGGACTGACGAGCTCACACTTCTTACAGGCACATATGTGTCGAATGTCAAGGAAGATTTTCTCAGCTCCGAGTTCAACGGTGCAAGAACCATAAGCTACGAAATCGTGGCAGAGGACATTTTTGGACACAGCGCAAAGAGAAAAACCGGCACATATTACATTGATGCGGAGTGCCCAGAGCTTTCCGACATTGAAGTGAAGTTCAAGGCAGGAAGCTTCAGTGAGTATGACGAAGAAAACGACTTCTACATTATAAATGACCTTGCGGATATCGAGTCTTTGTCAACTACGATTACTGACAATTTCTCCGGAAATCTTGTTGTTTCCCACCAGGCAAACGGTGCTTTCAGGCATTTCACAAGCCTTGAGTCTACCGACGAGTATGCATATACATACAGAAATCCCGTAAAGTCTGACTTTACAAGGACTTATCACAATGGCAGAATGTTGTATTACTTTACCTTTGACGGTGAGGACGTTATAGGTAATGCGGCTTATACAAAGATCGTATACTTCTTTGTTGATGCAAAGACACCACAAATTTCCGGCAGAATTCCTCAGCATTCCGCTATTTACAAAGAGGGAACGGAATTTGTTTTTGATCTTGAATATGACTACGAGTCTCACGAGCAGTTTGAAGACTTTACTGTAGAGGTTGATGGTGACGGTGCAGAGGTCAATCACTACTACTTAGGAAGATTCAGCGTGAAAGTTACGCAGAATGCAATACTTGACATATCGGTTACTGACGGCATGGGCAAAACAGGAAGAATGTCTGTCAACATTGACTGGTATGACGATGAAGCGCCGGAGGTTTCCGACGGTACGGTAAATCAGACACCTGCCGAGGGTGAAGCGAAGTACGGTGAAATCAGATTCAACGTGACGGACGGAAGCTATGTGGGTACTGTTCTTGTTGCAATTGTGGAGGAAGGCACAGACCCCACGGAGGACGACTATTTTGACGGCGGCATAACTGCTGAATACTTCGGCGAAGAAAACGAGTACACAGAAGTATATCTCTCCCGTGAAAACGGAAAATATACTCTTGAGTTTAAGGCTATTCCCGACGGCGAATACGATATTTATGCAAAGGCATACGATTCCTGCGGAAACGAAAGCGAGGACGCTCTGATAGCACAGATTTCCACCACCATGGAGGGTGCACAGATTATTTCGGGTCCCACATACACGCCCGATACTCTCACAGGCGGCGAGGTTATTGTAAATGTCAAGACAGATATTCCCACAGCGAGAATATATGACATTGAAGGCGACGGAAGCATTGCGGCGATGCAGGAGGCAGTTGCTGAAGCAAGACTCAGAGGTTTCTCATATATTCTTGATGGAGAATACCACAGCGAAACGGAATTTGATGTAATCAATGCACTTTATGAGGAGCTGAGGGACAAGGACGAATATGACCTCACTCCCGAAGAAAAGGAAATCTACAAGGGCTATAACGCAGGCACTTCCTACGACCCCTATGCGGGTATTCTTGATCCCGAAAACACATATGAGGTTGTTGAACCGCAGAGAGATGTTCTGGACTTCCTTCACAACGAAGCTTACTACCCCATTGAGGAGAGCTACGAAGGCTACGATGTTATAAAAACTGTTTCGGAGGAAACGAGACTTGTAAACATCGTTGAGAGCTACAATCTTGACACCGATGCCCTTGCAATGGCAGGTATCACAAACGAGGATGAAGTGGGTATTGAATTTGAAGATGCAGGCATTTACACCATGAACGTGCTTACATACCCCACACGTTTTGATGAATCAATCTACGGTGAATACAACAGAACACTCTATGAACAGTACCTTATTTGTGTAAATCCTTTCTATGGTGAGGCTCTCACGGAAGAAGCTATTTACGAAAACTTTGGCGAAGGCATTGACCTTGCTCTCTTTACTTTTGATGAAGAAACAGGCGAATATTTCTTCCCTGTTGATTCGGAAGACATTACGGTGAGCGAAATCAACAATGCAGGTTTTGGCGATTTCCTTGAGCTGTTCAGCACCAACGAATATACCAATCCCTTTGTTTCTGACGGAGAAAACCTCACAGAGGAAGAGCTTATTGCGGCTGTTGAAGCAATAGGCACTCTCAAGGAATTGAGAAAGAAAACAGCGACAATTGTTGCTGACAGATACTGCAAGCTGTATCTCAACAATCCCAATCAGTCGTACTCCGCAAACCACAATATGCGTTTCAGATACAACACTGAAAGAGACGTAAGGTTTATCGACAGGACAGGTCAGGAGATTGTAGTACCCATCAAGATTGACTGGATTGACCCGTCGCTTCCTCATGTTCCCTACGACAATATGATGCTTGAGCTTGTGCAATACGTTGAATACGAAGACAGCGAGCCATACGAAAGCAGCTATAAGGTGACGGGTCCTATATCCCTCACTCCCGAGCCTGAATACGGCGTTGTTGACAAAAAGCTTCTTCTCACGGTTGACCTTACAAGCTACAAGGAAAACGAGGAGATCGAGATTTACGACCAGTTTTACATTGTAAATCTTCCCGAAGGCGCTCAAGCCGAAGAGGTTTTCGATGACAATTACGATGAAATGCCTCTCTACGACAGGTTTGTACTTGAAGTTACGGAAAACGGCATTATCAGCTTTGATGTAATCAATCCCTCCGTAATAGACGATGCGACAAAGACGTATATTGCACCTCAGATTTACATTGTTGACTGCATTGACGACGAAGCTCCTACGGCTACTCTCGAATATACTCCTGCAAAGCCCGTCAGCGATAAGAAGAAGGTGAACACAGACGTTACGGTAAGGGTTGTGGACATGGCGGACAACATTGCTGTGGGTCATGAGGTTAAGCTTGACTTTGATGCGATGCTTGAGGTAAACGGCATTGACGAGTTACCCGATGAGCTTTACGAGCATGGCACTTACACCTTTACGGAAAACGGAGAGTTTACGTTTGTAATCTCGGACTTGGTTAACAACAGAACATATATCCCCGCAGAGGTTGACTATATCGACAAGAACGGCGTGGATATTGAGCTTGAGTTGTTGTATGACGGCGAAGAGGTTGCGATAGAGGACGTAAGCGAAGATAATAACGACCGGAGCTTTATTGAAAAAGTTTACCAGGTAACAGACGAGCGAGCTTTCGGTAAAAACCTTGAAATCAAGGCATATGTAAACGGAGATCTCATTGCAGAGGATGTTATCCTTGTGGGTGAACATGAATGGCGCACGGAATATGAAGGACCTTCAGGAAATGTTGGTACTGCATATATAAGCGGCTTCAATTTTGACACACAGCCTCCCGAAGCCTATGTTTCCTACTCAGTTCACCGTCCCGGAAAGGGAGAAAAGAGCTATGCTGTTGCAAAAATATCTGTTTACGACGAAATCCCGGATGAATTGAGAGTTGTTTCCGTTAGAGGACAAGCAGGTGACTATGAATTTTCGCTTGCAGATGCGGCAATAAGCTATCCCGGAACGGAGGATGAGCCTGCAATAGTGGAATTGAGATTTAATGAAAACGGATATGCGGATGTTGTTATTGCCGATGTGGTGGGTAACACAACAACGGTTCAGATTTCGGTTTCAAATCTTGACAGAAATGCTCCTGCGGGTTCTGTACAGTATTCAACAAAGGCGCAGACAAACAACAATGTTGATGCATTCTTCATTCTCTCTGAGCCTGCAGACTATCAGATATTTGATACAAACGGCGACATTATAAGAGATTATGCAGGAACATACACGAATTACTTCTCTCACACGTTTACGGATAACGCAACATTGTTCTTGAGATTTACCGACGAAGATGGAAATGAATCGGAATCCTTTATCTCAACTGTTACAAACATTGACAAGCAAGCTCCAAAGCTTGAGGTGAAGGAAATCCACAAGGACAAAGCGATGGATATGGACGGCAATATGATAACATACTATGGTGCTGCAACCATTGAACTTGAGGTTGTATCTGCGGGCGATGTTCTTGAGGGCACTGACGAAGATACGGTTGTTCTTGTTGGTGCATCACAGTCGCTGTTCCACACAGTTATGGAAAACGATGTTTACACATTTATGTATGCTGACCTTGCAGGAAATATGGGCAAGCTTGTTGTTGACGTTGACGTGATTGATGACACACTTCCCACAGCGACAGTTACAGGCAACCCCACAGAGTGGACAAATGTTGCAGCTGAAATCACAATTACTGCAAATCCCAAGCCTGATGGCAGTCCGTCATACATTGTAATGAACGGTGTTGAATATGAAACCGTAAAGTTTACCGCAATTGAAAACGGAGATGTGGGCTATGTACTTAAAGATACCTCAAACAAGTCTGTAACGGAAACTGTTGAGGTGAGATATGTTGACATTGTTGCTCCCACGATTGAATTTGACGGAAACAAGGACCTTTATATTCTCCCGGGAGAATTTGATGAGGCGGAATTTGAAGATGTTGAATTCTACGATAACGAAGACGGCTCCGGAATCACTGCTGACGGACTTATGATAACATATCCCGAGGGATTTGACGAGAATGTTCCGGGCGAATACAATGTAACTTTCAGCGTGAGTGACGTTGCAGGAAACACTTCTTCTCTTGTCCGCAAGATTACGGTGCTTGGTGAAGACGATGTATTTGCCGTGATCAATGGCACAGTTCTTATTCCCGACACAATGACAACCTTCTGGAACGGAGAAGAACTTGAGCTTTCATTCCTCAATGCCGAAAAGCAGGGCAATAAGCTTTCATACGCATTTGAGCCGGGTTACTTCATGGCGGCAGAAATGAAGGGTACGCCCTATAAGAACCTCACAACACCTGATGCAAAAATCACGCTTGATTCTGACAGTGCGGGAATTTACACGCTCTTTGTGCAGACTGAAGAAAGAAAGATGATGGTTATGTATGTGTTTGTTGCAGGTGGTGAAAGCTAATAATAATTGCGATTTAAGGCTTTTAAACTATTTGTGTCGTCAGAAAAACGGCAGAATGGAGAAAAATATATGAAAAAATTTATATCAATTCTTCTGTCAGCCATAATGCTTGTGCAGTTCATCCCGGTTGCATCATATGTTGCTATGGCAAAGGAAATAGCTCTCCTTGCCGAGGATGAAATTGCTGTGGACAACGGCTATATACAGATTATATCCAAAACAGACGGATCTTCCTTCGGTGTTCACACGCTGAAGGGAAGTCCTTCAAAACGTTACGATGACAACAAGCCCCTTTTGTATGACGGCGATGACAAATTTGCCACATCATACACAACGGTGAGAATTGTCAGAAACGCAGGGACAAGTTCGGAGAGTGTAAAGGATTACGTTTACGGTAGTTCAAAGGGTGTTATGACAGAAGCTCCCCACATTGTTGACGTTGACGGAAAGAACAAGACAATTTCTTCAACATGGGCGATTGACGGAGTGATTATCACACAGAATCTTTCCATAAACTCTGAAACTGCAACGGAAGAAGCCGGCTATGCTATGCTTTCCTATGCTTATACAAACAACACGGGTGTTCCTGTGTCTGTTGGCGTAAGAGTGCTTCTTGACACAAAGCTTGCGGATACCGACGGCGGAAGATTTTTCAAAAACGGCGGAACAACCGAAATAACAAACGAAGTGACTTATACCGGTGACAATGTTCCCGAATGGTACTCAATTTCCGACAGCGTTTATTATTCAACAACATCTGCATACGGATTGCTCAAGAACAACACTATGAGAAGAAAACCCACAGCCGTTACCATGGCGCACTGGGCAAATCTTGCGAATACTCTTTGGGAATATGAGCCAAGCACAAGCTTCAATTTTGCAGATTATTACAATGAATATCTCACGGCTGACAGCGCAATTGCCATTTACTTTGAGCCTGAAAATGTACCTGCGGGAGCAAGTCTTGCGGTTGATACGTTTTACGGAGTTGGCGAGCTTAACGGAAATGAGCTTTCACAAGGGTTCTGCTCTTTGACCATTACGCAGAAAGAGGAGCTTAAGATAAATGCAGACGGAACAGGCTATGAAAATGATGGTCTTGTTACACTTTATCTTACGGTTGACAACTCCGACGTTGATTCTGTTCAGATTAACGATGCATATGTCCGTGTTGCTTTTGAGGACAAGCTTTTCGATGATCAGCAGAAGCTTATTCAGGAGCCTGCAATATGGGTGCCAACTCTTAAAGAAGAGGACGAAATCATACATATCGGCAATATTGACCGAGGCGACATCAAGCGCAATATTCCGATTACCTTGAAGGCTCGTCCCATTTATGAGAACCCGGATGATCCGGCTGATATTGTTTATGAACCTACCGAGGGATATGAACTCAGAACATACATGGACACCCGTAAAGTGAAGCTTGAGCTTTACGGCGAAATGAACGAAATACCCTCTGTTGCTTCAAAGGTTATCACGCTTCCTGCTTTTTCAGACGAGCTTCCCGATATTGGCTTCCTTGATTTTGACCCCAAGACAATTTACTACGAGGGCTATTCCTTTGTTAATGTAAAGGGCTTCGGAGATGAGTTTAACGTTTTGCAGGACAAGACAAACTGGGTTGCATATCTGCGAAACATTGTAACAAATGAACATATTACTGTTGACAGCTTTGTGTGCAGCGTTGACACGGTGAACAAGCACCTTGGTCTTTCGGTTGATATGGGCGGAAATGTTGGTGTGTATGAGCTCACAATTGAATTCCGCAATAATCTTGCAGAGCTTGGCAAGCATACCTTTACAGGCAATGATAACTATATCACAAGTACAACCGACGAAAGATACAAAAACCGCGGATATTCCATTGTTTCTGTTGCAAGGTTGAATGAAAACCGCAACTATGAAATGAAAATGTTTGTGTCAGAACCCGGTTATACGGCAGAGGCGCAGTTTAATGATTACAGAGCCGAAATTGAAGAAAACAACGGTGAAATGCTCATTGAGGGCAGAGGCGTATTCAAGGTTGTGTACAAGGACGGAATGGATCCCGAATCCACAGAAATTACAGATCTTTGTATAAGCACGGATACGGAAAGAAACAACCCTGTCATTGCAGGATTTGAGGCTGTACCCGGCGGTGACCCTGTTAAGGTCAACAGAATTTTGTACTATGATTCCTCGGTGCCTTTGAGATTTACCACGGAATTTGACGGCGACAAACCTACGGCATTTGAAATGGTGGGTGACGGTCACTTAAGCATTATCAATGCTTCAACAATCTGGAAGAACAGATTTAAAATCAGACTTGTTACAGGCGAAAGAATCACATACGATCCTAACGATTATTCCAGCGCACCAAAGCTTCAGTTGCTTGGTGGCGGTTGGCTTGTTCAGAATCTTGGTGGTTTCTTCTTTGACCTTAACTATGGTGTTCTTATTTGTTCGGACGGAATGTATGGTATAGACTTCTCCGGTTCGGTTTCGTTCCCTCTCGGTTTCTCAATGGGTGATGACGATGAAAAGAAGGACGATGGTACGCAGGATGACGGCAATCAGGGCGGACAAGGTGGTGGCACGCCCGGTGGAACACCGGGTGGCTCAACGCAGAAGAAAGACACTCCTGCTCCCACAGGCACGGGCGATGCTCCCGATGTGAAGAAAGATCCTCCCAAATCTCCTACTGTGACGCAGAAGGATAATAAGACTCCCGGCGATAACACACCCGGTGGCAACACACCCGGTGGTAATACCCCCGGTGGTACACAGCAGACACCTTCCAATAGCTCTGCGACACCTACAAAGCAGCCGGGTGCAAAGAGAGCAAAGGCGAAGGATACACTTCAGAACGGCAACAGTGCGACAAATGCTCTCGGAGGATTTAACGACGGTGGTTCGCTTGCTCTTTCGATAGATTCAGTTCTTTTCGGAGAGCATGAAAACAAGGACAGACCCGAAATTATCGAAACAGGCTTTGTTGGTTGTGCGGCATCGATGAGCATTGAGCTTCCGCAATGGATATTCCCTGCAGGCGGTAAGGAAAGCGACAACAAGCAGGTTCAGCAGGGTGCAAAAGAGAACAATCCCACCCAGCCCGGACAGGAGATTGTTAAACCGCAGGACAGCAAACCCGGTCAGGGTCCTCTTACCCAGAAAGGACAGCTGCAGAATGCAAATGCGGGTCAGGCAAAGAAGAACACCAATAACAAGCTTTCTGCATTCAACCTTGGATTTGGCTTCAACACATACGATTTGTATGCAGGTGTTGACCTTGGTATAGGCTTTGGTCCTGTAAACACAGCATTCAGAATGTCTGTTGCCGAAACGGGTAACGGAAAGCCTATGCTTGACAGTTTGTATCTTGAAGTTAAGGGATTTGAAGTGCCTATTGTTCCTCCGAACGTTGTGACACTCATTGGTCTTGGCGGCGGTATATCAGATCTTGCGGCTTCTATTGGCTATGACGGTCCCGGAAGACCTCCTGTGACAGTTTCTGTTATGGCGGCTATTGGTATTGCAAGTGTAATGGGTCTCAGAGGCGACTTCTCCATTTCAGGAAACGGCCTTACACTTTCAATTTCGGGTGCTCCTTACGGACTTGACTTGTTCACGTTTATTGTTACGGGTATGTTTGACTGGACAACAGGCTTCTCAATGCTTATTTCCGGTACGGTGGACATATTCTCCGGCGTTGTTTTGGGCAATGTATCTCTTGGAATCACAACAGAGCCCTCTTTCGTGTTCCTTGGCAAGATCCAGGGAAGCCTTAACATTCCGGGTCTCGGAACACTTGCAGGCGTGACGCTGGGTATCAGCGACGAATATATTGCCGGAGGTGTAAGAATACTTATCTTCAGCGGCGGCTTTATATACTACTATTCAAGTGACAACTTCAGACTCCTTACGGGTGATGAGGTTGCGGAAATTGAAAACGTGGATATTGCAGGCGCTGATGAGCTTATTTCCGACCCTAACGACAACGGTCCCAACCCGGGTGGCGGTAATGGCGGCAAGCAAAGAAAGGTTTCTTTCCTTGAAGTTATCGAAACAAGGGATGAGGCTACCGGCGAAACACGTTACATGGGTATCGGCGCAGGTGCAGAGGTTGTTCTCTCCTCCACAGCCGCATTCGAGGATGTATATCTGCTTGAAGATACAACATCCTTTGAAGCTGAGATTACAAATGATGTAATAAAGAACAATGATGTTGTTGCACGTATTTACTACGAGGGTGACACGGTTCCCGAAATTGCAGTTACAAAGCCTGACGGCTCTGAACTTCCTCTTGTTGCTTATGATTTTGAAAAGACGCAAGAAGAGAACAACGAGGCAGGCGCAAACTTCCTTGCAAGAGAAAAAATCGACGAAACAACGGGCGAAACCCAAAAATATGTTTACGTTTCTCTCTATAACGATGTTCTCACCGAGGGAAGCTGGAGCTTTGAATCTGTAAATGGCGTTAATATCACGGATTACACAATTCTTACTCTTCCCACATCCACCTCAAAGCTTGAAGTTAACTCCGCAAGTATTGACGGCACAACGCTTACAACCTCATGGACAGCAAGCGAAGATGCAGAAATCTGGGTGTCTCTCGTTCCCTGCGATGAAAATGGAGAGCCTCAGAAGGTTTACACAAATGCTCCTGATGGCAGCGTTATTGTAAGTGAAGCGGCAGGTTATCCTATTGGCAGATCTGCTGATTCGGGTGAGGAAAGCTTTGAAGTTAATATTCCAAGCGGCAAATATGTTGTAAGAGTGGACAGCCTTGTAAATCAGGTTGTGTTCACATCGGCGTTCTCGGACACTCCTCTTGAGTTTGTAAACCCCAACACCATTAAAAAGCCTGAGGTAACAGCTGAGGGCGGCGGCGACGGAAGAATCAACATCACTTCAACTGTTCCGGAAAACGCAACCGGCGTTTATGTAAAGGTGTTTGAAAAGGCGGAAACAGAGATTGAGGGTGAAGAAAACATTGGTTCTACTGAAGAAACTTGGAGAGAACTCAAGAGTATAGGCGGTTATATTGGCGACTATTTGGATGAGGGCGAAGTAACCACTTATCTCAAGGGCCACACAAATCTTGTTAATGATGACGGAGAAGTTGTTGCAACAGATGCAATTATTCCCGGCAACACTTACAAGATTGAAGTTATTGCTCAGAACAACAAGACAGGTTCGGGTTGGTTTGCAAGTGAACCTGTTGTAATCGAGGATATTTATGTTCCCGTTCCCAATCCTCCGGAAGTGAATGTTAAAATAAGATCTCTGGGTGAGGTTGAAAACAAAGAAACTGACAAGAGTGTTGAATATATTCAGTCTGACAACAACGACTTTATCATCGAATATGAAATTACAAACATGGATACCGACGGCAACGACGAAGTTTCTGTGAAATTTGATATTGATGAAAAGCAGTTTGGCGACACTGTTATCAACAACGCCCAGACGGGCAACAAGGGTTATTGCCTTGTAAATCTCACCGATGGCGACCACTTCGTTGATATAGCATTTATCAACAAGAAGGGTGACGTTTACGTTTATACCAAGAAGATTTCAATTGACTCTGTTTCGGCAGACCTTAAGATTCAGTCTCCGATGCAGGGAGGAGCTTTTGACAAGGACGAAGGAATTCTTATTGACTTTGTGACTGACCCGGGAGCACTCATTGAAATTAAGCTTGACGGTGAAACAGTAATCAATGAAACTCTTACGGTTGTAAATGATAACTACGATGAAGATGCTGAGCCGGAAGATATTGAAAGGTATAATGTCAACACAGGAGCGTTTATAAAAACTCTCCCTGTAAGCGGCAACGATGCGTCCCATGATGTTGAAATCAAAGTTACCGATGTAAACGGCAACAGCACAGAATATTTTGCAACTGTATATGACAGCAGAATAAGCAAAATAGCGGGTATTTCTCTCAGGGCAATGAATCCCGAGGGTTCAACTGCCACCGAGCTTGAGGCGGTTGTTGTTGACAAGGAGGGCGAAGAAATTGATGTTCATCTTCCCACAAATACCCTTAAATGGGAGCTCCTTTCCGACCCGTCGGAAGCAACACTTGTTGTTGACAATGGTAACAGAAATGCGGTTGTTGTTCCGTCGGGAAATAACGGTTTCTCGGTCAAGGCAGAGTGGAAGGTATCTGACACCTTTAAGTTTGTGGATATTTATGACTCCGCAATAGTAGGTACGCAGGAAGAATCCGAAGATGTTCCCGGAAGTCCCGACAGCAACGGCGACGGTATTCTCGATATATATCAGATAAAGGTGAAGTACAAGGTTTCCGGTGCGAGAGCAGGTTCGGTTTCTGTGGCTGAAGAGATAGTCACGATCACTGACGAAAACGGAGAATATGCAACAAGCGGTAAAGTGAAGATTTCCGGCTCTACGGTTACTGCAAACAAGGGATACAAGTTTGCGGGATGGAAAGACAAAAATGGCGAGATAGTTTGCACTGATGAAGCATTTGCGGACTATGAGTTTATTGCGGAAGGCAAAAACGAATACACATTCACCGCACAACTCAAAAATAGCTCCTCCGGAAGTACCGTTACCCTGGTATCCGGTGATAAATCCGACACCGAGCTTCCGTCTGATGTTGAAGCTATGGTTGAAGAAGCACGCAAGAGCCTCACAGATTCGGCTGACATTTCAGCGCACAAGATGTATGCAACACTTTCCAAAACTGTTACAGAAAGTGACAACACAGCATATGTTGGCGGCAACGACAACAAGGTTGAGAACTACATTGTTTACGGCGTTGACGAAACAAAAGATAAGTATGTTCCCACACTTCCCGAAAACACAGAACTTGCTTCCGATGTTGTGTATGTTGATACCTTAAAGCCTGTTGACAAGATACTTATTGACTTCAAGGTGGCTGACGGCGGCGATAATAAGGCTATCTACAAATTCTCAGAGGCTCTTGGCAAGTGGATTTGCATTGGCGGCACATATGACGATTACCGAAAGGTTATCAAGCTCACTGTGAACACCACCGGCAAGTACGCAGTTCTTTCGAGAAGCGAAACCGATATTTTTGAAGATGTTGACGGTGCATGGTCAGAGCTTTATATTAACAGCCTTGCATATGCGGGACTTGTTAATGGCTATGCAGTTGAGGACAAGTTCTTCTTCAGACCCGGAAACAACATCACAAGAGGCGAATTTGTCAAGATGCTTGTCAGCGCAAAGGGTGTTGCTCTTGATTCGACAGATGTGAGTATGTTCGACGATGCGGCGGAAATTGCGGAATGGGTTAAGCCTTATGCGGCGGTTGCGGCAAAGAACGGTTGGCTTAAGGGTAGTGCAAACGGTGACAAGCTGTATGCAAATCTTGGAGCAAAGATTACACGTCAGGATGCAATGACAATTATTTACAGAGCATTCTTCGGCGACAACACCGACAAGAAGCAGATGAACTTTATCGATGTACAGAGCATATCCGATTACGCATACGATGCTGTGGCGGTTCTTACAAACAACGGTGTTGTTTCGGGCTTTACCGACAACACAGTGAGACCTCGTGACAACGTAAAGCGTGAGCAGGTTGCAAAAATGCTTTGGTATTGCATAATAATTGCTGACTGATAAGAGTTAAAACCCAAAAAACGGGGCATCCAAGCATTACGATGCCCCGTTTCCCCTATATGCAGCAAAAACTTGAAAGGAATTCACAATGAAAAGTAACAGGTTATATGTCATTATTCCGTGCTATAACGAAGAAAAAGTGCTTCCCATTACCTCACAGATGTTTCTTGACGAGCTTGCACGACTTGTTGAAAATGGGAAAATAAGCGATGACAGCAGGCTTTTGTTTGTTGATGATGGTTCAGGCGATGACACATGGAAGATTATTTCGGAGCTTGCAAAAGCAAACAAGAGTGTTGAAGGAATATCTCTGAGCTGCAACAGGGGACAGCAGAATGCGATTGTTGCGGGTCTTCACGAGGCTCTTGGAAAGTGTGATGTCACGGTGAGCATTGACTGCGACGGTCAGGATGATATTTCTGCCATGGAAAGAATGGTTGACTGTTATCTTGATGGGAGCGATATAGTGTATGGCATCAGGAAAAGCAGAAAAAAGGATTCCTTTTTCAAGCGAGCATCTGCAAGGATGTTTTACAAGATGTTAGGTGCAATGGGTGTGAAAACGGTGTATGACCATGCGGATTACAGGCTTATGTCAGAAAGGGCTGTGAAGGCACTTCTTGAATTCAGGGATGTGAATTTGTATCTTAGGGGAATGGTGCCTCTTATTGGCTTCAAAAGCACGGTGATAGAATATGAGCGTCTTGAAAGGACGGCAGGGAAATCGGGTTATTCTGTGATGAAAATGATGTCGCTTGCACTTAATGCTATTACGGGTCTTTCGGTGAAGCCGTTAAGAATAATATCTGTTACGGGCATTATTGTTTCGCTGTTAAGTGTGGCAGGGATACTGTGGACGCTTTTTCAGTATTTCTTTGGCACGACGGTTTCGGGCTGGACTTCTATTCTTTGCGTGATATGCTTTCTCTCGGGTGTACAGCTGATGTCGCTTGGAGTTGTGGGTGAATATATAGGAAAAATATACATGGAGACAAAGAGTCGTCCACGGTATATTATTTCGGAGAAGACCGGGAAAGAGAACGAAGCAGAGAATGAATAATAGTAGGGACAGTTTGCTTGAAGTTTAGTGATTGAAAGAGGATAAAAGCCGCCGTATGCACGATGGAGTGTGTACGGCGGCTTGTTCTTTTGACTATGGGCAAATAACAAAGCATTATTCATCAATGCAATTATTTGTTTTAGTGCCGACCAATCAGCCTGTCAGCTTTATCAGAAACTATCAGAGCCTTTTCAGATACTATTCTCTGAACGCTCACAAATATCAGATTTTGCAGATGCGACAAAACAAATGAGAGTAAAATGATAAAGATATGCAAGCGTTTTATTCTGCTACAATAGTCGTTATTGGCTTTGCTGCCTTAAAATATAGTTTTATAGGTGTAGCCACCCGTTCCCCATACTTTTCCCCATACTTTTTTGTGCCGGAAAACAAAATTTTTTTCAAATATACTAACCTTTTTGCATTTTGTCGGGGGACAAATTCGCAAAATGGATATATAATATAATCGAACAGAAGTATACTGTATGCAGAGCAGGGAGTAGTTGCCCTGAGAAAATCTGCTTTTACGGATGTTCAGCCGCTTCAGGCATACAAAAAAATATTTGGAGGTATTTGTTATGGCAAAGAACAATTGTGCAATTTGTGGAGCAGAGGTTAATGTTTTTACGGGTCAGCAGCTTGCGGACAAAACTCATATCTGTCGCAAGGTGTGTGCAAAGAAGTGTCTTAAGAATTTCGACTTCGTCCCTGCCACTCTTGATGAAGTGAAGTCTCACATCGAGCAGGTTGAAAAGGGTACAAAGATATGGAATCAGATTTTTGTTCCTCTGCAGAAAACAAAGGTCAAGGAAGAAAAGCTCAAGAGATTCGGAGCACCCCTTTATGTGTCACCCTCAACAGGACTTATGGCACTTGTTGAAACAAGATATAAGTTCATCGTTTTCGGCAAAAGCCAGCTTGCCTGCGTTTACAGAATAGCAGACCTTGCTTCCTATGAATACGAGGAAGAGTCGGTGAAAAATTCCGAGGGCAAGATAGAAAAGAAGGAATTTTGCCGTATGTTCTTCCACAACACCCCCGGTCTTTACAACGTTCGCTTTGAGATAAGCAACAGCCACGAATTCAAGTCACTTGAAAAGTATTTTGACACACTCTTCGGTATTCAGAAGACTCTCGGAAACTCCATCAACAACGCAAAGAAGCAGTGGGCGGCAATCAAGGATGTTGCAGGTGCTGTAAAGGCGGCGGCGACTGGAGCTGAAGATGTTGAAGCAAAGGCAGAGGCTGCTGCGGAAAGTCTCGGTACATATCTTGAGGGCGACAGAACAGAGCTTATTGCAAAGGCTGATGCGGCTCTTGCAAAGGTTGAATAATGCAAATAAAGTGGTGAAACTATGAAAAAGAATATGACAGCGGTGCTTTTGCTTGTTTGTCTGGGAGCGATGTTGCTTGCATCCTGCGGAAAACCGACAGAAACACCCACGACGGGTATGCCCGACCATGAAACTATAAAAGAGCTCGAAACGGCAGAGGAGCAAAAGGATGCTCTTGCGGAGCTGAAGGATTACATTTCCGAAAACGGTGCGGAGCTTGGTGTGGCGTATCTCGGATACAATGACGGAACGTTTGAAGAAATAATGGATTATCTTGGGGAGTTGGGATTGTACGAAGAGTGTCCCTTTGTCGAAGCAATGTCCTCTGACGATTATTTTGTCAACCGGAGCAACGAGCTGTATCTTGTGGTGCCTGCGGGAAAGACAGAGACGGTCAGGGTGTACGAAGCGGAGCTTAACGGGGAAACCTATGAGCTTGAAAAGGGTGAGCTTCTTGGTAAATCGGTTGACGGCAGACCCTTTCTTGTTGCTTGCAACATAAGCGAAACCATGCCCAATGTCATTCTGGAAACCGCAAACCTTGAATACAGTCCCTGTCTTTCGGGCGAAGACGGCAGACTTGTTTTGGCTGATGGGATTTACGATTTTTCGCCCTATGCTGACATAAAGGAATACTTCGGACTTGACAACGATGCTTATACGGCAGACGGAGCTGACCCCATATTCTGCGGAAACTGGTTTTGCGAAGTACAGGACGGCGACGGTGAGCTTGTGGCAATGACCCTTGATCTTTACGTTGACGAAAATGCAGTGTATGCTTACGGAATCGGCAACAATGAGCTTGTGGAATGGTTCGGGGGAGAGTGGAGCTTTGATGCCGAAAAGGACATGATTCTCCTTGATATGTACGGCGGCACTCCGGAAGACGATGAAGCTACAGAGGAGCTTTGGATAAACCCGTATGAGCTGAAGTGCGGATTCAAATGGGACATGGATTACCGTGATGACGGAACTTATCTCATTCTTACACACATAGAGGGAGATTCTGTTTTCCCGGGCAAAAGTGGTGCAACCTTTGAGTTTACTGAGGCTTACGGCTCTGCGGAGGAGGATTACACCTATCTTATCGGCTCATGGGGTGTAATTGCCGAGAAATCCGAAACCTACCTTGAACTGTTTGATGACGGCTCGGCACACTACTATATCACAAAGGATGGTGTGACGGAAACGGACATTTACGGTTCGTGGCACGCTGAGGCTATGACGTTGTATCTCAGTCTTACGGTAGACTTTGATGATGAAATGGAAAAGCCTGATTTTATGGGAGCATACGAAATCATGTATGACGGCGAATTTCTTACGCTGTCCGCACTCGGCGATGATGCTTTTTCCCTTACAGACTTTATGACGGAAAATGGATATGACAGCTTCATACTTTGCGGTGTGGGCTGATAGCAGAAGAAACAAAGGAGTGGTCAGATGCCTGCTTTACAGGAATACAAGTGTCCGTGTTGTGACGGTGCGATAGCTTTTGATACAGAGTCGCAAAAAATGGAATGTCCCTATTGCGGTAACGAATTTGAAATGGAGACACTTGCGGCATACGACAGCGAGCTTCAGAACGAAAACGAAAGCAATATGCAGTGGGAGACCGGTGCGGGAAGCGAGTGGCAGGAGGGTGAAGCAGACGGACTTCGCAGTTATCAGTGTAATTCCTGCGGAGGTGAAATTGTAGGCGACGATACCCTTGCAGCTTCAAAGTGTCCCTATTGCGGAAATCCCATTGTTATGATGGGACAGTTTTCCGGAAGCTTGAAGCCGGACTACGTTATTCCTTTCAAGCTTGACAAGAAGGCTGCAAAGGAAGCTCTTATGAATCACTATAAGGGCAAAAAGTTCTTACCCAAAGTATTCAAGGATCAGAATCACATTGATGAAATCAAGGGTGTTTATGTTCCGTTCTGGCTGTTTGATACAGATGTGGATGCAAACGTGAGATACAAGGCAACAAGAATACGCCATTGGAGCGATTCGAGATTTGATTATACCGAAACAAGCTTCTTTAATGTTACAAGAGCAGGTACTCTCGGATTTGAAAAGGTGCCTGTTGACGGTTCAACCAAGATGGCGGATGACCTTATGGAATCCCTTGAGCCATTTGACTTTACGCAGGCGGTTGATTTCCAGACGGCATATCTTGCAGGCTTTATGGCGGACAAATATGATGTTGATGCCCAAGCAAGCATTGAAAGAGCAAATGCAAGAATCAAAAAGAGCACCGAAGATGCTTTCGCTGAAACTGTGAACGGATATACAACCGTTATACCTGTGACATCAAGTGTAAATCTCCATAACGGTACTTCAAAGTATGCACTTTTCCCTGTATGGCTTCTAAACACAACATGGAATGGTGAAAAATACACCTTTGCTATGAACGGACAGACAGGTAAGTTTGTAGGAAATCTGCCATGCGACAAGGGCGCATACAAGAGATGGCTTTTCGGTCTTACAGGCGTGATAAGTGCGGTATGCTTAGGCTTATCATATCTGTTGTGGCTGATATAGGGAGGTGCGGATAAAATGAAAAAAAGAATATTTGCACTTTGTGTTGCACTTGTTATGTTGGTTATGCCTTTGGGTGTGTTTGCGAAAAGTGAATACAGCAGACTTCAGGATCTGACGGAACCTGCACTTCTTTCGGAAAGTGAAAATGCAGAGATCCTCGCAAAGCTCGATGAAGTTAGTGAAAAGCACGGTATGGACATTGTAATTCTTACCGTTCCCGAAGTTGAAGAAGGCCTTACCGCTGAAGAAGATGCAACGGAATGGTATGAATACTTAGGATTTGGTGAAGACGGTGTTATGCTTTATATAAGCATGGAAGAAAGCGATTGGTATCTCCTTACAAGCGGTTTTGGAATTACAGCCATTACCGATGCAGGCATTGAATACATAGCCGATAATTTTCTCAGCTATCTGTCATATGGAGATTATGCCACAGCATTCAACACATTTATAACTTGCACGGACGAATTTATCACTCAAGCAAAAACAGGAGAGCCTTACGATACAGGTACTTTACCTAAAGAACCTTACAGCTTTGGCATGAGCCTTGTTATTTCGCTTGTGATTGGATTTATTATTTCTCTTATCGTGACGGGTTTATGGAAGGGGCAGCTTAATAGTGTTGCATATAAGACAAGAGCTACAAGTTATATGAAGCCCGGAAGCCTTAATATTTCCAATTCTCGTGATTTCTTCCTGTATAGAACAATCGACCGCAGAGAAAAGCCAAAGAACACCGGGGGAGGTTCATCAACACATACATCGTCCTCGGGCAAGACCTACGGCGGTGGTGGTGGAAAATTCTGATTTAAACTGGTATCGCAAGCGGATTGAAAGATTGAAAGGATAGTATCAGGGGAGTATAAGGGTGTTGGCGAAAGCAATACTGTTTGTACTTTGTGCCTGTGGCGGCGATAATATCTCGTCGGGGATAGAAAGCAACAATCCGGAAGCTGAAGAGTATAAGTAGTTTAATACACAAAGAAACGGTTGCCCATCCGAAAGGTTTGAGCAACCGTGATTTTATTTGTTATCGCTTTTTTCTTCTTTGCCAAGTCCTGCGTAGTATAAAAGCTGTTTTCTTGAGGAAACCCCGAGTTTCTGATAGATGTTCTTGTTGTGAAATTTCAGGGTATTCTCCTTTATTCCAACATCTTCTGCCGTTTCCGCTGTGCTTTTTCCCGAAACATAAAGGTCGAATATCTTTCTCTCGGTTACTGTAAGAAGTGAAATACCGTCGCAGAAACGCTTATATTCGTCTATTGGATCTTCAGTTTCTGTGTTTGTTGCCGCAGCTTCCGGTGTATCTGCTTCTTTTACAGCTTCGGGAGCAGGCATCTGTCCGACACTTTGTTTTTTTGCAGCCGAATCTTCCGATTCTGCATTCGCTGTATACTCCTGCACCTGAAGCATTATATACAGCATAAGTAAAAACAGCTCTGTTATGATATAGGTAATTGAAAGAAATTCAAATTCAATGTCAATAATCTGCTCGATTCCCCATACTGCGATATTGCCGAGTGTAACAGACGCAAGAAGCATTGAGTGAGAAGCCGAGGTTATTCTTCTCTTGAACATTGCATATAGGATAATTCCTATCATTATTGCAAAAAACAAAAGCAAATACAGTGCATAAACTTTGTGAAGCGGACCGTATTCCTTGACAAGCGTTGTAAGACCGTTTGTTGTGTCAATAGTTACCGATTTGTAATAGCAATCAAGGTATCCCGGCGTTGCCGCAATAAGAAAGACGATGCAGGTAATAGGCAAAAGCGTTGCCGTTGCAATCTTTCTGTAGCCTGTCTTGCACACATTCATTATTGTCATAAGCATACATAACGGCAGAAGTGCCGAGCCAAGATATGCTATTCTGTTTGCGAGAAGCGCTTCGCCAAGCGATTTTGAGACCGACAGACACAAATATCCGCCGTTTACTATGAATACAGAGAAATACAGAAGTAACATCCATATTTCTTTTTTCTTCATTGCACAGCAGTATCCTATTGCAAGAAGAAGCGACAGCACGGTGGTTGCTGCATAAATAATTGATATACTTGACATTATTTCACCTCTATTCTTCCCCGTTAAGCACCCTTTTTTCGTCATAGCCGAATTCAATGGGCGCAATTATATTTTACCTCCGTTATCCTGAGTATAAAGTGCGGCGTATCTTAACATTTGTTTTCTTGAGGAAACGCCGAGCTTTTCGTAAATGTTGCTATTGTGGAATTTTAGCGTGCTTTCCTTGATGCCTGTTACCTCTGTAATCTCTTTGGCTGTTTTACCTGCGAGGTACATTTCAAAAATATTGCGTTCGGATTTTGTGAGTGTTTTTATGCCTATGACAAAGTTTTCGTAGTCATCGGGATTTATTTCGCTTTTGCGGGAGTAGCACAGCTTTTCTATTTCGTCCTGCACTCTTGCAAGCTCGGTTTCTGCTTTTTCCTTTTCTTCCGAAAGCTCCTCGTAGGCAATCTCGTATTCCTTATCTTTTTCTGAAAGGAAGGCGAAAAGGTCGCTGATCTCCGAAATTCTTGAAACAGAATCGGAATGTTCAAATCTTCTTATTTGTTCAAGTCCTTCCATGATCGGCTTCATAAAGCGTTTGCTTAAGATACGGCAAAGGGAAATGGCAAAGGAAGAAAGGAGCATCAGAAATACTACTATCTGTACCGTGTTTGTGGATAAGGCTTTGTCGTAGTCCTCTTTCGGCATCATGACAAGAAGAATGTTTTTGCCGTTGGTGTCATATTCGGGTGAGCTTTTAAGTCCCACATAAGCTTCGCTTTCCGTTTCAAGCACCAAAAGTCCGTCGTCGCCCTTACTGATTTTTATGTTTCCTTCGGGAGGCAGATAATAACCGTCCTCTGTTCCGCAAATCATTGCATTATCAGAGCTGATAGTATCTTTTGACGGAAGCCACAGACACATAAGATGCTCAAGGGTTGCAGACTGTGCGTGTTTTGTCTTGAAGGCGTGCTCGCTTATCTCAAAACCGCATATTCCTATAACTTTTCCGCCGTTTCTGCGAATTGGAACTGTCAGCAGAGTTGCCTTTTCGTTTGTTCCGGGGATAGTTATAATATTTGTAAAGTTATATGCTGTTTCAAGAGAAATGTTTGGAGATGTTCTCATTATCTCGTCATAATTCGGAAACAGCCTTGTGTCAAATTCAAGCTGCCATTTTCTGTGAGGCTTAACCGATGCTTCTTTTCCCAGTGAGGCATCTCCTCTGAACAGAAGAAGTGTTTCATCGGACAAGGTCTGTGAGCCTCTCTGAACGTAAAGACCTGATCTTGAATGTCCGTCATTGTTTGAATTGCTGTTTACGGTGGTATCAAGCATAATGAAAATGCCCGAGCTTTCAGTTTTAAGAATTTCTTCTGTCAAAAGTTCGAGAAGAATCTTCTGGATCTTGGTAATATGTTCGGGAGAGTCGCTAAGATCTTCAAAATCAAGTCCGTTCGCTTTCAGATAGTATGAAAGTATCCTCGACGTCTCTGACGAAAGGTTTGAGCCTCTCATTGCAAGTTCTTCATGGTGTGAGGTTATATCCTTTTCAAAGACTTTCATCTGAAGTTCAAGCGTGGTTGCAATGGTTTCAGCAGGTTTTGCAAAAGTTCCGAGCAAAATCATTCCAAAGGCGATTACAACGAGTATTACGACAGTCAGAATCATCATATATCCGAACAGAATGTCACGCATCTTGAGTTTTCTTCCGTAAAGAAACAGCGGAATTTTCATTATATATAATATCCTCCTGTGTTACTTAATCGATTTTCAGGCATATATCCTGTTTCTGCAACGGAATCAGGTTTCCTGTCACTTTCGGCAAGTCATTTTGTAAAGGCAGATGAAGCTGCAATGCATCAAAGCATTACCGAAAAAGTATTAAACGTGTCGGCGTTTTCTTCGTTTTTACTCCTTCGGGCGGTGCAGCTACCCATTTCCCATACTTTTACCCCTACCTTTTTTCAAAAAAACAAAATGTTTTTTATATTTTCCTAAACTTTTGGGCATTTAGTCGGGGGACAAAATGCAAAAAATGTATATAATTATAATCGAAGGATTGTAGTTGGCACAGACGAAACAGCCGTACAAACCATCTGTCAAAACGAGATTGCATTAAAGTATACGCATATTATACCACAATGTCGCACTGCAATCAAGGTCTTACTGCTGTAAATGTTGTAAATCTTTTTTATCAAACCAAAGGAGGTTTTGTATATGTCAATTTTTGATAAGCTTTTTAACAAAGCGGCAAATGCTGCAACAGATGCTGTAAAAAATGTGGCAAGTAATATTGGAAACAAGAAGGAAGAATTTACCTTTGCAAAGCTTCCCGAAAGTCTCGCAGAGTTTGAGGCTCTTCCCGAGGCAAAGCTTGATTCGCCGTTTCAGACGGCGGCACTTACGGTAATCGCACTTTGCGTTTATGCCGCAGACAAGAGTATTGGCATTGAGATGCTAAACTTCTTAAAAGGTCCGAGACCTCTTTCAAATTACGAAATCTCGTTTATTGACGACAGGCTCCGTGACGGCAAGACCTACGTTCCTTTCTCCTACTTCAAGGGTGCGACCCCCGAAAACAACTACACGCCGGATGAGCCGTTCACCATTACCGTGGAGAGCAATGCTTATTCGGATGCAAACGCCGGATACAAAAAGCTGCTCATTGCAAGTGGCGGTGCGGACACTCCGAGAGAGGTGCAGATGAGGATGAAAGGAGACGGAAAGTGGCTTTTGTGGGAACAGTTTTTGCTCCCCGATATACGCATACCGAAATCTCAGGATCCGTGGGCATGAGCAGAAAGCAGAAAGGGATAATCTATGAAAAGGTTTGGGGAGTTTCTTGTCTGTCTGCTGTTCAATATGCTGATAAACCTTGAATGGACAATACCTGCATGGATTTTACTTGCAATGCATTTGGTTTTTGGTTGGAAATTACTTTGGTTCTGGATTGCGATTGGCGTATGGATTGTAAGCATCTTTCTGTGGATGGCGCTTATAGGCTGGGCGGCAGGCTGCTCGGGACCAGATAAACCAAAAGAGAATAAGAATCCATACTCGGTTGGGCAGATAAAAGAAAGCGAAATAACTGGAAAATAATACAGATAAATAATATTTAAACAATGAAAGGAGTTCAATTATGGGACTTATTAGAGCAGGAATGGGCGCACTCGGCGGCGCACTTGCAGATCAGTGGAAGGAGTTTTTCTACTGTGATTCAATTGACAGCAACACACTTATGGTAAAGGGACAGAAGCGTACAGGCTCCCGTTCCTCCAACACAAAGGGAAGCGACAATATCATCTCCAACGGCTCTGTAATTGCGGTTGCGGACGGTCAGGCAATGGCTATCGTTGAGCAGGGCAGAGTTGTTGAATTCTG
>JAZQKV010000117.1:0-9726 GCA_045542335.1 Eubacteriales bacterium
CTTCTAAGGAAGGCCTTATCTGCAAGGTTATGGGTAGCATCCAGTCTCCCCTTTACGGCCTCGCTTATGCGCTCCAGGCTATTATCGACAAGAGCGGAGAAGAAGTTCCCGCTGAAGCTGCAGCAGAAGAAGCTGCTCCCGCTGCTGAATAATTACGCAGCATAAATTAAATTTTTGAAAATTAATCAGGAGGTATGTTAAAATGGCATCCGAAAAATCCCTTAAAATTCTTGAAGATATCAAAACTCTCACCATACTTGAGCTCGCTGACCTTGTAAAGGCTCTCGAAGAGGAATTCGGCGTATCCGCTGCACCCGTTGCAGTTGCAGCAGCTCCCGGCGCAGCTCCCGCAGCAGCAGCTGAAGAGCAGACAGAGTTCAACGTTGAGCTCACAAACGCAGGCGCATCCAAGCTCGGCGTTATCAAGGTTGTTCGTGAGATCACAGGTCTCGGACTTAAGGAAGCTAAGGACCTCGTTGAGGGCGCTCCTAAGGTTCTTAAGGAAGGCGTTTCCAAGGAAGACGCTGAAGCTATCAAGGCTCAGCTCGTTGCAGCAGGCGCAGAAGTTACAATCAAGTAATTTCGCCATTGCGGCTTAAATTAAAAAACGTACATTCTTCCCTCGCTCTTTTGGAGTGGGGGAAGTTTTTTGTATAAAAATGTAATTGAGTGTGAATCGGCTGAAAATTTAGTGTAATAAATGGGCGTGTGTTGTTGACAAATTTTTTTGGACGTGATAAAATTACAGTGTATAATACTGCTTTGCGGTGTTTACATCAAATTAAAAGGGAGAGTTTGAAATGAAAAAACTTGTAGTAGCATTTCTGACAATGGTTTTGTGCGTGGCGATGCTTTCTTTTGCTGTAAGCGCACAAGAGCAAGGGGAGTATGTCACGGAGTATTTGACAGTTGAAAGCCTTATACATGGAGATATTCCCGAGCTTTCACCAAGGTATTCTGATGTTTCGCTTTTGGAAGATGCGCCCGATTATGCGCTTTATGAACTGATGCTTGAGGCGATTGAAACAGATAACCTGGAAATAGATCTCACAGAATTTAACAGCACATATGGTGCTATGACTTATGTAGAGAATCAGACCCCGGATGTTATTCAGAACGCTTATGACAGGCTTTTATGTTCGCATCCCGAATTTTTCTATATTTCAAACGCATACGGAATCAGTTACAACCCTTATAACAACGATATCGTCTTGTTGGTAATGAAGTATTCTATGCCGAAAGATGAGATTGAACAGGCATCAGAGTTTTTTGAAAATGCAATTGATGCAATTGTGTCGATTGTTCCTGATAGTTTTACAGATTATGAAAAGGTTCTTTTTGTCAACGAATATATTACCACAAATTTTGAATATGATACCGATTATCGGGTTTTTGATGCCTACAAGATGTTGAAACAGGGCAAGGCTGTTTGTCAGGGATATACGATTCTGTTTACCGCAATTATGGATAAACTCGAAATTCCTGTTGATTATTGTGCTTCCAGAGCTATGAAGCATGTCTGGAATTATGTTCAGCTTGACGGAAACTGGTATCACATCGACCTTACATGGAATGACCCCGTGACAGATATTCACGGTTTGGTTCTTCATTCGTATTTTCTTCTCAGCGACGGCTATATCCAGACAACTGAAGATAATAAGGATGCTCATCACAGCTATAATAGCTTCTATTCTTGCACCGATACTACCTTTGACGGATTAGGCGCAGAGTTTGACAAAGCTTTTGTTGTACTTGACGGCAGGTGGTACACGACAGCTTATGACAGCACCAAAACAAAAAGCTACATATATGAGCTTGACACACCCTATTTCCCGGAAATTACGTTTGACAATCCTGTTGTAGAGCTTGGTATATGGCATTATGGCGCAACAACCTCATACTACCCCGGAAACTATTCTTATCCTATGGCATATGGAAATTATATGCTTTACAACAATGAGGATTCGGTTTGTGTGTTTGATGGGGAGAATACAGGTGTCCTTTATACGCCCGATAATTCAGAAGGTCTTCGTATATACTGCTTTGAGGTTTGGAATGATACTGTAATGCTTCACCTCTCAATTGGTCCGAGGTCAGATGAGATGGCTGATGGCGAAAAACAGTCTGTTTCTATTTTACCCGTGACTTACCTTGACTCCGACGGCTCGGTTGTTGCCGAAGCTTTTGCGGTTGAGGGCGGAGATGTGCCGGAAATGCTTGTCCCGGAAAATCCCGAAAAAGAGAACGATGAGTATTACAGCTACACCTTCTCAAACTGGGAACAAACAGACGACAATGAATATACCGCCGTATATACAAAGGAAGTTCTTGACGACGTTGAAATTATTGTCGATGACAACCTTGAATATTATAACAAGCATGGCAGCAGTATAATCAAATTTGCTCTCGGCTTGTTCAAGCATATCGGACACCATGCCTTTGATGATAACGAAGTTAAGGCAATTGTGCTTCCCGATGATGTTGAAGATGTTCAGGCAGATTCCTTTGAGGGCGTTCCCAATGCCATGGTTTATCTTTCAAGAAGAAATCAGAAGCTTCACGACAGTCTTAAAGGCTTTAATCTTATGCAACACCGTTATCTTGAGGATATGAACTTTGACCGTGCAATTGACATTCTTGATTTCAGATATCTTGTTTCGGAAATTGTTCACGGCAAAACCTCCGAGCTTGACAGCATTTGTGCTGATATGAACGAGGACGGTGACATTGACCTTAAAGATGTCCGTGAACTTGTGAGAAACATTGCATCTGAATGAGAACAGGAAATGATGCAACTCTGATTAAAGGAGAGTTTTAGTAATATGTCAACCACGGACGTATATGTTATTAACTTTAACCCGACGTTTGACATACATTACCGTGCAGACAGCTTTGTGCCTTACGGTGAAAGCTATGGAGCTTTTGTGAGCCGCAATATTGGTGGAAAGGGCGTTAATGTCGCCCTTTCTCTGTGTTCGTCGGGGATAAAGGCTCTGTGCGCGTGTGCGGTTGGAGTGCAAAACGGAACGGAATTTAAGAAAAGGCTTGATGAAACAGGCTGTAAAACCATGTATTTTGACGCTGAAGGTTCGGTGCGTGAAAACATAACAATTCACAAAAAGGATTTCGGCGACACAAGACTCAGCCTTGACAGCTTTTGCATTGATAAATCGCTTGTTGATAAAATGTATGAGGCTCTTTGCAAAATGGTGAAAAAAGACGACATACTTGCTTTTTGCGGAAGACTTCCGGGCGGTGTCAGCGTGGAGGATGCCTGTGAGTTTCTTGAACGTTTTAAAAAGCTTGGCGCAAGAATTGCCCTTGATTCAAATTCCTTTGATTTCGATACTGTTTTTAGGCTTAAACCGTGGATGATAAAGCCTAATGAACATGAGCTTGAAGCAATGATGGTGCAAGGTAGGTGCAAAACAAAGAATGAGCTTGTGAACAGACTTTTGGAGGGCGGCGTTGAAAATGTCCTTGTAAGCCTTGGCGAAAAGGGAGCCGAGCTTTTTAATTGCGATGGTGCATATTTGTGTAAAACGCCTGTCATCACTCCGCTTTCAACCGTTGGGGCAGGGGACAGCACAGTTGCAGGCTTTATATATGCCGCAACCGGGGGAAAAACTGGCGGCGAGCTTGTGAAATATGCTTGCGCTTTTGGCACTGCGTCTTGCCTTGAGGAGGGCACAAATCCGCCAAAACCCGAAAATGTTAAAAAGATCTTTGAAATGCTAAAGGTTGAAAAGACTTGAGAGCATTGCACAGAAAGTAAACAGTAACACGACGGAAAAAGAGTGTAACGAAAGGAAAGAAAATATGTCAAAAGTAGTCTGGAAAGGCGGCGCACTTATTGCTCCGCTTCCGCCCGTTATGGTAACCTGTGCCGAAAGAATCACCGCTGAGGACGGCACGCAAACAACAAGGGACAATATTATAACAATTGCCTGGACGGGCATAACCTGCACAAATCCCCCGAAAACATATATATCTGTACGTCCCGGAAGATTTTCACATCACATTCTCTGCGAAACAAAGGAATTTGTTATCAACCTTGCAACGGCAAGCATGGCAAAAAGCGTTGATTATTGCGGAATTTATACAGGTGCAAAGGTGGACAAGTTTGAAAAATGCGGCTTCACAAAGGAAAAGAGCGAGGTCGTTGGTTGCCCATCAATTGCAGAATGTCCGATGGCGATTGAATGTCGGGTGACGGATATTATTGCGCAAGGGTCACACGATATGTTCCTTGCGGATATTGTGGCGGTGAGGGTGGACGAAAAGCTCCTTGACGAAAAGGGCAAGCTTGAGCTTGCCGGGGCAGGACTTCTCGCTTTTGCCCATGGTGAATATTTCAAGCTTGGCGAAAAGGTTGGAGATTTCGGATTCTCCGCAAGACGTGAACATAAAAAAGGCACAGGAAAGGGCTTTGAAAAGTTTGCGGAAAAAACGGCAAAAGGCTCGAAGCACAATGCTGTTAAGGAATATCTTGACGATGACGATTTTGATGCAGATGAGCTTTGGGGCGATGATGTTGAAGTTGTTGAAATAATTGTTCCGCAGGATAAGGCTTCAAAGAAAAAGGCCTACGATAAAAAAAGCGCACATAAAAGAACGGAATACAAACCTGAACGCAGTAAAAGGGAAAAGGACGGCAAAAGCTTCAGACCCGAAAATAAAACGGGCGGCAAATATACAAAAGACGGCTATCATGGCGCACGCAATCAAAAGAGCCCCGGAGAGTTTTCAAAAAACAAAAAGTTTGACGACAGAAAAGGCGCAAAGGATTCGGGAAAGTATTCTAAAAGTAAGCCGCATTACGAAAAAGAGACAAAAGTAACAAAAAGTCAAAAATCAAAGCATAAAAAATAAATAAATTTGTGCTATCATGCCCGATACACAAACAAATACACGCAAAAGAGGGAAAGTGAAGATGAACAGAAACATTTCTGAAGACGAAAAAATGAAATCCAATTATGCCGAATACATTGTCAAGAAAAAGGCTGACGGCTCTGACATTCTCAAAAGAATCGGCGTTGTTGTTCTTGCAATTGCTCTTTTTGGTGCAGGTTCGGCGTTGTTTCTTGGCAAAATAAAAATGCCTGTTGCAATTGTCCCGCTTGCTCTTGCGGTGGGCGTGCTGACATGGTTTTTGTGGAGATTCACAAGTGTTGAATATGAATACATTGTCATTGGCGGAACAGTTGAATTTTCAAAAATCTTCGGTGAAAGACAAAGAAAGCTTATTGAAGAAGTGAAAATTTCGGAGTTTGAAAAGGTTGCTCCCTATGAAGCCTGCAAATCGGAGGCAGATGCCATTGCCGCAAAGTCGCTCTATTGTGTTTCCCCTAAGTCGGATAACCTCTTTTGCATTATAACTGCGGCAGGAGGAAACAAGAGGGTGATTTTCTTCAACGCAACAAAGAAAAGCCTTGATGCAATAAGATATTATAAGGCGAGCGTTGTTGATTATGGAAACCTTAAATAATAGCATCTCAACCGGCGATGGAATGTGGCTTTGAGCCAAAATCAATTGCTTTTAGGCAATTTCAACAAAATAAAAAGTTTCAAATCTTGACAGAGGGCGTTTACACGTCCTCTGTTTTTGTGCATTTAACCTAAATTTATATAAATTTGGCTTTGTTATTGACAAAATAATTTGAATTTGATATAATTAAGGAGTAGAATCGTGCTTTGTATGAGCATGGTTTGCACTATAAATAAAAGGAGAGTACAGCTATGAAAAAACTGTCATTTGTACTTGCGCTTATTATGGCGCTCACTTGCCTTGTTCTTTGTCCCGCTTCTGCGGCAGACAACGGAACAGTATTCGTTTTTGATTTTGAAGAGCTTCCTTTTTCCAAAGGTAAAAACGGAGATTGCTTCTTCCCTAACCCTGAAAGAGTGAAAGATGCGGCATTCCCCGAAATTTACACATGGAATTCCTGCACACTTTCTCCTGATGCAGGCTTTGTTCGCGTTGACGTTGGCGGTTCTCCCATGCTTGAGTTTGACTCAATGCCCGCGTCATATGTTATCAACAAGGAAATGCCTTATCTTATGGTTGTAATCAAGGCTGACAGAGCTGCGGAAAACGTAAAGTTCAACATTGTGAGCCAGGGTAACAAGTATAAGAGAACTTATACAACAAGCCTTACAGGCGGCTGGCAGAAGCTCGTTTTTGACCTTACAGGCGCAGACGGCTGGCAGATTAAGGGCGCAGACGGAAAATATACTGAACATAATGGCGCTGCATACACCGAAGGCGGATATGGCGGCGGCGGCTTCAGATTTGATATGCCCGGAAACGCCTTTGTGACAAGCCTCACAATTGATGCAATGGGCTTCTTCAAGACAGAGACAGATGCAAATGCATATGCGGCAAGAGCAACTGTTGATAAGACTGAAACTGTAAGGTTCGGCGGCGCATCCGCTCCCGCCACAGGCACAACAACTCCCGCAACACCTGCAACTCCTGCAGAGCCTGAATGGGAACCCTCCATTTTCAACGCAACAAAGGTTGAAGAAAAGAAGCCTGTTGACACCGGCGCTTTCACTTCTGTTGCACCTTATGGCCTTAACATCAGCGAGAACATGGTTACTCTCAAGTTCCAGAATCTTGTTGCCGGCGAAAAGGGAGCATACAGCACAGGCATCGAAAAGTGCAAGATTATCAACACATGGGGTTCAATCAAGAATGTTTCCATTGAAAGCGGTCTTACCAAGATTGAACTTGGAAACGGCAACATTTTTGAGATTACAACCTTTGGCGGCGGCGTAACAGCAGGCACTTTCCCCTATTGGATTGTTGCATACAGAACAGAAAAGAACGCAACAGGCGTTTCCAACGGCTATGTTTACAGTGCAAGCAATAAGTACCGCACACTTTTCCCCATGATTTGCGACGGTGAGTGGCACTATGACGTTGTAAAGATGGACGACGTAAGCAAAATCGAAGTAAAGGGCGAAAACGGCTATGCCGCTGACAGCTCTATCAATCCCGCTGAAGTAGGTTACGGCGCACTCAGAATTGACTTCCCCAAGTATGGAACAGATGCTGTTTACTACCTCGATTATCTCGCATTCTTCAAGACAGAGGAAGAAGCAAAGGCATATTCCGACAAGAGCGTTGCAAATCTCAAGAACAACGCTGAAAAGGAAGATACATCTGCTGAAGAAGAAACAGGCTTCTCCTATATCAAGGGTTACACCGACGGTACATTCGGCCCCAACAAGAACATGACAAGAGCCGAAGCAATTACCGTTATGGCTCGTCTTGTTGGTAACGACGAAATGATTAACAAGGAGCGCACCTCTGATTTTACCGACATCAAGGCAGGAGATTGGTATTTTAACGCAATCGCATTCCTTGAGTCCCTTGGTATGCTTGAAAACTATGAGGGCAAGATTGAGCCCAACAAGAAGATTACAAGAGCCGAGTTTATCAAGCTCGCATACGAAGCAGGTGCTTTTGAATATTCCAACAAGCGTCCGAACTTCCCCGACCTTCAGCCTTCTCATCCTTATTATAAGGAAATCTGCCTCGGCTATGCCGCAAATGCAATCACAGGCTTTAACGACGGAACTCTCGGACCCGACAAGGAAATCACCCGTGCGCAGATTGTAACAATCATCAACAGAATCCTTGAGATTCCCGACAGCAAGGCTGAAGCTTCCTTCAGCGACATCGGCGGTCACTGGGCACAGGGCGCAATCATGGCGGCAGTTGGTAAATAATCAAATTTACGGTTAAATTGTCTGAAATTGCTTTCCGGCAGAGATGAGCCGGAAAGGCTGACAAGATAATAGTTATTACAGCAGGCATCGGTGTGACTGATGACACCTTGATGCCTGCTTTTTCTGAAATTATTGTGACGGCATAAAAGGAAAGTGTTTCATTTTGTTTTGCCAAAACATCTCGACAAATGATTCTTTAATATGCGGACGGATGACACTATGAAAAAATGGCTTAACAACGAAGGTCATGTTGACTTTGAAAAAACAAAGAAGCTTCTTTCGGAGGTAGATGCCGGAGCGCAGACTCTTAAAAACGAAATAATGAATTCCGCAGATGAAATTAAAGTCAGCGGAAAGAGTTACTATGTTTCGGAGAAAAACGGCGACGACAGCAACGACGGTCTTTCGCCGGAGAGCGCATGGAAAACTCTTGAAAGGTCAAACAAAGCTCTTTACTTGGCAAACGATGGTGTTTTCTTTGAGAGGGGCGGCACATACAGAGGTCAGATAAAGTGCAAGTCAGGCGTGACCTATGCGGCATATGGCAAGGGCGCAAAACCAAGAATTATTGAGTCCCCCGAAAACGGAGCCTGTGCACATAAATGGTCGCTTGTTGAGGGAACGGAAAACATCTGGCTTTTCTATAAGCCCATGCCCGATGTTGGCGTAATTGTCTTTAACGAAGGACAAAGCTATGCTGACGGAACTGCGCAAAGCATAAAAAGAATTCCGGCATATGTTGGTGGCAGATTTGTTGACAGGGGCGACATGGAAACTCCCTTTGATATAAAAAAGCATCTTGATGTTGACCTTGCGCATTTTAACAATTGCGACAGATATAAGAATTCCGAGGGGTATCCGGATGTCGCAAATCCCGGAAATGTCGGCGAGCTTTATCTGCGGTGCGACAAGGGCAATCCCGGCGAGCTATTCGAGTCGATTGAGTTTGCCGTCCGAGGAAACGTCATCTGCGTGGGTTCAAACCGGGATGTCCATATTGATAACCTTGCAATTATGTACGGCGGAAGTCACGGCGTTGGCGCCGGCACTTGCAAGGGACTTCATGTGACAAACTGCGTTTTCGGCTGGATTGGCGGCGCAATACACCGCTATTATACAAATGGTGCAAGAATCCATAAGCCGTGGCGCTTTGGAAATGCCGTTGAAATTTATGGTGGCTGTGACGACTATGTTTGCGACCACAACTATATTTATCAGGTTTACGATGCAGGTCTCACCCATCAGCTTTCTTCCGGCGGAGTCTTCGACTGCATACAGAAAAACGCAAGATATACAAGAAACCTCATTGAATATTGCACATATTCCTTTGAGTATTTTCTCGGCAAGCCCGACACAGTTGATTGCGTGCGTTTTCAGAGGAATATAACTGTGAAAGACAATATCATGCGTTATGCAGGCTTTGGCTTTGGCGAGCAACGCCCCGAGGATGATTGCCAGGCGGCTCATATCAAAGGGTGGGAACATTCCAATCCCCTTGATGAAGGCTTTGTCATTGAAAACAATATTTTTGACAGAAGCCGTAACATGATGATGCATTGCGGTGCGGGCAAAACGGCTTGGCTTCCTGTATATAACGGCAATGTCTATATTCAATATTCCGATAACGAAGAAAGCTCTCTCGGAAGATACGGTGTAAACCCCACAAAGCTGTATCCGTATCCGGAAAATGTACGTCAGATTATGAACGAGCTTAATATGGACCCTGCAGGCGGTGTTTATTTCTGCCGCAAGGACGAGCTGTTTGATCTGCCGGCATTTCTTCCCAAAAATCTGAGAAAATAATTTTTACACCTGTGGCTTTGCCGCAGATGTCCCAAATAAGCAATTATGGAAGGAGAGAAAAATCATGGAAAAGTGGCTTAACAACGACGGTCTTGTTGATTTTTCCAAAACAAAGGAGCTTCTTTGCGAGGTTGACGCAAAGGCAGAGGCTCTCAAAAAAGAAATTATGGAAGCCGAGGACAAAAT
>JAZQKV010000118.1:0-16463 GCA_045542335.1 Eubacteriales bacterium
CTGTTGTCGCCATTCCACCTGCATACAGCGTTATATTTTGACCACCCATGCTCACCTGCAAATCCGATTTCCTCCACAACAGCCGCCATTTCCCCGTTCAGTGAATAAGTGCGTATGCGCTCGCCGTTAAGATATGTAACAATATCGCTTTCGTAAATATTGCCAACAGGAACGCCTGTCTGCTGTCCTTCCTGTGCGGAGTTTTCACGCACATCTTTATCGGCACATGACAAGGAAAGTGTATTTACAATAAGCGTTCTCAAGCTGTCATTGTACGAAACTTCAGCCCCCATTTTTGCAAGGTCCTCAAGCACCACCGCCGTCTGTCCGCCAATGTTGTAGGAGTCCACAAGTGTACCGTTGATTTCAGCCTTTATGTCGGTAGAGTATATCTCTCCCACAATGTCTCCTACCTTTGCGGAAGCCGTAAACGTAAGAGCAATGGAGAATAATAATACCACCATAATCCTTGAAAAACTCTTCATATGCGTTTTCTCCTTTCACAGAATTTACGCTTTTCTGACCTTGTTCAGATTTCAAGTATGTCCTCTTTGCCGATACCGCAAAGTGCGCATATTGTGTACGCCCTCTCAATGCCATTGATACCTCCTATGCTGTGTGCATCAGAGCCGAATGTGAATTTGCATCCGCATTGCTTTGCAATTTCGTACATTCTGAGCGCCGGGTCGTTTACAATGCTTCCAAGAGACCTGGACACAGGTGCGGCACAGGAAGAGTTTATTTCAACGGCAATGCCCTTTTCCCTTGCGGCATCAAAACATTCCTTGAAATCAGCATCCGTGATAAGAGGGAAAAGCTCACGGTTGTCGTGAGGGCAGCAAACGGCATAAAACGGATGTGCCACCGCTGTAATATATTCGGACGCCTTGCTGTTCATTATGTCAAACCACGCATCAAGCATATACTTGACATGGCGTTTCTTGTCATCATAATACTCCTTTGGCATGGTTATGTGGGTGTGAGAGTTAGGCACAATGAGAAAATCAAGCTTTGCCGCAGATTCGGGGGTTATGGAAATGTCATGGTTTGCAAGGTCATATTCAGCCTCCGCACCCACAAGCACTCTTACACTTCCTGTGTCGGTATTCTTCATTCTTTCTTTAAGCGCAAGGATACCCGTCATGTTCTGCTTCTCATACCACGGACAAGGCGTGGGTATTCTCTCGTCCCAGAGATGGTCGGCAAAGCCGATTGTCTCAATTCCGTTGTTGACTGTCTCTCTGATGTAGTCCTCGGCTATCGCCGTGGGCTTAGCGCAAAGAGAGAGGGTTGTGTGAATATGGAGGTCATGAGTGATTTTCATAGCAAATACCATCCTTTGTATGTTTAGATTCCGCTTTCATTATATCATTTCCCCTCTTCTTTGTCAACATTTTTTATTAAAACTTAATATTCCCGATTCTGCCGCCTCCGAATTGTAAACATAGTTTAAAAAAGATTGTCAACCCCTTGAAAAAAGGGAAATATTGGTGTATAATAAAATGTCGGCGTGTGTAAACTGCCGCAAGTAGAATCAGTAAAAAATTTCAAAATAAAGGACAGGTGTACAAAATGAAAATTCTCGTTATCAATGCGGGTAGTTCTTCCATCAAGTATCAGCTCTTTGATATGTCCAACGACAGCGTACTTGCAAAGGGTCAGTGCGACAGAATCGGCATCGAAGGCGGCAACTTCAAGCACAAGGTTCCCGGCAGAGAAGACTATAAGCTCGACATTCACATGGCTGACCACAGCGAAGCTGTAAAGCTCGTTCTTGACACGCTCGCTTCCAAGGAAAACGGCGTTATCGCAAGCCTTTCCGAAATCACAGCAGTTGGTCACAGAGTTCTTCACGGCGGCGAAAAGTTCTCCGGCTCCGTTGTTATCGACGAAAAGGTTATCGAAGCAATCAAGGAATGTTGCGAACTCGGACCGCTTCATAACCCCCACAATCTCACAGGTATCTTTGCCTGCGAAAAGCTCATGCCCGGCGTTCCCCAGGTTGCTGTGTTCGACACAGGCTTCCATCAGACAATGCCCGACTATGCTTATCTCTATGCTCTCCCCTATGAATACTATGAAAAGTACCGCATCCGTCGTTACGGCTTCCACGGCACTTCCCACAGATATGTAAGCATGAGAGCAAACGCTCTCCTCGGCAAGACCGAGTCCAAGATTGTTACCTGCCACCTCGGCAACGGTTCCTCCATCGCCGCTGTTGTTGACGGCAAGTGCTTTGACACAACCATGGGTCTCACTCCCCTTGAAGGTATCATGATGGGTACACGTTGTGGCTCTATCGACCCTGCAATCATTCCCCTTCTCATGGAAAAGGAAAACCTTTCCCCCAAGGAAATCGACACAATCATGAACAAGAAGTCCGGTATTCTCGGCGTTTCCCAGAAGACAAGCGACAACCGTGACATCGAAGAGGCTGCTCGTGCAGGCGACAAGAGAGCTCAGCTTATTGAGTCCATGCTCTGCCACCAGCTCACAAAGTACATCGGTGGTTATGCTGCTGCAATGGGCGGACTTGATGCTGTTATCTTCACAGGCGGTATCGGCGAAAACAATCCTCAGTACCGTGCAAGAGTTGCTGAAAAGCTCGCATTCATGGGCGTAAAGATTGATGCTGCAAAGAACGAAGCTGCAAAGAGAACCTCCGACGAAAACGACATCTCCACACCCGATTCCAAGGTTAAGATGCTCGTTATCCCCACAAACGAGGAACTCATGATTGCAAAGGACACCTACGAGCTTTGTAAGTAAGATATAAGCTGTTTTTCAAGCACAAAAGGAGAGCTTTTATACAAGGCTCTCCTTTTTATGTTTCAAAATGCAAAAAGTCTGTACAGAGTTATAGAAAGCTTACCACTGTGTAACTTTCAAGAACCTCCGTACAGACTTTTTCTTATTCTTTCACAATATCAAGAGTTTTTTCAAACTCATGGAACATGATTCTCTTATCTGCCTCATCATACACATAATGCGACGATTTTTCAAGGATACAAAGCTTAAACCCTTCATTCTTTGCCAGATACTTTTCCGAGCGTCTTGCCACAAGCTCGTCCCTTGCCGACTGCAAAACAGTCACAGGGCATTTCACATTTGACAGCTCCTTTTTCATTCGTCCCATTTCAGCAAACAGTTCAAAATATCTCGGAATAAAGCCAATATAAGCAAAGGGATTTGCTTCAAGCTCAAGTCCGCAGGCGGTTTTCACAATCTGTGCTTCTTTGTCATCCTCACTCACAAGTCCGAGCATGGTCTTTGCTCCATTGAGAAAAGCACGGGATTTAAGTCCCACACAAAGCGGAGAAGCAAGGAGGTACAATGCCTTAACCTTTTCCGGATAGTCAATTGCCGCCTGCATTGCAAAAAATGTCCCCATTGAATGAGCAACAATAACAAGGCTGTCATGCGTTTCGCAAAGCTCTTTTACAGCTTTTTGCGCTGACTCCTTCCATTTTTTCATACCCGAATGTGAAAACTCGCTCATGCTTCCGCCATGTCCCGGAAGAAGAATGTTAAGGGCACTCATGCTTTCGGGAACTTTATTCTCAAATTCACGGAAATGTGCCGGGCTTCCCATGAAGCCATGGATAAAAAGCACCGCCGTTCTCGCATCCTCTGTAATGCGCCTATATTCGCTGTGATTCATTTGTGCCACCCTCACTTTCGTGTCCATTTTCAGGACTATCGGACGCTATTCCCTTTGCGCCATGTAAGTTTTCCTCGTGCTTTTTGATTTCATCGGCACTTTCAATATAACGCTTTGCCTGCGTGGTGAAAAGGTTGCAATATACGCCGTCAAGCTCCATAAGCTCTCTGTGGTTGCCCATTTCGGCAATCTTTCCGCCATCTATTACCACAATTTTGTCGGCACTTGTTGCGCTGGAAAGTCTGTGAGAAACAAAAATTGTTGTCTTGCCCTCACGAAGCTCGTCAAATCGTGAATATATTTCCTGCTCCGCAAGTGCATCAAGAGATGCGGTGGGTTCATCAAGAATTATAATGTCGTTTCCGCCGTAAAACGCCCGGGCGACCGACAGCTTTTGCCATTGTCCAACGGAAAGTTCTATTCCGTTTTCCTCAAAGATTCTCGTAAGCGGCGTGTTGTAACCGTCGGCAAGGCTACCTATAAAATCATCTGCGCCACTCATGTCTGCGGCATATTCAACGTCAGCTGAGCAAATTTCTTTATTAACGTTGCCAAAGGAAATATTCTCGCTGACAGAGGCGGCATATTTGCCAAAATCCTGGAAAATAATGCCATAAAGTGAATACAGCTCTTTTGTGTCATATTCACGAATGTCATGACCGTCAAGCAGAATCACGCCATCGGTGGGGTCATAAAGACGTGTAATAAGCTTGATAAGAGTTGTCTTTCCGGCACCGTTTATGCCGACAAGAACAACGGATTCACCTGAATTTATGGTGAAGCTTATATTGTCAAGCACCTTTCTCTCCGTTCCGGGATAAGAAAAACTCACGTTTTTAAACTCAATGGTATGAGGTGTTCCCTTTTGCGGAATACGGGGGTCTTTAAGGACAGGAACAAGCTTTGGCTTTCGCTTCATAAATTCGATGAGGTTGTCAATAAAAAGTGTCCCCTCATACATTGTGACAATAATCCTTATAAAGTTTGAAACGCCGGCTGAGACATTATTAAGTGCGGCAGTATAGAGTGAATAGTCGCCGATCTGAAGTATTCCGTCATACACTCCCTTCGCCACATACAAAAACAGGGCACAATTAACCGTTGCCGACACAAGAGAAAACGTCATATTCCATGCGCCCTCTCCTATAAACAGCTTTTTCAGGCCATTGAAATAGGCTTTGAAAATCTCCTTATATCGTTTTGCAAAGGTATCCGCAAGACCGTATATTTTGATTTCCTTGACCACATCTTTGTTCACCATAAGGTCAGAATAATAGCTGAGCTGCCGTCTTTCCTTGGAATGACCTCTGACATATCTGAAGCTCTTGCGGCGATAAACAAAGCTGACAATTCCGCTTGGAATTGCAAGGAGAAAAACAACAAACGGTGCAATGGGATTGAGAGCAACAAGCACAGCAATAAAGCTTCCGATTGCAATAACCGAGGTAATCATCCCAAGAGTTGACTGCAAAATATGAATAGGTCGGTTTTGCGCTTCACGACTTGCATTTTCAAGCTTTTCATAAAACTCGGGTATATCAAAATCCGCAAGGTCAAGTCCCTTTGCTTTTGCCATAATCTTGGTTTTTATATTGTTTGTAACAAGCTCACCGGCAGTTTTTGTGACAATGTTTTCAACGCTCGAAATTATACTGCGCAAAAAAATCATTGCAAACTGTCCCACAAGAAGCCACATTATCGGCGAAAAGCTTCTTTGCGAATTTTGCATAAGTGCCGCCGCAAGCTCATTGAGAAGCTCTGCCCCCAGAAAAGCCTGCACAACCGGAATAATTCCGCTTACAACAGAAAATGTGAGCATCGCCACAAGAATAAGCGGACTTGTGTCCCACACAAGCTTGATTATGTAAAAAAGGCGATAGAAAAAGTCGCCCATGATTTTCAAAACATATCCGGGAACTTCTTTTATGCTCTTTGGCTTTGGAATTTTCGGGACTGCGTTATTCGGTCCTTTTCCCATGCGACCGCCACCGGGTCCGCCAGGTCCGAATCCGGGTGTCATAGGCATCTTCCTCCTTTTGCGCCATAAAATGGAAAGTGGAAAGTATTTCACTTCCCACGCCCATTGTGTTAGTCATTATTCGTTGCGGATTACTTTTTATTTTATCATATCCGAAACAATCTCTGCCGCACGTTTAGCTGCAATTTTTTCAAGCTCGTCAAAGGAAATATCAGCATTTTCATCGGCAAAATCGCTCATTGTGCGAATAACCGCAAAGGGAATTTTGTTTGCAACGGCAACATGAGCAATCGCCGCACCCTCCATTTCGGTACAAAGTGCATTGAAATCAGACCTGAGCCTTGCCACAACTGCGCTGTCGCTGACAAAACAATCGCCCGAAACAACCGTACCTTTTACAAACCTGAACAGCTTGCCGTCTTCGGAAAGACGCTTGCATGAATCAAGTGCAAGCTCAACAAGCTCCTTGTCAGCCTCAAAAGACGAGGTAAAAGGGAAATTGCGGTCAAGTATATCAATTGGATTGAAATCATGGTATGTAAGCCTGTCCGCTATAACCGCATCGCAGGTTGTCAGTTCTCTTGTGATGCAGCCGGCAACTCCTGAGTTTATAAGGCAATTCACGCCAAAAACATCAACAAGCCTTTGTGCGCAAATTGCGGCATTAACCTTGCCGATGCCGCTTAATGCAATGTAAACAAGGCTGTCGCCAACCTTTGCGGTGTAGATTTCACTTCCATCAATCCTTGTTGCTCCGAATTTTGCGCAAAACTCGGTTATTTCGCTCTGCATTGCGCCGATAATTCCAATTCTTTTAAATCTTTGCATTTTCAAAATTCCTTTCAGGGGTGTTTAACAATCATCAATCCAAAAAGTCCTTGAGTCTCTTGGAACGGCTGGGGTGACGAAGCTTTCTGAGTGCCTTCGCCTCTATCTGACGGATTCTCTCACGGGTGATTTCAAAGACTTCACCAACTTCTTCGAGCGTTCTTGTGTGACCGTCTTCAAGACCAAAGCGAAGTCTGAGAACCTGCTCCTCACGGGGTGTAAGTGTGTGAAGAACCTCGCAGAGCTGTTCACGAAGAAGTGTGTAGGAGGCGGCTTCTGCAGGTGCAGGAGCGTCGTCGTCTGGGATAAAGTCGCCAAGGTGGCTGTCCTCCTCCTCGCCGATAGGCGTTTCAAGAGAAACAGGCTCTTGCGCAAGCTTCATTATCTCGCGGACCTTTTCCACCGACATATTCATATGCGATGCAATTTCCTCGGTGCTTGCCTCGTGGCCAAGCTCCTGAAGAAGCTGACGGGAAACACGAAGAACCTTGTTTATTGTTTCAACCATGTGGACGGGGATACGGATTGTTCTTGCCTGATCAGCAATGGCACGGGTGATTGCCTGACGAATCCACCAGGTTGCATAAGTCGAGAACTTGTAGCCTTTCTTATAGTCGAACTTTTCAACCGCCTTCATAAGACCGAGGTTACCCTCCTGGATAAGGTCAAGGAAGAACATACCTCTGCCAACATATCTTTTTGCAATGCTGACAACAAGACGCAGGTTACTTTCAACAAGAATGTTCTTTGCAACCTCATCGCCATTTGCCATTTTTTCAGCAAGAACAATTTCGGTGTCTGTGTCAAGAAGCTCAACCTTACCGATTTCTTTAAGATACATTCTGACCGGGTCATCAATAACAACGCCGTCCTGCGTAAGGATATTGTCAATGTTTTCCGAGCCGTCATACATTTCAAGGTCTTCGATTTCCTCAAACTTTGTGGGCATATCGTCCATGTATCCGGTGACCTCAATGCCAAGATTTTCAAGCACCTCATAGAGCTTTTCCATCTGTTCAACATCAATGTCCTGACCCTCAATAACCTCGAAAATCTCGTTACTGGTCAGTCTTCCCTTTGCCTTTCCTCTTTCGATAAGCTCACGAAGTTCACGCTTTTCAACGCCCTCCATGCCCTTGCCCTTTGCCTTTGCTCTTCCGTCCTTCTTATCCTTTTTGTCGGGTACGGCATCCTCTGAAGCCTCTGCTTCATCGGAAAATTCGTCGTCATCGGCTTTTGCTTCTTCAAGAATCTCCTCAAGCTCTTCAAGAGCCTTTTTTGCCGCCTGCTCGTCAATAACCGCCTTTTTCTTGGGAGTTTCAGCTTCGGGTGCTGCGCTTACTTCCTCTTTGACTTCGGGTGCGTTTTCAACGGCTTCGTTTACTTCCTGTGTTGCCACGGTTTCTTCTATTTTTTCGGTCTTTTTCTTTGCTGCCATGATTGTTCTTTCCTTTCGTCTTTTGGTTTCCTTTTTAATATATTTTTCCGAAAATACCCTTTAAGTTATCAATTATGTATTTCCGTTGTTTTTTGGTTGCATTTTTTGTTTCTGAAGCTTTGCAAAGCGTTCGTTGAATTCAAGGGCTTTGTGCTCCTTGTTTTCCTTTTCCTTCTTGAGGTTGGCAATCTGCTCGGCAAGTGCTTCACGTCCGTTAACAGTCAGTGCCTTCCGCTTTTGCGCCATGCCGAAGATTCGGGAAACCTCGTCCGGCTTGTAAAACTCGTTCAGCATTGAAACATCAAAGTTGCCGTTTTCTGTCATTTCTTTGATTCTTTCAAACACTCCACGGTTAAAATCCGTTACAAAATCGTTTGCCGAAAGCTCATTTCCCTTTGGCATGAGTTCAGGATAAAGAAGAATTATTCCGATTATGTTTTCCTCGATTGCAACCGCTTTCGGGTACATAACCGCCTGGGTGTTAACTTTGTCGTCAAAGTGTCTCAGAGTTTTTCCTGCATTTTCCGTTAAAGCCTTGGTCTGATTCCGGGCATTCCTACCCTCCTTGCGACGTATTTCCATATTTATGCTCGCCTCGGAAACTCCGCTTATCTGCGAAAGCCTTGAAACATAAATCTCACGCTTATACGGTGGATAGACCCCCGAAAGCATTGCGGCACATTCCTCAATCGCCTTGGTTTTGTCGTCGGGTTCTTCCATGTTGTATCTTCCGAGAATCTCGCCAAGTGAATAATCAATCTGCCCCAAAGCACCGCTTAACACCTTTGAAAAAGAGCCTGCCCCATATTTTTTAATGTATTCATCCGGGTCCTTTGCGCCCCTTATTTCAAGTGCCTTTGCCTCAACCCCTGCTTCCTCAAGAAGCCGTATTGCCTTTTTTGTGGCATTCTGACCGGCTGAATCCGAGTCATACGCAAGGTAAACCGTTTTGGCATAGCGTGAAATTCTTCGTGCGTGTTCGGGAGTGACAGCTGTTCCGAGCGTTGCAACAGCGTTGCCGAATCCTGCCTTGTGCAAGGATATGACATCCATATATCCTTCGCACATTATGAGCTTTCCCGAAGACGCCGCATTTGCACCTTTTGCATCGCTGTCACCAAGAGCCGCATTCTTTGCATAATTGAGAGCAAAAAGTGTCCTGCTCTTTTTAAACACAGGCGTGTCGGAGGAGTTGAGATATTTGGGTTTTGAATCGTCCATAACTCGTCCGCCAAATGCCACAACCTTTCCGTCGGTGTCAATAATCGGAAAAATCACACGGTTTCTGAAATAGTCATAATACCTGCCGTTTTGCGAAAGTCCGGCAAGGGAACATTCCTTTATTTCCTCGTCCTTAAAGCCCATTGAGCGCAATTTTTTTAATAAATCATCAAACGAATTGAGCGCAAAGCCAAGTCCAAACCTCCTTATTGTCGCCCCATCAAGTTCTCGCCGTTCAAGGTATGCCCTTGCTTCAGAGGCTTCGGGCAAGGAAAGGTTTGCGTGAAAAATTCTTGCCGCCGCAGTGTTGATTTCAAAAGCACGTTCCCTTGAAAGTGTCGGCTTCTTTTCATAAGGAGCAAAGCCTGCACTTTCCTGCGGCACCGGAATACCCGCCCTTTCAGCAAGGCTCTTTACGGCTTCGGGATATGTCATCCCCTCAGACTGCATCACAAATGTGATAACATCGCCGCCTGCTCCGCAGCCAAAGCAATAATAGCTGTCATTAAAAACGGTGAACGACGGTGATTTTTCGCTGTGGAAAGGACAAAGTCCCTGTTGATTGCTTCCGGCACGCTTGAGCACAACATAACGCCCGATGACATCCGAAATATTGTTTTTGAATTTCACTTCATCAATAAAGCTTTTTTGAAAAGCCACCTTTTTTCACCGTCCTTTCATTTTATTGTGTGATTCCTGTTTATCCCTTTTTGCCCCATGTTTTGGGGATAAAAAGATTTTCAAAAAGCGCAATTGCATATCTGTCCGTCATGCCTGCAATAAAATCGCAAACAACCCTTTCGGGAGCAGTTGTGCTTAAATACCGCCGTCTTTCCTCAGGCATTTTTTCGGGATTGTGGACAAAATATGTGTAAAGCTGTTCAAGCATTGTGCAAGCCTTTGTTTCCTCGCTTTTCGCCTTTGGGTTGAAATAAACCTCTTTGAACATGAAGCTTCGCAGCTCTGTCATTGCCGCATCGGTTTCAGAGTCCATCTTTATCATACCAATGCCCTCGGAAAAGCTTTTTTCGGAGCTTATTATAACGCTTTTTACCATGGTGTCAATACGCTCACCGTGGCTTGCTCCAAGCACATTTGTGAGAGCCGACGGAATGTCGTCCTCGCACATGATTCCTCCACGGATTGCATCGTCTATATCGTGATTTATGTATGCAATTCTGTCGGCAAATTTAATTATTCTGCCCTCAAGGGTTGCGGCTTCTGTGTTTCCTGTGTGGCACACAATTCCGTCACGAACCTGCTCGGTAAGATTTAGTCCCTTACCATCTCGTTCAAGAAGCTCAACAGTCCGCAGACTCTGCTCATTGTGGGCAAACCCCTCTGAATACAGCCTGTTCAGAACACGTTCACCGGCGTGTCCGAAAGGAGTGTGTCCAAGGTCGTGACCAAGTGCCGCCGCTTCTGTCAGATCCTCGTTTAAGCGCAGAGCCCGGGCAATTGTTCTTGCAATTTGAGAAACCTCAAGTGTGTGCGTGAGTCTGGTTCTGTAATGGTCACCCTCGGGAGAAAGAAAGCATTGGGTTTTGTGCATAAGGCGACGAAAAGACTTGGAGTGTATTATTCTGTCCCTGTCACGCTGAAAGGGAGTTCGGAAGTCGCAATTATCAATGGGGAAGCTGCGCACCGCCGTGTCAGAAAAGGTTGCATATTTGCAAAGCATTTCCCTTTCCCTTTTATAAAGGTAAGAAAAGTCAACACCCATGCTGTCACTTCTCCTTTCGCAAGCACTTAACACTTTTTCTTTATGTTATTATATACGACAAAAAACGGAGAAATACTTTTTTATTTTTTATTTTTTGAAAAAAGTTTTGTTTTTGTGCAAAAAAGGCATCTGTACGCACCAAAATTACAAAAATTTTCATTTCATCTCTTGAAAACGCCTGTGTATATGGTATAATATCAAGATAAACAAAAAAGTGAGGCGGTGGCAAATGTGGCGGAAATAACCATAAGAAAAGCAACAAGGGAAGATGTTCCGAAAATTCTTGAAATCTATGCGCCGTATATAAAACAGACCTGCATAACCTTTGAATATGACGTGCCCACACTTTCGGAATTTGAGCAACGCTTTGAAAAAACAAGCTCTCTTTATCCGTATTTTGTTGCGTGCCACGAAAGCGAAATTGTCGGATATGCCTATGCCTCAAGAGCTTTTGAACGTGCCGCCTATGCCTGGAGTGCCGACCTTTCCGTTTATGTTGCAATGGACAAGCGAGGCCGTGGCATCGGCAAGAAGCTTGTTATGGCAATTGAAGATGCGCTTTATGACATGGGAATCTGCAATCTCTATGCCATTATAACAGGCGAAAACATGGCAAGCGTGAATTTTCACAAAAAGCTCGGCTACACTCTTGCCGGCACACTCACCAAAAGCGGCTACAAAATGGGCCGTTGGCACGACGTTTATTTTTATGAAAAAAGGCTTGATGACATAAATCCGCCAAAATCCATTCCCGGAATAACACAGACTTTTGAAAGGACCTGAACAAAAAATGCAGTTTAAATACGCAATTTTCGACATGGACGGAACATTGCTTGACTCAATGCATCTCTGGAGGCAAGGCATTGCTTCTTACCGTGAGGAAACATTCGGCAAGGACGACATAAGCCACAAAATCTCCGCCGAGGTAATGAATCTCTCAATGCGGGACGGCATAAACTACTACAAGGAAATTTCCGGCGACACAAGTCCCGTTGAATATATCATGGAGTATATTATCAATCGTGTTGAAAGCGGTTACAAAGAGGGGCAACCTGTCAAGGATGGCGTATTCCGGCTTGCCAAAGCTTTTAAAAGAGATGGCGTGAAAATGTGTATTCTCACGGCAACCCCCGAAAGTATGGCGAAAATTGCCATTGAAAAAGCAGGACTAGACAAGTATTTTTCCTTTCTTATCTCAAGTCACACAATGAAAATGACAAAGCAAAAGCCGGAGGTTTTTCTTTACACTCTTGACAAGCTCGGAGTGGACAAAGAGCATTTCAAGGACACTCTCATGTTTGAGGATGCGCTTTACAGCATAAAAGTTGCAAATTCAATCGGGCTTCACACAATTGGTCTTCACGATGATTTCAACATATTAACCCGAGAAGAAATCAAAGTCACCGCCGCCGAATACTACAACAATTTAAACGGTTTCTGCGATGCCCACGGTCTTGAATAAATGCCTGATAAAGTGAAAAACAAGCCACATATTCTGAAAGGAGAGTATGATTTATTTTCAAAATCATACGAAAAATCAAATAATCATGAGTAACAGCAACATAACGGCAAAAAAAGCTGCGGAACTCATTTGCAGCTGGGACAACATTCTGATTCTGATCCATGCAAAGCCCGACGGAGATGCTGTCGGAAGCGGATTTGCGCTTCTTGGTATTCTCACGGAACTTGGCAAAAACGCAAGGCTCATCTGTGCAGACAGGCTTGCCGAAAAGTTCAACTGCGTTTCTTCGCTGAACTTTCCCGAAAAAGCTATTTTCTGCAACGACTCTGAAAAAACCGCTGAATTTTTAGCAGATTTCACCCCGGAACACGTTATAAGCTCCGACATTGCCGCACCCTATTTGTTGGGCAACAATGAGGCGGCATTTGCGGATAAAATTGAGCTTTGCATTGACCACCACGAGATAAACACAATTTCTGCAAAATACTATCACGTTGTTCCCGAAGCCTCTGCCGCAGGCGAGGTCATTTCCGACATAGCAGACGAAATGAGCGCACTTGTGGGCAAAGAGGTCATAACCGTTGGGGCGGCATCTGCGCTTTACTGTGCAATTGCCTCGGACAGCGGTTCATTCCGTTATGCCAACGCCACCTCAAAGGCTTATCGCACCGCCGCAAAACTGAAAGATGCCGGAGCAGACAGCGAAATTATCTGCCGCAACCTTTTTGAAAGCAGGACTTTGCCATCTTATAAGGTATGTGCAAGAGTGATGAACAACACAAAGCTATACTTCGATGGGAAGCTTTCATTTTCGGTCATACGTCAGAGCGAGCTTGCAGAGTGCGGTGCAGATGACAGCGATGTTGAGGGAGCAGTGGGAGTTGTAAGAGAAATAGCCGGAGTTGAGGTAGGCATCCTTGCGAGGGAAAATGCAAGCGGACTTTGCAAGATTTCCATGCGTTCCAACTGCGACATCAATGTTGCCGAAATATGCCGAAGCTTTGGTGGCGGAGGTCACGCAAAGGCGGCAGGCTGTTCACTTGAGGGCGGCTTTGACAATGCGGTGAAAGCGGTTATTGCAAAAATGGCTGAAACTTTCGGAGATCAGGCTTAAGCCACATAAAATGTAAAAACAGTTAAAAACACCTCACAGGCTTTGTCCTGTGAGGTGTTTGGCTTTCTTATTTGCGCAAAAACAACGCATCAAGCGTATCTTTATCCCATTTGCCCTTTGCGTAAAGAGCCATTTCCTGATTGTTGTAGCCCCAGAACGCCCACGGTACATTGTTTTCACGGCAAAATTCCGTTATTGTTGAGAGATAAACCGCTATATCCTCTTTGTCCGCAAGTTTAAGGTTAAGTCCGAATTCGTTGAGAAACACGGGAAGCCCCGTTTTGTCAATAAATTTCTTGGTTTCGTCAAGATTCCATTTGAGTTCATTCATCATTTCATCATTCAGCCTCACCTGCTTTCCTGCCTCCCTATTTGCCCAGGTAAAGCCCTGATGAGTGAAATCACCGGGATGATAGATGTGCACCGCAACCGCAATATTATTGTCCTCCGGAACAACCATGTCCTTGAGCAGCCACGGCTGATTTCCGTCGGGAGCGGCAAAAAGCACGAGGCGGTCGGGATTTGTCTTTCTGATTACCTCAAGTGCCTTGCTTTGCAGGGGATTGAGCTTTGAAACGGGCATGGTCTTTATGGGCGGTTCGTTGACAAGTTCAAAGGCAATATAAGGTGAGCGGTCACGGTATCTTTCGGCAACAAGCTCCCATATTCTCAAAAACTTTTCAGAATCCGCAGCATAATCCGCACCAAACTCCCACCAACCATGGAAATCAATAAAAGTGTACAGACCGTATGCCTCGGCAAAATCAAGTATCTTATCAAGCTTTTTCATCTTTTCTTCGTCAAAGGAGTCTGTTTCCTCAGAATAAAGAAGGCAGAAATTTACGGGGATTCTTATGTGGTCAAAGCCCTGACTGAGGATGTTTTTATAAGTGGCATTTTTAGAGAGATACCTCATGGCATGTTTAAAGCTCCACACGCCCTCAAGACCGTTGACATTAACCCCTGCTTTAAGCTCTGCATCAAGGGGAGAAGCTACGTTTTCAAGATTTCCGGGTGCGGGCGGTATATCATCTGCGAAAAATCCAAATCCAAAAATTTTCATTGAAAGTACCCCCAAAACAACAATTGCCAAAAGTATTATTACTCCAAGGATAAATTTTTTCATAATAAGCCTGCTTTCTCATTTATTGTTTTCCACGCATCAAAGCAAATTCAAAGATACAAAAAGACCTTGCAAAGTTATTCACTGCGCAAGGCCTTTTCTCATAACAAATCAGTTATGAATTATCGTTTTAAATTAGCCCTTGATAGCTGCCTGAGCTGCTGCAAGTCTTGCGATCGGCACACGGAAAGGTGAGCAGGATACATAGTCAAGACCGATTGTATGGCAGAATTCAACAGATGTGGGGTCGCCACCGTGCTCGCCGCAGATACCAACGTGGAGCTTGTCATTTGCAGGTCTGCCAAGTGCGAGAGCTGTCTTCATGAGGCCGCCTACGCCAACCTGGTCGAGCTTTGCAAAGGGATCGTTTTCAAAAATCTTTGCATCGTAGTAAGAGTTGAGGAACTTGCCTGCGTCATCTCTGGAGAAGCCGTATGTCATCTGAGTAAGGTCGTTTGTACCGAAGCAGAAGAAGTCAGCTTCCTTTGCGATTTCGTCAGCAGTTACACAAGCTCTGGGGATTTCGATCATTGTACCAACTTCGTAGTCAAGCTTTACGCCTGCTGCTGCGATTTCAGCATCTGCTGTTTCAACAACAACCTTCTTAACGTACTTGAGCTCCTTGATTTCACCTACGAGAGGAATCATGATTTCAGGCTTAACTGTCCAGTCAGCGTGCTTCTTCTGAACGTTGATAGCAGCTCTGATAACAGCGGCTGTCTGCATCTTTGCGATTTCGGGATATGTCACTGCAAGACGGCATCCTCTGTGACCCATCATGGGGTTGAACTCATGGAGGGAAGCGATGAGAGCCTTGATGTCAGCAACTGTCTTGCCCTGTGCATCTGCGAGAGCCTTGATGTCAGCCTCTTCTGTGGGAACGAACTCATGGAGAGGAGGATCGAGGAATCTGATGCAAACGGGTGTGCCTTCGAGAGCTTCATAAAGAGCCTCAAAGTCGCTCTGCTGATAAGGAAGAATCTTTGCGAGAGCTGCTTCTCTTGCTTCTGCTGTATCGGAGCAGATCATTTCTCTGAATGCCGCAATTCTTTCAGCTTCAAAGAACATATGCTCTGTACGGCAGAGACCGATACCTTCTGCACCGAGCTCACGAGCCTTCTTTGCATCTCTGGGAGTATCAGCATTTGTTCTTACCTTGAGTCTTCTGTACTTGTCAGCCCAAGCCATGATTCTGCCGAACTCGCCTGCGATAGTAGCGTCAACGGTAGGAATAATACCGTCGTAGATGTTACCTGTAGAACCGTCGATGGAGATGCAGTCGCCTTCGTGGAAGGTCTTGCCTGCAAGCTCAAACTTCTTGTTCTCTTCGTCCATCTTGATTTCGCCGCAACCGGATACGCAGCAAGTACCCATACCACGGGCAACAACCGCTGCGTGAGATGTCATACCGCCACGAACTGTGAGGATACCCTGAGCAGCCTTCATACCTGTGATATCTTCGGGAGATGTTTCAAGTCTTACGAGAACAACCTTCTCGCCTCTTTCCTTCCATGCAACAGCGTCTTCAGCAGTAAATACTACCTTACCGCAAGCAGCACCGGGGGAAGCACCAAGACCCTTACCCATGGGAGTAGCAGCCTTGAGGGACTTTGCGTCAAACTGGGGATGGAGAAGTGTATCGAGGTTTCTGGGGTCGATCATAAGAACAGCTTCCTGCTCTGTCTTGTGACCCTCAGCTACGAGGTCAACTGCGATCTGGAGAGCAGCCTGTGCGGTTCTCTTACCATTTCTGGTCTGGAGCATATAGAGCTTCTCGTTTTCAACGGTAAACTCCATATCCTGCATATCGTGATAGTGGTTCTCAAGGATCTGGCACACTTCTACGAACTGCTTGTATGCAGCCGGGAACTTGTTTGCCATCTCAAGTCGGATCGTAGCCATGTCGTTCTGTGAG
>JAZQKV010000119.1:0-5817 GCA_045542335.1 Eubacteriales bacterium
AGTAACCGATTTCCTCAATGAAACGTCCGTCTCTGGGGTATCTGGAATCTGCTACAACTACTCTGTAAAAAGGAGCCTTCTTTGCGCCCATTCTTCTGAGTCTGATCTTTACTGCCATTTTCTTTTCCTCCAAAAAATAAAATTGTTTGTAATGTATTTATAAAACGCCGACCGCTTGTGTCAGCACGCTTTATACGGATTTGTGTTATCTCTTTTTCTTTTTCTTGCTTTTTCCGCCGGAATGTTTTCCCATTCCCTTTCCGCCAAACAGCTTTCCTTTCGGGAACGCTCCGCCTGCGAATTGCTTCATCATCTTGTTTGTTGCTTCATACTGCTTGAGAAGTCTGTTGACATCCTCAACGTTCATGCCGGAGCCTGCGGCAATTCTCTTTTTTCTGGAAGCGTTTATAACTTCGGGATGATTTCTCTCTTCCTCTGTCATTGAAAGAATGATTGCTTCCATGCGGTCAATCTGACGTTCGTCAACCTTTGCATCTTTAAGTGCATCGGCTTTTACGCCGGGAATCATGCCAACAAGCTGTTCGAGAGAACCCATGTTGCGAATCTGCTCAAACTGTTCAAGATAATCGGAAAGCGTGAAGGTCTGTTCACGGAATTTCTTTTCGAGTTCAGCCGCTTTTTTCTCATCAAAAGCTTTTTCTGCTTTTTCAATGAGTGAAAGAACGTCTCCCATACCGAGTATTCTTGAAGCCATTCTATCGGGATAAAAGGGCTCAATTGCATCAAGCTTTTCGCCAACGCCGATAAACTTTATGGGTTTACCTGTAACCTGTCTTACGGAAAGAGCCGCACCGCCTCGCGTATCACCGTCGAGCTTTGTTAGAATTACGCCCGTTATATCAAGCTGTTCATTGAAGCTTGAAGCGGCATTGACTGCGTCCTGACCTGTCATCGCATCGACAACAAAGAGGATTTCTGTGGGGTTAAGCTCGTCCTTCATCTGCTTGAGCTCATCCATAAGAAGCTCATCTACATGAAGTCGTCCCGCTGTGTCAACAAACAGCATGTCATGACCGTGTTTTACAGCATGGGCAAGAGCCTCTTTTGCAATTTTAACTGCATCTGTGCAGCCCTCAATTGCAAACACGGGAACGCCTGCAGATTCGCCGACTACCTGAAGCTGTTTTACAGCGGCAGGTCTGTAAACGTCACACGCTGCAAGCAAGGGGCGTTTACCCTGTTTTTTATACATGAGAGCGAGCTTTCCGGTGTGTGTTGTTTTACCTGCGCCCTGCAAGCCGCACATCATAACGACTGTCGGAGGCTTTGGTGAAATAACAAGCTTTGAGTTTTCGCCACCCATAACAGCGGTGAGCTCCTCATTTACGATTTTTACAATCTGCTGTGCCGGTACAAGGCTTTCAAGGACATCCTGTCCCAAGGCACGCTCGGAGGTTTTCTTGATAAAATCCTTTACGACCTTGAAATTAACGTCCGCCTCAAGAAGTGCCAGCTTAATTTCACGCATACCGATTTTGATATCTTCCTCGGTAAGCTTTCCCTTATTCTTAAAATGCTTGAAGGCGTTTGTAAGCCTGTCGCTCAAATTTCCGAACATATTAAGCTTTGCGCCTCCTTTTCACAGATTTACTGAACTTCACTCTGTATTTCCTTTACAATTTCTAAAGCCGCTGCGTTGGAGTCGAACATTTTATTCAGCTCATCACACGCCTTATCTATTTTTGCAAATTTCTCGGACAATTTCAACTTATCCTCAAATTCAAAAAGCTTTTCCTCTCCGCTTTTTATCAGACTTCTTGCGCCCTGCCGGGTCATGCCCATTATCTCGGCAATTTCGGAAAGCGAAAGGTCGTCATTATAATAATACTCAACGGCTTCACGGTGTTTTTGTCCGAGAAGCGGAGAATAATAATCAAAAAGCGTTGAAAGCTTCAAATTCTTTTGTGCCATTTCAACTCTCCTTACATGGCCACGGCATTCATTTGAACCGCCCACTGTAAAGCAAATCTCTTTACACTCAAAGTATTATACACTCCGTTTATTTATATATCAAGAGCGTATTGAAAACATTCTGTAAACTAAATCACTTTACAGCTTGTTTTGTACAAAAAAAACATGGGGCATCAGTTGTTTTTGCCCCGTGTTATCTCTATATTCAAAATCAAAGAATCATTTTCAACTCAAGAGTTCTTATTCTCATTTTCTTTAAGGGAATCAATGAACTTATTTGCCTTTGAAAGGACAGTTCTGTCGTGTGAATATCCGAGAGTTTTCATGCCCTTTTCAAAAGTTACGATGATGTATTCCGAAATCTCCTTTATATCCATCTGAATCATATCCTTTTTAAAGGGTGCAACAAAGTACACTGCAGTTTTTTTCACAAAGGAATTGACCGAGTAATTATACGCTTCTGAAAAGCCTTCGATGATGTCGGTTTTAACACCGGTTTCCTCATACATTTCCCTTACCGCAGTCTGGCGTTCGCTTTCGCCGAACTCCATATGTCCTTTGGGAAATCCGATGTGGCCTGACATATTCTTAATAAGGATAAACTCACGCACACCACTTTCCTCTGTGAACATTACTGCACCACAGCTTTTTTCATAGAGGCAAACATATATGGGATTTCTGACCTTTACAAATCTCGAAAGCAACGCTTTTATGCCCGGCTCATAAAACACCTTTCCTGCCGGTGCAACGACCCATGCATCCTTGTGTTCGTCTTTTGAGCGTATAACGGCAATTATCTCGCCCGTAAACTCCGCAAGGGGTTCTTCAACACCGATAACATAGGCGTTTCTGTCAACCTTGCCGTCATCGAGCTTTATGAATCCGCAATTTACCGTATGTCTTTTCCCGAACTCACCTCTTACGGTATATGTTCCTGTTACACTTACAGTAACGCTTTTGCCGATTATGAATTTAACGCTCTTGTTCCCACCAACCCTGTTCAATGACGTCATTTTTCTTCGTCCGAAATGCGAATTTTAAACAGCTTCGATTTCAGACCCTCCTATCCAAGAACTCTCTGCTATTGAAAAAATTTCTGTTTTCGACCGCTACTGAAATTCAGAAATTCCATACTACTTCTTCTTATTTGAAGCTTCAATGTTTCTCTTTTTTTGCCATCATGGCATCTGTGCTTTTATCAAGTTTGGGTTTAACTGCATCGTAATGACGAGCGGTAATTGTTGAATAAAGTATATCAATCACCGTTAATATCCCGATTCTTGATTCCATCGCACCGCTTCGCACAAGTCCCTCTCCCGAAACCGAAAACAATGCAATATCCGAAAGGCTTGCAATGCTGTTTCCTCGACGACCTGTAACCGAAATCACCTTTGCGCCTGCCTCCCTTGCGATACCCGCAATTTCAAGCATATCCTTTGTTTCGCCGCTTCCCGAAAAAATAACGCAAATATCGCCCTGTTTAAGACTTGTTGCGGCAAGGGTCTGCATATGAGTGTCAAGCGTTGCAAAGCAATTTTTGCCAATCCTCAAAAACTTATTTTGAGCGTCGAGTGCGGCAAGTGCAGAGCAACCTGCTCCGTAAAAATCAATTCTTTGAGAAGCGCAGAGCAATTCAGCGGCGGCATCAAGACTCTCGGTGTCAAGGCTTGAAGCAGTGCTCCTTATGCATCTCATGCTACTTTCCGCAACGCTTGCGGCGATGTCCGAGATGGCTTCGTCACGGTGAATATCCTTATAAAAATGGTCTGTTATTGCATCGGGTTCTGTGCATCCGGCGACCTCAGCATTAAGCTTTATGCAAAGCTCTTTATAACCATGGCAATCTATTCTTTTGCAAAGCCTCACAACCGAGGCTCTGCTTGTGGCACAATGTCCGGCAACTTCGCCTATTGACATTCCGAGAATTTTCCCCGGATCATTAAGTATAAACTCTGCTATCTTTTTTTCGCTTTCGGAAAAGCTTTTGAATCTGCTTTTAAGAAGCTCTGTACAGCCGTTCAATTTATGCCTCCCCGGATTGTTCAGTTTTCAGAAAGAAACTGTGTGCGGCTCCAAGCATATGGCCGTTTTCGATTCTGTCTGAAAGAGTTATTACTTTTAAGGATCTGCAATCTGCAAGGCCTTTCACAAGCTCTTGCTCCATATGGTTAAACGACCTTGAAATCTGACCTCCGAGCACCAAAACCTCAGGCTCATACTTTTCAAAAATCGGAGAAAGGACTACAGCAAGATTCTTTGCCATTGTTGCATATGCGTTATGAGCAACCTCATCACCGCTGTCTGCAAGGTCACCGATTTCCTTTGCATCTGCCGCACGGTCATACTCAAGACCGGCTTGCGCCATAAGCTTGCGGTAGGTTGAAATAATTCCACGGCGGGAAATATAGTCCTCGGCAATTCCGTCATAAAGGGGTGAAGCATAAATGCTGACCTCAGGAGTGCCGTTTTCCTTGACGCAGAGTTTTCCGTCTTTATAAAGTGCAAAACCAAGACCTGTTCCAAGCATTACGCCTGCGGCATTTTTTACGTCCTTGAATCTTTCTCCCCACAGTTCTCCGAGAATGAAAGCGGCAGAATCGTGGATAAAGGTAACCGGAAGTGTCTTTCCTGCAGCTTCATAAAACCAAGGCTTAAGAGGGATTCCGTAAATTGCGCGGAATTTGTGTTCCATAAGGCTGATTCCGTTTTCAAAATCAAAAGGACCGGGAGTGTCAACGGCAATACCGCAAATTTTTATATCATGTTCATCAGCAAAAGCAAATGCAGTCTTAATAATATCGGTATATGCGTCCTTAACACTTTGCGCATCCTTGTCTGAATTTGCTCTTGCGCTGTAAAGGCTGTCCGGAAAAACATTTCCGAGCTCATCAACAATGCCCGATTTAAAAAAAGTTCCTCCTGCATCAATTGCAAGGACATATTTTGCGTTATTACTCATTTTCCCCATTTATCCAAAATCCTCCGAAAGTGGACAGCTATGTGCCATGTGAAAACATCAACAAAAAGTACAAAAAATACTTTTTCGCCCTTATATCATTTATTATAACACATACTAATCAATTTTGCAATAGTATTTGATAATTTTTTTAAGTTTTGTCAAATTATAAACAATGTTTTATGCAAACCTTGCATTTTGTTTTACGTTTTGACAAATGTATGAACAAAAATCGGGGATTTATCAAACATATTCAAGACAAATTCTAAGCTTCAAACGTTCTCTTTGCCCCGAAAGTTTAATATATCCCCGATTGATTCAGTCCGGTTAGGTTTTATAATACACTACAAGCAGAAAAGCAAATCACACAGGAATCTTATTTGCGGAAGAAGCAAGATGCTCCTCCATTGCTTTTTTTGCACCGTAGCCATCGCCGCCGACAACGGCATCGGCTATTTTTTTGTGTTCATTAACTGTATGTTCAAAGGTTTTGTCTTTATAGGTTCCATTTGTGACAAACTCCTTGAAAAGCTTGCGCATTTCGCCATAAAGCGCAATTACAAGCGGATTATGTGTCATTGCTGAAAGCAAATCGTGAAATTCATACTCAAGTCTGCACAACTCCTCAAGGTTACCCGAATCAGCATTCTTTGCAAAGTCTTCAATGTTTTTTGAAAGTGCCGCACGCTCTTTTTCGGTTGCCTTTTGGGCGGCAATGGCACACATATGCGGTTCAACGCACATCCTTGCTTCCTGCCACTCATAAATCTTCACGGCATTTGCTTCAAACCATGAAATTCCGAACTTTGCCTTTTCCCTTTCGCTTTCCTTTGATGTTATAGCAGCAAATGCGCCTCTGCCGGGCTTGAGCTCAATGTATCCCATTGTTGCCAGCGTCCTGGTTGCCTCTCTGACGGTTGAACGTCCGA
>JAZQKV010000120.1:0-11168 GCA_045542335.1 Eubacteriales bacterium
CTCGGAAGTGACAGCGAGCTTGCAAGAATTCTGACTTCTCCGTAAAAAATCACACTTCAAAGGAAACACGCCATGAACATTTTCAAGAAAAAAAGCTCTCCTGCCCCTACCCTTTCGGATCAGATTACAAAGCTTTTTGCAGACAACACCGAGTTTGAGACCGAGCGTCTTATTTTCAGAAAAATCACCTGTGCTCACGCCTCGGATATGTATTTATATTCACAGGATGCGCAAGTTACCCGTTTTCTCACATGGTCACCACACAGCTCTGAAAAGGAAACAGAACGCTATATAAAGCTGCTTTCAAAAAAATACGACAGCGGTGCATTCTGGGACTTTGGTCTTATTGAAAAAGCAAGCGGCAGAATGATTGGCACTTGCGGCTTCACTTCTTGTGATGACAAGGAAAACAGCGTTGAAATCGGCTATGTACTTGCGCAGGATATGTGGGGAAAAGGCCTTGCCACAGAGGCGGCATCTTTTCTTGCAGGCTTTGCTTTCGGGGAGTTTGGCGTTTCAAAGGTCATTGCAAAAATGATTGATGGGAACAACGGCTCGATGAATGTTATGAAAAAGCTCGGTATGAAGCTTGAGGGGACATTCATGAATTCAATGTTCATCAAGGGTGAATACAAAACAATTCATGTTTTTGGCGTTTCAAGAGAGGACTTCAAATTCCCGTTTCAGCAAAAAACCAAAGTTTAATACAAACAAAAGTATCCGCACCAACGGAATCTATCCAATGGTGCGGATTGTTTTTTTGCTTTTTTATACTTTTGAAAATGTTGCCTTGGCATTAACACCCTCAATTTTGCCAAGCTTCCCTGTGAGAGCATTTATAGTTTCAACGCTCGCTTCTATGGCGATGCTTATTACGCTTATCCCTCTCTTTTTATAGGGAATACCCATTCTTCCGATAATGCTGTCGCCATATTCATGCAAAAGCTGATTCATTGGAGCAACCGCATCGCCGTTTTCAACAATTATTCCGATTATTGCAACTCTTTCTTCCATTTTGTTTCCTTTCTTATTCGCAGATATTGCTTGTTATATAATCAACGCCAAAGCCTGCAAGAAGCGTTGCCACATAGGGATCGTCCACCGTCCAGACATTGACCTCAATTCCATTGTCGTGAAGCTTTTTCACCTGTTCGGAGCTTGTGATGCGCTGATAATAAATATCAAGGTCGAATTTATGGGCAACAAGCTTTTCAATAAGCCCATCGTCAATGTCATCACCCGTGAGAAACTGAACCTTCGCATTGGGGTTATTTTCCCTTACATACACAAGATTCTGAAATGCAAAAGAAATGTATGTAACTCCGTCAGCATAATCAAGAGCGGCAATTTCCTCAACAATCCCCTTCACGACCTCCGGGGTCATTTCTCTTTTGAGTTCAAGAACTGCTCGTTTACCATAATCACGGCAGGTTGTTATATAATCCGCAAGTGTTGGAATAACAAGGTCAGATCTGTCAAATTCACCGTTTTTATTCTTGATTTTAAGAGCACGCAATTCGTCAAAGCTGCTTTCTTCAACGCCTATGGTCTTGTCGCACACTCTGCCTGTTGCGTCATCGTGGATGCAGACAAATTTGCCATCCTTTGTCACATGGACATCAGTTTCTATGCCGTAATAGCTCCTGTTTGCGGCGGCAATAAATGCGGCGACTGTATTTTCGGCTTCAAGTCCCGAACAACCTCTGTGGGCAACCATTTTTGTTCCGTTTACCGTGTCAAAAGTCACTTTCCTTGTTTCTTTCATAGTTGTTTTTCCTTTCAGCAGTATTTATACGTTTTCACCCATCAACATTCTTGCTGTTTTATAAGCTTCTCCGGCACCCATTGTTATAACGAGGTCGCCCTCCCCGATTTCTCCTTTGAGAACATCGGCTATTTCTTCAAAACCGGGAACAAACTCTGCATTTTTCATTTTTGAAACAATATCTGCGGAGCTTACTCCCATGGTGTTTTTTTCTCTTGCAGGGAAAATGTCCGCAATATAGACCTTGTCCGCCGCAGAAAGTGCTTTTGCAAAGTCATCAAGAAGAGCAAAGGTTCGTGTGTATGTGTGAGGCTGGAAAACGCAGATTATGCGCTTATACGGCATAAACCTTGCCGTGGAAAGCGTGGCACGTATTTCATCGGGGTGATGTGCATAGTCGTCCACGAGTACAGCACCGTTATACTGTCCAAGTTTCTCAAAGCGTCTTGAAACACCGTTGAAGCTTTCAAGCCCTTTTTTTATACATTCCGGAGAAACTCCGACGCTGTAAGCCGCCGCTGCCGCCGCAACAGCATTGCTGACATTATGCTCACCCGGGACACCAAGCTTCACACCATCAATAACCCTTGAATCATTAAGAACAATGTCAAACTTTCCATAACCACCGTCAAGAAAGATGTTTTTTGCATAAAAATGAGTTTTTTGCTTTACTGAAAAATACTTGACCTGAGCCGATGTATTGTGTGCACTTTTCACGGCATTCGGGCAATCAAAGTTGACAATTGCAATATTCTCTCCGCCATCGGTTCTTGTCATATCAATATAGGTGTTAAACGATGCTATAACGTCGTTTTCCGTTGGAAAAAAGTCAACGTGGTCGTGCTCAACATTCAGCACAACTTTAACTGTCGGCTTCATTGAATGATATGAGTTTTTATACTCGCACGCCTCGAAAACAATTCTGTCACCATTGCCTGTCTTGTAAAGACCGCCTATATATGGAAGTGATGCGCCGGAAAGTATTGCAGTTTCGGCATCCTGTTCGAGGCAGATTTTTCCGAGCATACCCGTTGTTGTGGATTTTCCGTGAGTCCCCGAAACGCCGATTGCATGAGGAAAATCTCCGCAGACAAGTCCAAGGAACTGTGCCCTTGTGAGAATGTCAATACCCATTTTCTGTGCGGCAACCATATTTGGGTCATCCCGGGAAATAGCCGCCGAAAAGACAAGAGTATCAACGCCGTCAAGGGCGCTTGGATTATACTCATAATCAACGCAAATACCATTTGCTTCAAGCATTTTTGTAATGTCGCTTTTATTCATGTCATAGCCCGAAGCCATTCCACCCCGGGACTTGAGAATCATTGCAAGCGACGACATACTTACGCCGCCTATACCAAGAAAATAAGCGTTTTTTATTGAATTAAGGCTTTTCATAAAAGCTCCTTTCATACACAATGTTCAATCTCCTTTTAAAGCATCAAAAAGCTTTACACAAAGCCGATTTCCCCGGAATATTTTTTTCAAATGCGGAAAAACTATTCCCAAGAAATTCAAACGAACGGAGAATCACCATGACCGTAACAGATGTAAAAATCCGAAAGAAATTTGACACATTGCCTCTTCTTGCAATTGTGTCCGTCACCTTTGACAACTCTCTTGCACTTCACGACATAAAAATCATACGCACAGACACAAGGGACATTGTTGTCATGCCCGCAAGGAAAACCGGTGACGGCAGGTTCAAGGACATTGTTCACCCAACCAACAAAGAGCTTCGTGAGCAAATTGAAAATGCCATTATGAAAGAATACCTGCTTGACAGCCGTCGTGAGGACGATGACATTTCACAAAGCGGTGTCGGAGAAGCTTCAGGAAACGTTTTGTCCTAATAGTGTTGAAAAAATCAAAACATGGGACAAATATGTTAAATTAGTAAAAAATATAGAAAAAAGTCTTGCAAAAATTAAAGGTCGGTGGTATAATAGCGTAAAAGATGTGTAAACATACTGCGCTATTATAATATGCCGATTTTTATTTTTTGTTTTCACAAGACAATTATATAATGTAAATGTAAACCAATAAAGTGTATTTTTTAAATTTTGGTCAAGTGACCGATTGTTTTGATTGTGAAAGGAGAGTGCAAAGCAAAATGAAAGTTCTGATTCTTTCCGTAACTGCAGGTCAGGGACACAACAGCACTGCAAAAGCGGTGGAAAACTATCTGACTTCAATGGGCGCAGAGGTTGCTATTCTTGACGTTTTCGACTATATCAACGGACTTCTCGCAAAAACGATTTCCGAAGGCTATAACGTTACCACAAAGGTTGCCTCAAAGCCCTACGAATACATATACACACGCTTCGAGGGAAGAAACAAAACCGCAGACGATATTTCAACTTTCCGTCTCACAAACACATTTTTTGCTTCTCGCATAAAGAAATACATTGACAGCTTTAATCCCGATGCCGTTGTTTGTACCCACGTTTTTCCTGCGGCTATGATGGATATTCTCAAGCAGAAGCACGCTTTGCAGGCTAAGGTTTACGGAATTGTAACGGATTTCACTCTGCATCCTTTCTGGGAGGAAGCCGTGAACATTGACTACCTTGTAACTCCGAATGAGCTTATGAATCTTCAATGCTATAAAAAAGGCTTCAAGAAGTCGCAGATTCTCCCAATCGGTATTCCGATAAATCCGAAATTTGCGCAAAGGGGTGACTCGAAATCTGCAGTCAGAAAATCCCTTGGTCTTGACCCGGCAAAATTCACCATTCTTTTTATGAGTGGAAGCATGGGATTTGGAAATGTTGCAGGAGTTGTCAAGCGTCTTGACGAGGTAAAGGTTGATTTTCAGATCATTTCAGTCTGCGGCAACAACACCTCGGCAAAAGAGAAGATTGATTCTCTTGAAATGAGCAAAACAATTTTGAATTATGGCTATGTAAACAATGTCGATGTCCTTATGGATGCCTCAGACTGCATTATTTCAAAGCCCGGCGGTCTTACGACTTCAGAGGCACTTGCAAAGAATCTCCCAATGATTATAGCAAATCCAATCCCGGGTGTTGAGGTGAGAAACACAGAGTTTCTTCTCAACAACGGCTGTGCAATGTATGTGACGCAGAATTTCCCCATTGATGAGATCATTTATCAGTTCTATTATTTCATCGAAAAAGAGGCGAACATGAGAAAATCAATTTCGCTCATCCGCCGTCCAAACTCTACAAAGGATCTTTGCGAGCATATTTTCAAAAATTCCTGACATCTATATACCACGACTGTATATTATATAATTCCGAAGTATAATCCTAATACACATAAGGAGAAAAAGCATGAGAGTTGATTTTTTCCCGACAAAAGGTAACTTTTACAAAGCCAACCTTCACTGTCACACCACCCTTTCCGACGGCTGTGCAACACCCGAAGAAGTAAAAAAGGCTTACATGGAAAAGGGATATTCAATCGTCGCGTACACCGACCATCAGATGTGCTATGCTCATGACGAGCTTGCTGATGAGAACTTCCTTCCCATCACTTCGTATGAAGCAGACATCAATCAATATGTCCCCGAAAAACCAATCTATTCTCACACCAAGGTTTGCCATCTCAACCTTTATGCAAAGGACAAGGATAATGCCGCACTTGTAAATCCCCTTCTTAATAGAATGGAGTTGTGGAACAAGCGCAAGGGCAGACCCGAAGGCTATATCCAGAAGTACCACGGTCAGCTTATGACAGAGGAAGAATATTCACAGGAATACATAAATGACTTTATAAAAGCAGCAAACGAGAACGGATTTCTTGTTTGCCTGAATCATCCGTCATGGTCTCTTGAGAATTTCCACGATTATGACAAGCTCACAGGTCTTTGGGCAATGGAAATTGTCAACGGAAGCTGCGAAGTGGGCGGCTATCTTGAAGACAACACACATATTTATGACAGAATGCTTCGTCACGGCAAAAAGCTTTTCCCCGTTTGCTCCGACGACAACCACAACCGTTTCGGATTTGAGCTCCCTGACGGTGACTCTTTTGGCGGATTTACTGTTATCCGTGCGCAAAAGCTTGAATACAACACAATCATGAAAGCTCTTGAAAACGGCGACTTTTATTGCTCTGCCGGTCCCGCTTTTGAAGAAGCATATTATGAGGACGGTAAGGTTTATGTAAAATGCTCGCCTGTCCGTTCAATCAGACTTCTCAACGAAGGCAGAGATGCCCCGGTAAAGATTGCTCCAAAGGGTGAGCTTATCACAGAAGCGATCTTTGACGTTGACCCGGGATTTGTTGGCAAATTTATAAGAGTTGACATTCGTGATGCCGAAGGACATCTTGCAAACACAAAGCCTCTTTACATGAGTGATCTTACATAAGGTGAAACACATGAACAAACTCAAAAGTAAAAAACTATATCTTCTCGACATGGACGGCACAATTTATCTTGGAAACCGTCTTTTTGACGGAACACTTGATTTTCTAAGATATGTCAACGACATTGGCGGCAGATATATTTTTCTCACAAACAATTCTTCCAAGGGCGTTGATTCCTATATTAAAAAGCTTGCTTCAATGGGAATAAAAGCCGAGGCTGACGACTTTTTCACCTCTGCAAATGCAACAATTGTCCATTTGAACAAGAAGAATTACAAAAAAATCTATGCCCTTGGCACAGAGTCCTTCAAGACACAGCTTCGTGATGCAGGTCTTCCCATAACAGACAGCTTTGACGACAGCGAAATTGACAGTTTTGATTGCCTTTGCATGGGATTTGACACCGAGCTTACCTTCAAAAAGCTCGAAGATGCCTGCAAGCTGCTTCTTCTTAACAAGAGCATTGATTATATCGCAACCAATCCCGACTGGGTTTGTCCAACAGAATATGGCTCTGTTCCCGATTGCGGCTCTATAAGTGCGGCAATTAAAAATGCCACAGGTCGTCTTCCCTATTTTATCGGAAAGCCTCAGCCTGATATGGCGCTTCTTGCCATCGAGAAAACAGGATTTTCTCCCGAAGAAACTGCTCTCATCGGTGACCGTCTTTACACAGACATTGCCTGCGGAGTAAATGCAGGAATAAGCACTATTTTTGTGCTCAGCGGTGAGGGAACAATGGAAGATGTCCATGCAAGTAAGCAAAAGCCCGAATTTATTTACAAGGACATCAGAACACTTTATCATGACCTCACACAAGTGAACACGAACATTACGACTGCAAATTTGACAGGAATTGCCAATTCTCACGATGAGGATTTCACCTTTTGAAAGGATTAAATGACATGAAAAAATATCTTATATCCCCCGAACTTAAACAGTTCAAGGCAAATATGCATTGTCACAGCACCTGTTCCGACGGCAAGCTTACAATTGAACAAATCAAAGAGGGATACCTTGAAAGAGGATATTCAATTGTTGCCTTTTCCGATCACAGAACACTCAATTATCACAAGCAGCTTCAGGACGAAAATTTTATTCCGCTTGTTTCTTCGGAAATGGACATATCTCAACCCGGCGAAGAGAATTTCAACCTCAGACAATCCTTCCATTTCAACGTAATTCCCCGTGATCCTGAGAATTTTGAGCAGTTTGAATATGATAATTCCAATTACAGCATCGAAAAAATCAACACTATTATCAAGCAGGCAAAGGAACAGAACTGCATAGTCGTGGCAAATCACCCCAATTGGTCGCTTCTCACAGAGGATGAGTTTGCAGCCATTGACGGTCTTGACGGCTTTGAGCTTTACAACTGCATTACTGCAAATTATGGCGGTGCGCTGTCCTTTACACCCACAATTTATATGTACTTACAGCGTAACGGCAAATATGTAATGCCAATTGGCGGCGATGATAACCACAGCTTTAATCTTCCTTTCTCTCACCCTCACAACGACTCTTTCGGCGCAGTTACATACATTATGGCTGACGAGCTTAAATACGAAAAGATTATCGAGGCTCTTGACAACAAAAACTGTTATTGCTCCATGGGTCCGGACGGTCCCGAATTCAAGGAAATCAGCGTTGAGGACGCAGACAATGACACCGTTAAGGTTACTGTAAAAACAAACGATGTTCGTCAGATTGCGATGCTCGGAGATGCAAGAATTGCACGTCGCCGCAATGCCGCCCCCGGAGAAACCGTCAACGAATTCAGCTTTGATTTTGCCCGCAAAAGCGTTGGAAAATTTATTGTTTTCCACGCAACTGACAATGAAGGAAAGCGAGCAATGACCAGAGCTTTCATCCTTGGAGAAGACTTTTAAATTCAGAATTTGTCGGAATTCTTCCGTTACAACAAGCAAACCGCCGCAGAAACTCAATTCTGCGGCGGCATTCTTTTTATTTCGCCAAAACCTCAAAGGTGAATGAACCCGATTGAAGCTTATACATAACACCGTTATTTGCCGTGCCAACGGGACTTGCATAACCGTCGCCCTTAGTGACGGTTACTTTCTTATTTGCGGCATCGGGAAGCACAAGAGTTGCAGTAGTGTTTGCAGGGACAGTACAACTGTAAGTGTAGGACACGCCGTCGTCGCCCATTTTCCACTCGCTCTTGATAACGCCGTTTGCGCTGACATATGCGCCCTTGGCGTAACCAAGTACAGCGTCAATTTGGGGTGAAAGATTAAAGCTCTTATAGCCCTCATTTCCGGCAACATAGTCATGGTCAATTCCGAGAATGTCGGTATAGAGCCATCTGACAGGAGAGCCTTGTACATAGTGATTAAGTGACCCACCGTTGTAGCCCTCCCAGGTTGTCGTTGCATCCTGTGTCACGGGGTACAAAAGTGAAGGCTTCGAGGTGTTAAGAAGAAGCTTGTAGGCAAGGTCGTGCCTTCCACCGTCGGAAAGCGTGTCGTAAAGATAGCTCATTCCGATAAAGCCAACAGTCTGATAGCCCTTTTGCTCAATATCCGAGCACAGCTTTTCAAACGCCGCATATTTGTTTTCGGGAGTTTCATACAGGTCAAAATAGATTCCCATTACATAAGAGGTCTGTGAAGCAGATTTGGGCGTTATTTTGTCATCTGCGAGGAAGTTTTCACGCCATGCCTTTGCAAATTTTTCTGAAAGCTCTGCATAATAAGCCTTGTCTTGTTCATTTTCAAGGATTCCTGCAATTTCTGAAAGGAGAGCTGTTGAATAAGCCGTATAAGCCGTTCCGATTTCAGAATAAGTTGTTTCCCTTTGAACAAGTGCGCTACCGCCGTTATATTCCTTTTCGGCATATCCAACGCCGCTTTGGTTGTTGAAATATGCAAGGTGATCGCCATAGTTTCCATCATCACGGACATAATCCTCTTTGTCGGGAGTAAACTTGAAGCGAAGAAGAAAATCAATCCATTCCTTCATTGCTTCATAATTGTCCGAAAGAAGCGTTTTATCGCCATATTGGAAATAAAGTTCATACGGAATTGTTATAACTGCATCCGACCAGCCTGCAGGGGTTTTTGTTGTGTTTGAAGTTCCTCTTGAGGGAAGAATCTCAGGAACAGCACCTGCATTTGATGTGCTCATTCTGAGCATTTCCATGAAATTCTCATAGATGTTTCTCACGTTCATATTGAAAGAGCCGGTCTTTGCAAAAATCTGTGCATCACCTGTCCAGCCATTCTTTTCTCTTGTGGGGCAATCGGTGAGATTGGACACAAAGTTGCTCTGCTGTGAACGGATTGTATTGTTATAATACTTATTCAGAAGCACATTCCCGCTTTCAAAGCTACCGGTTCTTTCAAGGTCAGAGGACAGCACATGGGCTGTGAGATTTTCAAGTGGGAGCGCTTCGGGAAGTCCCTCAATCTGAACATATCTGAAACCGTGGTAAACGAGAGTGGGAGTAAAGCTTTCACCACCCGGCTTGCCTGCAAAAGTATAGCGGTCAATGCCATTATGTCCGAGCATATACGCTGTTTCAACAACATGCGGTTCGGCAGCTGAAATCTTTTCGCTGTAAGTGAGGTTGATTTGAGTTCCGCTTTCTGCGTTTGCATTAAGAGTGAGAGTTCCTGCAATGTTCTGACCAAAATCATAGACAAAAATTCCCGGTGCAGGATTCGTGACTCCAATCGGCTTTATGTCGGAAACACTTCGCACAGGCTCCATTGCCTCTGCAACAAGCTTGCCCGGCTCATATGTACCTGACATGAGCGCTCCCTTGTTTTCATCGGTGAGAACTCTTGCCTTTTGCCAGCCATTTACACCGCCGTAAACATCAAAGTCCGGAATTTCAAGTCGTGCATCATAGCCTTGTCCATCATAAAAATCAGCATATGTAACAGGGCCGTCAAGCGTGAACTGCCAACCATCACCCGTTGTAACGGTGCGCTCAGTGCCATCGTTAAGCTTAATTACAAGCCTTGCAATAAAAGCATTCTTTTCACCGTATGAGCCGCCGACAATTGCGCTGTTATACCAACCGTCGCCAACAATGGCAGCAATTGCGTTTGTTGCGGTGATAAGCTTTGTCACATCATATGTCTGATAATAAATCTGCTCGTTATACGCAGTTCTTCCGGGATTGAGGAAAGAATTGCCAAGCTTCGTACCGTTGAGATAAACGTCATATGCACCAAGTGCCGAGGCATAAAGTCTTGCACTGACAATCTTTTCGGGGTTGTCAACAAGGAAATCCTGTCTGTACATTGGAGCCGCATCGCTCTTTTTGCCGTCGTATAGAACAGCTCCGCTTTCGTCAACAATTCTCACATACTCATATTCCGCCGACTCTCCGCCCGAAAGACGCTGTTTTACATTTCCGATTGGGAAAGTGTCAACTGTATTGGTGGAAACAACGGTATCGTTAATTGATGTGGTGATAATTCCGTTGTTGATGTCAATTTTCATGACAATCGGTGCGGCAGAGGCACTCTCGGCATCAGGGAACATTTCCTTGAGAGAAACCTCGGGAAGATAGCTCCATGCGCCGTCCTTGTAAACATGGGGTCTTAACACGCCATAGCCACGGTTTGAAGTGTTGAACTGCCACATATAATAGAAATCTTCGTTTTCGGAGATGCCAAAAGACACGCCTGCAGCATTTTTCCCGAGTGTGAATTTTGCCTCAACAACGCCGGCTGTGGCAGTGCAGTAGTAGTCATCCGCACAAATCCAGCTTGCATCGGAAAATGCACCGTCCATAAGTCCGGTTTCAAAAAATGACGGCTCGGAGCTTACACTGTGACCACGGTTTGTGTGAAGAGTGACATTCCAATAATAACGAGTTGATTTTTCAAGACGTGATTTTGGTTCGGAAGTTGCCTGTTCTTCCCGGTCATCCTCTGTGTCATCCTCTGTTTCATCGGGATCAGCAAAGGGAAGAACAGCTGTGTTTTCACTTGTGAGAACAGAACCTGAATCCCACACATCATATTCGCCGTTTGCAAGAAGCTCCGCACTCGATGCAACGCCAATACGATAGCTTATCTGACTTTCATTATAT
>JAZQKV010000121.1:0-3573 GCA_045542335.1 Eubacteriales bacterium
CTTTTTTCTTCCGCTGCTCTCGACAGCTTTGTTAGTATACCACATTCTTCCTCTTTTGTCAACACTTTTTTCCTCTTTTTTCTTAGGTTCTACTTTTTGCACAAGTTTTTCTGCATTTTTTGTGCGCTATTTTGACTGTTATTTCAAAAATCTTGCTTTTTTCCATTAAATCCATAATTATTTTCTGCCTTAAACGCCTTTTTCTCTGTCATCTCTTAGTATAATTTTCAATGAAACCCGAAAAAACTATACAAAATGTGTTTGTATTTTCCTGCACGATTACGCTGCAAAAACATATTCTAATATAAATTTATAAATTCATTTTTCAGAATAAGGTGATAAAAATGTGTTCAGTTACCGCTATTGCCGACTTTAACAGACCTCAAAACACAGATTGTCCCATTATCAGTGCGATGGGCGACACCATGCGTCGCCGTGGTCCCGACGACAACGCTGTTTTCTGCGACAGCCATGTCAGTCTCCAACACAATCGTCTTGCTGTAATGGATCCCGAAAACGGAAAGCAACCCATGCGGATTTGCGTAAACGGAAAATATTATACAATTATTTATAACGGCGAAATTTACAACACCCAAGAGCTTCGCCGTGAAATCTCCCTCGCCGGTCACTCTCTTTCAACCTCCTGCGACACCGAAATCGTTCTTTATTCTTACATTCTCCATGGCACGGATTGTCCCATGCATCTGAACGGCATTTTTGCATTCATTATATATGACGAGGCAGCACAGCTTCTCTTTCTCGCCCGTGACCGCTTCGGTGTAAAACCGTTCTTTTACACATTTTGCGGCTCAGCTTTACTTTGTGCATCTGAACTCAAAGCTCTGCTTGCGCATCCTTGTGTTCGCCCCGAAATTGACAGACAAGGCATTTGGCAGCTCTTGTTTTTAAGTCCCGTAACTGTCAACGGAAGCGGAATTTTCAAGGGTATCAATGAGCTTCACCCAGCAGAGTGCGGAATTTTCAACAGTTCAGGTCTCAAACTTTGGAAATACTGGCAACTCGAAGCCGCGCCCTGCACCGACACCGCTGACCGGGCAGCCGACCATGTGCGCTATCTTCTCACCGATGCCGTTCATCGTCAACTTGCCTCCGATGTTCCTCTTTGCACATTTCTTTCGGGCGGTCTTGATTCCTCTGCAATAAGTGCCATAGCAGCAAAGTATTATGCCCAAAAGGGTATCACCCTTTCTACCTATTCATTTGAATATGAGGGCAACAAGCAGGAATTCACCAAAACACTTTTTCAACCAAACGGCGATGACGAATATGCCGCATGGCTCGCAGAACAGCTCGGAACAGACCACACCGTTCTCACCGCCTCCTCACAAACCGTTGCAAGCTGTTTGAGAGAAGCAGTTTCAGCCCGTGATTTTCCGGGTCAGGCTGACATTGATTCTTCGCTTTTATACTTCTGTTCCGAAATTAAAAAGAACCACACGGTTGCTCTTTCGGGCGAATGTGCCGACGAAATTTTCGGGGGATACCCTTGGTTTTACCGTCCTGAAATGCTCCAACGTGACTTTTTCCCCTGGATACATGATCCAATGCTTCGTCCGTCACTTTTCCGTGAGGATTTTGCTGACACCAAAAACGGTTACGATTACGCCAGCTCTGTTTACAAGGACATCATTTCCGCTGTTCCCACGCTTGAGGGCGAGCCGCTTGAAGACCGCAACGCCCGCATTGCAACAATTCTGTCCGTTGACTGTTTCATGGCATCGCTTCTTGAACGAAAGGACCGCATGAGTATGTACAGTGCCCTTGAAGTCCGAGTCCCCTTTGCCGACCACCGCATACTTGAATATGTTTACAATGTTCCGTGGTCAATAAAATTCGATGGTGGCGTTGAAAAAGCTTTGTTGCGAAATGCAATGAAAGATTATCTCCCCGAGCGCATACTCAAACGCAAAAAAAGCCCATATCCCAAGACCCACGTCAAGGAATATGAGCGAATAGTGACAGCAACTCTCAACCGCCGCATAGAAAACGGTAGTCCCATCGCCTCACTTCTCAATACAAAAGCCTATCGTGCCATGCTGACCGGCGAAAGCGACACTTGGTTCGGACAGCTCATGTCAAAGCCACAGCTTATCGCCTGGCTCCTGCAATTTGATTATTGGTTAGAGGATTACAATGTGATTTTTAAATTGTAAACGGTTAAAATTAGCCCTGCTTTTTCAGGCAGGGCTAAATAAGTTTTTACTCTAAAACTTAATCATTCAGCTTCCGATTTGCTTTGCAATCAACTTCAAAAGAATGCGGAGATCTTTCATGCCTATCTTCCCATCTCCGTCCACATCTCCGTCAACGCTGTCCCAATCAATTTCTTCATCTGCATCTAAAAGAACAAAATTATAATCGTTGTCAAGTGCATAAATATGGGCAGGGCTATCAGTGTAACACCTGATTACCAAATCGGGGCATCCCTCAAATGCACAAAGTCCGATACTCTCCACATTGTTCAATATAGTCAAATTTTCGATGCTTTTGCAATCACAAAACGCCCATTCTCCAATGCTTGTTACACTTGTAGGTATTGTAAATTCGAGATTATTACAGCCGTAAAAAGCATAGTCAGGAATGCTCGTTACATTTCTACCCAATTCAACGTTTTTCAAATTTTTGCGATAATAGAATACTTTTCCGATGTTTTCTATTCCGTTGCCCAGCTTAACGCTTTCAAGCAAAGGACAGCCTTCAAATGCATTGTCACTCAAGCTTGTCACACCATGTCCAATTTTTACATTTTTCAGACCACTTAAACCCGAAAACAGCCCGGCAACAGTTGTAACTCCATTTCCGATAACGATGCTTTCGAGAGCCGTGCAACCGGTAAATGCTGAATTTGAAATGCTTTCTGTCCTATTTGGAATAACTATGCTTGTTATATTTTTTGCATTTTTAAAAGCTTCTTTGGGAATTGTAACTATTCCATTCGGAATTGTTACATCTGTTATTTCAACTCCGTTTTCCAAAACATGGAGGAAATCCGCATAATACATTGGGTTTGCGTAAGAATCAGCAAAACTTATTCCCAACCACGCTTCTACGTCATTTACATATACATCCGTTAGGCTGTCGCAATATCTGAATGCATAACTTCCTATGCTTGTTACACTGTTTCCGATAGTCACACCTGCGAGGCTTGTGCAATACTCGAATGCATAACTTCCTATGCTTGTTACGCTATCGGGAATGTTTATGCTTGCGAGGCTGTTGCAATATCTGAATGCATAACTTCCTATGCTTGTTACACTGTTTCCGATAGTCACTCCTGTAAGACTGTCGCAATCCTCGAATGCAGAACTTCCTATACTCGTTACGCTGTCGGGGATATTATAGGAGGTTGCCGTATTTCCAATGGGATATTGAATAAGCTTTGTTTTATCTTTATTGAACAATGTTCCTCTTGAATCACTCATATAATTCTTGTTATCCTCTGCGACTGTTATGCTTGTAAGGCTTGTACAATTATAGAATGCATCATATTCTATATTTGTCACGCTGTCGGGAATGTTTATACTTGTGAGGTTTGTGCATTCTTCGAATGCA
>JAZQKV010000122.1:0-6501 GCA_045542335.1 Eubacteriales bacterium
TTGGTTACTTTCTGCAAGAGCAGAAAGTAACACCCTCGTCCCCGGCAGGGACTTTTGAGCTATAAGTTATGAGAGAAAACAAAAAGATTAAATATAAAATAGCACTCACATTCCCTCTGCCTATGAAAACGGAGCGGAGCAGACATAGAAGAAGTTTTAAATTATAATACAACTTTTGGATAAACTCTATTTAAAGCTTTTTTGACAACTTGCGTAGCGACTTTCATACAAGCAGAAGATGAAACAAGAAACTTAGCACCAATAAGGAGATCCTTAAGAACGTAGTTCTTAAGCGCATCTTTGGTTCATTTCTGGGCGAGCAGAAATGAACACCCCCGTAAACCCGGTAAGGGTTTTCGAGCTATAAGTTATGAGGGAAAACGAAAAGGTTTAATAAAGCAAAGAAAGACCACCCCTCTGCCTATGAAAACGGAGCGGAGCAAAAAAGCACAGTTTTGAAGCAACAAGACAACCTATAAAATAAATAGGTAAAACGTATTTATGCTAACCTGCGTAGCGACTTTCATACAAGCAGACGGTACTGCATAAAGCTCCGCACCCTAAAGGAGATCTTTAAGAACGTAGTTCTTAAGCTTGTCTTTGGTTACTTTCTGCAAGAGCAGAAAGTAACACCCCCGTCCCCGGCAGGGACTTTTGAGCAATAGGTTATGAGGGAAAACGAGAAGATTTAATATATCCCCGGTTCTCGCCCAACGGCTGTCCTGTTATTTGTTGTCGACAACCTTGTCAATTGCCTTGGCAAGCAAGCCATAAGCCTCGTCAAGAGCAACACCTCGGAGCTGTGCGCCTGCGGCATCAAAGTGACCGCCACCGCCAAGGGCTTCAAGTATGAGCTGAACATTGACAGTTCCATCGGAGCGCGCGGAAATGTGCGTGTCTTCGCCAATCATGCACATGGTGAAGGTCGCCTTGATTTCGGCAACCCCCAAAAGTCTGTCCGCAGCTTTTGCAAGCATGATTTTGTCCGAAACACCACATTCGCCGCTGTATTTTGAAATGATAATGCCTGCGCCGTAATACTCTGCGCCGCTTTCAAAATCCGTCTGACGCTTGAACTCCGAAAGTCCCGATTGCAAAAGACTTCCCGCATTTGCCGGCTCTGCTCCCTCTCCACGGAGATATTTCGCCGCACCAAAGGTTCTGACACCTGTGTTCTTTGTGAACTGTTTTGTGTCCAGAATAAGTCCCGAGAAAAGCAAGTCCGCCTCGACCTGTGAAAGTGCGCCGGGCTCAACAACCTGTTCAAGCATCTCGCAAATAAGCTCTGATGCGGAGGATGCCGACGGCTCAATATAGGAAATCTTGGGAGTTATGGAAAACTCACCGATTTTTCTGTGGTGGTCAATAATAACAGTTGCAAAGGCGTTTTCGTAGATGTGCTTTGCCTCAAACTGATCGGGATTGTTAACGTCGCACACAATGTTTATTGTGTCCGAGCGAATGAGATCCTGCGCTTCAAGGGCATCAACAAAGATGTCCTCATATTCGGGATAGTCCTGCATCATTGCAAAAACAGGCTTGAGGTTTGTGTCGTGGATATTGACTATGACCTTTGGCTCTTTTCCTGCAAGTCGGGCAATTTTCGCCATACCTATGCAGGAAGCAATGCTGTCATGGTCTGCAAAGCGGTGTCCCTGAATAAGGACATTTCCGCCGTTTTTCATAAGTGTCATAAGCTCATCGGCGATAATGCGTGAACGGATTTTTGTGCGCTTTTGCACGCTTTTAAAGCGTCCGCCGAAAATTTCGTTGCCCTTTTCGCTTCTCACAACTGCCTGGTCGCCGCCTCGCTGAAGCGCAAGGTCAAGGGCAAGGCTTGCCGCCTTTTCCTTTTCGGCGAAAGTGCCTTTAATCTGCGAAAGACCAAGGGAAGCGGTGAAAGGAATGTCAATTCCGTCGATGTGAATATTTCTTATTCTGTCGAGAATGTCAAACTTTGCTTCCACAAGACTTTCAAGGTGACGTTCTTCAAAAATGAAAAGATACTTGTCCTTTTCGGACTCTCTCATGATACCACCAAGGTTTTTGCACCATGCGTCAAGCTCTCCGCCAATCATTGCAAGAGCAGTTCTGTACTTATCCTGCACAAACTGCATTGCCTCGGCAAAGTTATCTATAACGACATATGCAACAACGACATTTCCGTCTTTCAGCTCATTTTTTGCATTGACAAGCTCCGTTATATTATCAAAAATGAGAATACTGTGACCTGCGCCAAGGTTGCCCATTTTATAGGCATTAACGTCATAAACGCCGTCCTTTACGGTTATTGTCAGCTTATTTCCCGAACGAAGAGAAGCAACCGTGTCGTCGGTCAGCCTTTCGCTTATAACATCTGAAACTCTCTTACCGTAGGCATTGGGCCTTACCGATACAATTTCGCCTGCCGCCTTATTGTGCCATATAATCGAGCCGCCGTCCTCAACAATAACAACAGGCGAGCCTATGTTATAAATGAAGTCAAGCGTCATGCCTGAAAGAGGCCCCGAAACAACGTCATGCGCACGCTTTTTCTCACGTCTGATTTTAAACAGTGAATACACCACATAAGCCGCCGTCACAAAAAATCCGAGGGTAAAAAGCGGCACATCCCTGCGCACAGCAGACGCAACCATGAAAACAAGCAATATTGCAATTGTAACTGCCGTTATTCTTTGAAGCGGCGTCAAAGCATTGACAATGGATTTGATTTTTTTCATTGAAAAAGTCCTTTCGTAAGGAATTTTGCAAATTCGCAAAGGGGAAATTATTTGTCGTTATTATTTAAGCTTCTGCCTGATTTCCGCTTCTTTTTTGCGGGCATATCTGATTCCGAACATGGAAACGAGCAAAAATGTTGTTCCGCTTCCTGCAAGCACAAGGCTCACAACTGCAATAACCGGAGCTGTAAGCGTGCCGATAATCGGGCGAAGCTTTCCATAGAGAGCCTTGTAACCGAGAATCATAAAGGTCGGGGTGAGAGCCACGACAAACAGCGAGGCGCACACCAGAATTGCAGACGGCAAACCAAAAAGCGTGCCGATGAGAGTGATAAGATATGCTGCGCCGAAAACAAAGGTTGTTGCATACGAAACGTTATATTCGCTGTCGTAGCCGGGGGACTGTCTGACAATCCGGATGTGAATTTCGCCGACACCCATGTTTTTTGCTATATCGCTTATTTCGGGGCGGGCACGTTTGAGTTCAACCGTGTGCTCAAGCATTGCCGAGAGGAAATATGTCCAAAGGCTGTATATGGCGTAAAAGAAGCCGGGGATAAGCAATATCACAGTGCGGAACATTGAGGAGAAAATCTCCTTATATGTTGTGCGCAGTGCCGTCTCGCTCATGCCGTTGCTTTGGGCAATTGAGGCAAACTGTTCCGACTCAAACACAGGCTCTGCAAGCTTTAAGGCGTTTTGTGCGAACATGGAAACAAGTCCGGAGAAGTCCGTTGAATTTGCCTTTGCAAGAGCATTCAGCGAAAGCCACACAACCGCCGACATTCCGACAGCGCACACAAGGGAAACAAAGCCAACAACCGCACTTCTGTCAGTGCCCATTCCCACAGCAAAGCCAAGCACGCAAGCTGCGGCAGCCGGGATTATTGCATAAAGAAGCATGGTTTTTTCGCCGCCCGAAAAAGCAAGTACAATTCCCGGGACAGCGCTTATAACTGCGCCCACAGCACCCGGCAAAAGCTTTCCGTTTGCGAAAAGAGAGCCGATTACAAGGGCGCAGGCGGCAGCGAGAAGCGGCTCGCCGAGCGTCACCACAACCGAAAGCACCCCCGACACACCCTCAAGGTCTGCCGAAAGCATTCCGACATAGCGAAGAAGCCCAAAGGTTGCCCCAAGGGTCATGAGTATAATTGTCTTAAAAAATCCGTTATGTGTGTTCTGTTGGTTCAAGTTTTGCCTCCGGGTTAAGATATAATTGTGCAGGCGGTTATGCCATGTAATTGTTTATTCTCGAATCTTTGTGTCAGAAATCAGGTGTTAAAACATTTTGACCTGCAAAAATTCGGGGTCGATATTTTCAAGGAGTGTGCCGGTGCTTGGGAGCTTGGACTTTCTGTACTTGGAGAACTTCTTCATATCCTCGCTTCCGTCGTCAACAAATTTAACGGCACTTTCAATTTTCTGCGCTTTCTTTATGGTGAAGATTGTAACTCCCGAAGCGGTTCTTGTTGCCTTTACGGGAAGCTGGTCGGAATTTACAATCATAACCTTTCCCGAAGATGCTTTAATCATAAATTCGCAAGAGGGTTCTCTGCCCTGCTTTTCGGGAACATGGATAATTGCAACCGCAGGAACATCGTCGCTGTAAGCATTTGTAAGCTTCTTGCGGTTTGTCTTTGTGACATAGCTTTCAAGGGGAATACTTATCGCCTTGCCGTTTTCAAAGAAAATTGCGGCAGAGCCCTTATAATCCTTTGTGGGACACATCATCATGACCCTTTCGCCGTCATCAAACGAAAGCTTTGCAGGAATATAATCGCCGAGAGCCGATGCTTTGACAAAATCAAAGTCGGAAGCCTTTGACTTATAAACCTGGCACTTATCCGTGAAGAACAGCAGGTCATTGTCGCTCATTGTTTCATATCTTGCAATAATAACGTCGTTGTCCTTTAAGTTATGCTCCTCGCCCTTTGCGGCGGCGGCAGCGGTTTTGGGAGGATTGAGCTTTTTGAAATAACCGTCACGGGTCATCACAACGATAATGGGATATGCTTCCTCCTCGGGTTCTTCGTAAACAGGAGCGTCCTCCTCAAAGATGAGCTGGGTTTTCCTGGGTTTTGCATACTTTTCCTTAACCGCTGTAAGCTGTTTTGCGATAAGCTTTTTAACTTTCTTTTCGCTTGCAAGGGTTGCCTCGGTTTCGGCGATGTCCTTTTCAAGCTTTTCGGTTTCAGCGATACGGTTGAGAATATATTCCTCATTAAGATTGCGGAGTTTTATTTCTGCGATGTATTCCGCCTGAACCTCATCTATGTTAAAGCCTTTCATGAGGTTGGGGATAACGTCCTTTTCGTGCTTTGTTTCACGAATAATCTTAATTGCCTTGTCAATATCAAGAAGCAGTTCTTTAAGGCCCATGAGAAGATGGAGCTTATCCTTCATCTTGCACAGGTTAAAATAAAGCTCACGCTTCACGCACTCGCATCTCCAGGCTGTCCATTCCGTGAGAATATCCGCAACGCCCAGTGTCATGGGAGTGCCGCCGATGAGGACATTGAAGTTACAGGAGAAGGTGTCCTCAAGGGTTGTCAAGCGGTAAAGCTTTTCCATGAGCTTTTCATGGTCTGCCCCACGCTTCAAGTCAATTGCAACACGAAGTCCGTCAAGACCCGTTTCATCTCTCACGTCGGAAATATCCCTGAGCTTTCCGCCCTTTACAAGCTCGGCAATTTTATCAATAATGACCTCTGCCTTGGTTGTGTAGGGAATCTGCGTGATTTCAATGCGGTTTGCCTTTTTATCGTAGTTCCACCTTGCTCTCACCTTGAAAGAGCCTCTGCCTGTCTTATAAATCTCCGCCATTTTTTCACGGTTATATATAAGCATACCGCCGGTTGAAAAATCGGGAGCCTTCATAATTTCAAGCAAATCCGTATCCGGGTCACTCATGAGAGCAATTGTTGCGTCGCACACCTCGGCAAGGTTAAACGAACAGATATTGCTTGCCATACCGACAGCGATACCGACGTTCGGCGAAACAAGAATATTGGGGAAGCTTGTGGGGAGAAGCACAGGCTCTTTGAGGGTGCTGTCATAGTTATCCACCATATCGACGGCATCCTTATCAATTCCTCTGAAAATCTCCTCACAGAAGCTATCGAGTTTAACCTCGGTATAACGGGAAGCAGCATAAGATATTGTTGAATACTGCTTACCGAACGAGCCTTTTGAGTCAATAAACGGATGAAGCAGGGCTTCGTTACCTCTGGTAAGTCTGACCATTGCTTCATAAATGGAGGCATCGCCATGGGGGTTAAGCTTCATAACCTCGCCGACAACTGTATTTGATTTAAGTCTGTGGTTTCCAAGGAGACCGATTCTCTGCATTGTATAGAGAATCTTTCTGTGGGACGGTTTAAAGCCGTCAATTTCGGGAATTGCTCTTGAAACGATAACGCTCATTGCATAGGGCATATAGTTAGTTTCAAGGGTTGCGGTTATTGGTTGCTCGGTCACGACCGGAGTTGCCCCGAAATCCGCCACGTCATACTTCTTATTCTTTTCGCTTTTTCTACTCTTTCTTTCAGCCATTTTTATCTTGACCTGAATACGGGTTTCAGACAAACCCGATTTTGGTCCTCTCCTTTTTTATCTTATCAGTAGGGGCGACCCTATGTGGTCGCCCTTTGCTTGTGGGCGATTTTTCTATTTAATCTTTTCGTTGTCCCTCATAACTTTTAGCTCGAAAACTCCTACCGGGGACGGGGTGTTCATTTCTGCTCGCACAGAAAGTAACACCCCAGTTCTCGGCAGAGAATAG
>JAZQKV010000123.1:0-40604 GCA_045542335.1 Eubacteriales bacterium
GAACTTCAGCTCCACGCAGATCGTGTCAAAGTTAAACTCGCATGATAATAGACGTTTCATGGTAAATCCTCCGTAATTTCAAGTTTTAGATAGAAAAAGAACGATGCTAAGTCTTTCGACTCGACATCGTTCTTTTCGTAGTTGTTTTTCCAACCCTGTTAGACAGATGCCGTAAAATAGTAATTTTTTTAGAATTACTGTCTTATCGGCACACGGGGAAGGGGCATCGCTTTTTTGCAAATTGAGGCAATCATAGTTTAATGGGATATAGCCGCATCCTCGCCACCCAGATACTTTTCCATGGCGTTTCTCACGCATCTGCCAAGCTCTATGCCGCTTTTTTCCGTGAAGATATTGTCCCTTTCACCGTAATATGTGGTCTCAAGAGTAAACCCGACACCGCCGTAGAGGTAGACATAATAGCTTGCCGTCGGAGAGCCTTCGAGATTCCAGCCTGTGTCGGGAGGATAATTGTCTTTGTGGTCGTATTTCATGGATTCGGGCGAGAGATTTGTCATGAGAAGTCTTGAAAAGCGTTTTATGTCATCGAGCTTTTGCTTGCCCTTTTCAACTATAAAAACCTTGTCATTGTCGTTATGAAAATGCCAGGGCGAATGAAAATCTATGCCAAGCACAACCGTGTTTTGCTCAATATAGCGGCGTATGGCGGCGGTTTCATTGTATATGGCAGGGACACCCGGCTTGTAGTCACGGTTGTGGTCATAGGGACGACGATTTTTGCCCTGATCTCCGTCGCACACACCATCATAATCCGTCATAGGCACAACAAAAAACTCATAATCCGGAATGGGATTTTTCACAAGAGCTTCAATTACCCCCTCAAGGACATAGCTTCCCGTTGCTTCACAGGCGTGATGACGTGAAGTCAAAAGCACCTTTTTTTCTCCCTTGCCAACGGAAAAACAGGGGACAGAGCGACCTTTCTTTGTTTTGCAAAGCTCGCTTAACGTAACACCCATTTTGCAGGCAAATTCAGAAAAGCGTTCGGGACGGTAAAGCATATCGTGGGCGAAATAAACCTCTTTTTCATCGGGACTGAAGGTGTAAGTAAAAGAGCCGCCCTCAAAGGTGCGCATTTTGCACTCCTCAGCGGTGTATTGCCAATGCCACTCCTTGAAATCGTGAGAAACGGCGGCACCGTAATATCCGACACGCTCATTTTTCTCAAATTGAAATTTCACTGTTTTGCCCTCTGCACCCGTCACCTTGAATGCCCAGTAAAACCAATCCCCCTCTGTGTCTCGCAGTTCAATAGCAACATTTGCTGTTATGGGCGTGGTGTCGCTGTCAACCGAAAGCACCCGGAGGTTTCCGCCGGGGAAATCGCTTGTTATTTTAATCATTTCTAAACCTCGTTTTTATTTCATTATACAATATTTTTCCGCTGTAAGTCCTTAAAAACAGTGCAGAAAATCTGTAAAATCCTGCAAAGCTTAAGGCAAAGGTCGCATCTAAAAAAGACACGACCGCATGAGATTATACATATTCGACCGAAATAAGCGCAAGGGTTTTCTGCGGAATTTTAAACGTCATAACAACATCGTCCGATGCAGAAAAGGTCATTTCGTCTTCAAGACTGTTATTATCGTCAATGCGGGACACAATGACAAGTGCCTTGCCCTTTATGCCCTCAATAACAAGCTTTACGGCATCATCTTCGCAAGCAAAGTTTGAAATCATAACGGCAGAGCTCACCCCGTCTGTTGCGGCGGCAGCGTAAATACGCTCGCCGTCAATGCTTGTTTGCACCGAGTTTTCAAGCCCGTAAAGCTTTCCGAAAGCGACAAAGGGATACCAGGATTTGCAAATGTGACCGTCGTTCTGATCCATAAGCCCATTGTACCGTCCCTGAACGGAGAAGCAATAATACATCGCCTTGTCAATCAGCTTTTCTTTCTGAAGCATGAGGAAAACAGCACCGTTGAAAGATGCTCCCTCAAGAGTGTGCTTTGCCGCAAAGCCGTGTCCCTCGTCACCGAGATTCCACTCGTTAAGATGGGATTCAACCTTTGAAAAACCATATTTGTCAAGGGTTTTGCGGACATATTTTGCGTGGGCAAGAAGCTCTCTTTCGTCGGAGGTGTAAATGTGCCATGAGAAAAAGTCAAGAGGCAGCTTTTCATCACGCACCATTGCAAGAAAGTCCTCAAACCACACAATAAATTCCTTGTAGGAATCCGGCACCTTATCTCCCCTTGTAATGGGATAGAAGCCACAGCTTCCAAAGCCTCCGATTTTTATTTCGGGAAATTTTTCCCTGAGATGCTTTGAGGTGATGCGGTAAAGGTCAAAAAACTGTTCCTTTGTTCCGCCCCACATACAACGTCCCAGGGGACTTCCGGGGTTTTCCGGTTCGTTCCATATTTCCCAATATTTCATGTCATAGCTAAATCCGTTTGCCCACCCTTTTGTGTAGTGAGCAACAATGTGCTCGCAGATTCTTGCCCACTTGCCAAAGTCCGCAGGAACCTTTGTCCTGTCCTTTCGGCTTGACCACTCTATTGTTTCTCCAAGACGATAGTAAGCCTCACAGCCGGAATCCTGAATTGCGGATATGTACTCATCCGTGTAGTAAAAATCATAGCTTTTGTGGTCATTCTCGTCGGCGTCAAAGTCCGGGAATACATTTGTTATGTCAACAAAATATGTGCCGCCGTATGCTCCGCAGCAGTCGTGAAGACGGCACAACGGGATTTTCGCCTCACGGAACAGTCTTTTGAGAGTGGGTTGCGCCGCACCCTGATTGCGTGAATAAGGCGCACAGCACACGCCATGCAGCGGCAGAATCCGACCGTCTTTTTTCGTTAAATCAACGTTTATATTTATCATTTTCCAAAGCCTCCCAAATGCGTTTTGCTTCCGTCAGATTAAGTATATCAGCTTTGAGTTTGAAAGTCAATACATGAAGCTACGAAACTTTTTCGTGAATCATTCTTTCGCAATCGAAATATACTCTGTGGGCAACACAAGCGAAATTCTCCACACGCCGTTTTCGTATTCAAAGCCGTATACGGCACAGTTTGAAATTCTGAAAGCCGTTCTCGGGACGTTTCCGCCACATATATGCCCTGACATCTCACGTATTGTCCCCGCATGGGAAAATGCGGCAACGCACTGCTTGTCGTCATTGCTGACCATATCGAGAAAGTCGATGGCTCTTTTGCGGTGCATCATGGAATTTTCTCCGCCAAAGGTAGTAAAATCAAAGGCACTGTGTGCGTCGGTATACCTTTTGCCATACTGTTGCTCACATTCGGAGGGCGTTTTTCCGCTGAGCTCTCCAACGCCTATTTCACGCAAAAGCTCTGTTTCCTCAAACTCGCAATTTGGAAGTGCTGTGAGGGCAGTTTGCTTTGCACGGATAAGGTCGCTGGAATAAATCTTATCAAATTCTATTTTTCGCAGAAAATGCCCTGCAAGCTTTGCCTGTTCAAATCCTTTTGGCGACAGTGGCACCTGTGCCCAGCCTGCGTGGGCATTTTTAAGATTTGCCATACTTTCACCGTGGCGTATCAAATAAAGCTTCATGATTGCTCCTTTGCTGAAAACTTATGGTGATATGGGATATTGTATCACAAAACGCAAGAAAAGTCAAGAATTATACGACCTTATTCATCAAGATACCCATTGGCAAACCCCGTGTATTCCTCAAAAAAACCTTGAGCATTGGTAGTCATCTTCACCGTCACCTTTTCGTCCTTGAAGCCAAACACCATGCTCAGCTTTCCCATGTGCTTGTCAATAGACTGGACATAGATACGAAGCTTTTTTTGCTCGACCCATGCCGCAGAAAACGCACATTCATAGCGGTAACCCGGTTCGGGAACTGTTGCCATAAGATTTGCATATCCGTCCTGAGGGAATTTGCCGAAAATGTTGTAGCCGAAGCCAAAATCAAAGTTCTTTTCCCCTTGCTCGTTGACATAACGGATTGTACCCTTTTCACCTTTTTTATCAAATTCAAGGCAAAAGCTTTGTATGCCCATGCGGTTGGATTCAAGTCTGTATGTCTTACAGCAAAGCTCGTCGGCAAAGGGTACGGTCTTTTCGCCGAGGGTATGGACAAGCTTTGCATTCTTTATGTAGTCACAAAGCTCGTCATATGCTTGCTTATTTTCGGGAATGGGACTTGCATCGGGAGTGAGCTTATGCACGATGGTTTTATAAAGCTCGTGGAACATAATGGCTCTTGAAAAATCGGCATTGCCCTGATTGTCAGCGGTAATGACAAAGATAAAATCATGTGCAGGGTCACACACGGCAAACTGATCTCCCATGCCCACGAGGGCAAAGCCGTCGTCATACGACCTCCATGTGAGGTAGCCGTAACCCATGCTGTTATATTGATGAGTTCCGAAAACGCTGTTGTCAACAAGCTTTGAGGTCGCCTCTATCAAAAACGCCTCGTTCATGTATCTCTTGCCATTCCATGTGCCACCGTTGAGCATAAAGCGTGCAAAACGCAAGAGGTCCATTGATGTGCACATAAATCCCGAATCCGCAAAGGTATATCCGCCGGGAACGCCTATGCTGTAAGCATCCTTTGAAAAACCGATGTCGTCAAGAAAACGCTCACGCATAAAGTCAAGTATGGGTTTACCGCAGATTTTCTCCACTACGGCACACACCATGTATGATCCGGGGCTGTCGTAGTCAAACATTGTGCCGGGGTGATGGTCGCCTGCCTTATCAAAATAGAGCTTTGCACGGTCGCTCGGCTTATATTTGAACATATGGAACTTGTCAAACATGGGCGACTCCATGGTGAGCATATCACGGATTGTAGCGTCCTTGAACATCTGTGAGTGAAGCTCGCTGTGATATTCGGGGAAAAAGTCATAAAGTTTGTCGTCAAGAGAGAGCTTTCCGTCCTCAATGAGAAGTCCCGCCGCAACGGCAATAAAGGTTTTGGAAATGGAATACATTCTGTGCTTTGTGTCGGCGTTAAAGGGGGCGTAATAACATTCTGTGAAAATGTCGTTGCCTCTTGCCATAATCATGCTGTGAACAGAAAGGTTGTAAAACTCGAAAACCTTCATAAATTCAAGAATATTTGCAGAGGATATGCCTGCTTCTTCGGGAGTTATATGTCGGAACATTTTCAATTCTCCTTTGTGATAAATGTTATTCTTATTCAATTATACCCTAAAACAAAAAAATGTCAATGCGATTATCGTTGCGATTTTTGTATAAAACAAACTTTTTTCGCAAGTTGAGGAACATTTGCGGCAAATTTTACGTCTAACATATGAAAAAACAATTCGGAGGTGTATCAGATGAAACAAATTATAGTCGCAATTCTTTCCTGTGTTCTTGTGCTTGCCTTTATGGCGTGCAACAACGAAAACTCAAAGGACAACAACGAAACCGGCAGTAACGAAGCTTTGCAGCATGAAAACGAAAATGTTGGCGGAGCTTCTTCCGACGACTTGCCCGACACGGAAACCGTGACCAACGCCGACAAAACGGATGAAACCGGTTTTTCCGATAAGGCTGAACAAAACGCCCAAACCGAATCCGACGGCATCTGCGGCTATCCCACCGCCGATAAATGGGGAGTGTATCTTCGTGCAAAGGACGTGACCCCAAAAGGACTTACCCTTGTCTGCACACAATCCGGCGGAAATGCCGAGGGTGAGCTTCAGACGGGAAGCTACTACCGCCTTGAGTATTACGAATCAAAGTCTGACGAATGGATTGAGCTTTCCCACGGTATTGATAATCTTGCGTGGACGATGGAAGCATGGATGATACCATGCGGTCAAAGCGTTGAGTGGAATGTTGACTGGACATTCCTCTATGGCAATCTTGAGCCGGGATATTATCGCATCGTCAAAGAAATCATGGATTTCACGGGTACGGGAAATTACGAAGAAGCCGAATATTTCGCTACCTTTGAAATTAGCAAAGGTGATACCGTTACACGCTGCGCCGAGGACTTGAAATAGCGGAAATTTGACCTTTATTAACAGAAAAGAAACTTAATTGCAATTGCAAATTAAATCATATGGTTTATAATGTACCCATGGGTAAAAATTTCATGCCCTCAAATAAGAAAGGAGGGACTGAAATCGGGTTTACATAAAACTCATATTTCAGTCAGCATAAAATGGCAAGAACAGAATACGGTCTTCAGATGTATTCCCTTAGAGACATCACAAAGGATTCCATGAGAATGGCACTTGAAAAGGTTGCGGCAATGGGCTATAAGTACGTTGAATTCGCAGGCTTTTTCGATTATATGCCCGAACAGATCAAGCTCTGGCTTGATGAGTTCGGTCTTGTTTGCTCCGGTACACACACAGGTATGGGCGCAATCACTCCCGAAACAATCGACGAAACAATCAGATACCACAAGATCATCGGTTGCGACAACCTCATCGTTCCCGGTTGCGACTGGTCCACAGTTGAAAAGGCAAACGGCGTTATTGATACCCTCAACTTTGCACAGAAGAAGCTCGCTGAAAACGGCATCAGACTCGGCTATCACAACCACAGCCGTGAGTTCTTCCCCAACGGCGTAGGCATCGTTTTTGAGGACGAGGTTAAGGCAAGAACAACTGTTGAGCTTGAAATTGATACATGGTGGGCATTCAACGCAGGTCTTGATGTAATCAAGTTCCTCGAAGAAAACAAGGAAAGAATCCATGTTATTCACCTTAAAGACGGTATTCCCTCTGCTCCCGAATGTAAGAACTTTGACCATGTTCACGATGGCGTTAAGGGTCTTTCCGTTGGTTCCGGCAAGAACATCATTCCCGAAATCCGTGAATGGGCAAACGCAAACAACGTTCTTATGGTTATTGAGTCCGAGGGCCTTGATCCCACAGGTCTTGAAGAAGTTGGCAGATGTATTGAGTATCTCAGAACACTCGACTAATCTTCCACACACTTATTTTTTGATAAAGCTAACGGTAGGGCTTCAAACGAAGTCCTACCGCTTGTTTTCATAAGACATTTTTAAAGTACGAACACAAAGGGGTGCTTCTTTCAAGAAGCACCCCTTTGACATATAACTCTTTCCAATGCGAATATTTACAGTTTGTTCAGGCAAATGAAATGTAAATATAGTAAAATGGTTCTGTATAATGAGAATATGAGAGTTTGCGCCGTTGCACCTGCAAAGGTGATGAAAGAAAAGTATTGAGGGCAAGCGCACCGACACTTTTCCCATATCCTCGTTTCCTTGCGCCGTTCTGCACTACGTCAAAGCAGGTCAGGCAAGGGCGTCCTTTCAAGGACAGGTCTATTATATCATAGAATTTCGATAAAGTCAATGACTTTCATGACTTTTTCGAAAAATGATACTTAATTCTGCGATCCGACAATTTGCCGTTGGAAAAGCTTCTTTTTTTGAGGTGAAATATGCCCTATAATGCACAATATTTACAATTTAATATAAAACAACGTTTAAAAATGCGAAAAACTACTGTCAAGCAAATGTGTGAAGACTTGCAGTTGCACGTTAATTTTGTAAATACTCTTGATAAATATAGTCCCTTATTGCCCACCATCTGCAACATTGCCGACTATCTTGAATGTACGGTGGACGATTTGCTTAAGCAACCGTTTACCTGATTTGCGTGATAACAGGAGATGAAAAAATCCCTGCCAACTGCGGCAGGGATTTAAACTTTTGTGAGTGTTAAATAATGCTGAAACGCCTGAACAGCTTTTTCACAGAATAAAACTTAATCAATAATTCAATCCCCATTATAAAGTTTTTCGGGGATTCCAAAGGGGTGCTTTTTTCAAAAAGCACCCCTTTGGCAATAACCAAACCTGATTATCTCTCCTCAAGGAAATAAATCTTTGCACTTTCGTCGCCGACGATGGTGGTAATTGTAGAGCCGACGGTGGAGTCGTATTTAAACATAGTTGTGGGGACCTGACCGAAGTGGCCGAATGCGCTGCCCTGGTTCTGTATAAAGGTGTTACCCTCAAAGACGGGGAGCCAGTTAACCTGCTGTGCACCGACGTGGATGAGGTCGCCGTATGCACGGTCAAGAATGTTGTTTCTGATTATAAAGCCATCAGAAAGGTTGTAATGGTCCCAACCCTTGATATTTGCGGAGTTTGTGGGGTCAACTCGTCCCCAACCGTAGCCTGCCTTGTGGAGAATGTTGTTCTCGTAGAGAACGTTCTGGAGAAGACGTGTGGAATATGCGTCGGACACGCCCATGAAGTATTCAATGTTGTAACAGCAGTATTCAATAAGGTTGTTTGAGAACACAACATCCTTTTCGGTTATGCTTGTTGTGCCGCCCTTCTGATACTGATTTGTGATGCCTGCATCGAAGCACTGATATACATAGCAGTTGTCAATGACAAAGCCGTCACAACCGCCGTAAACTTCAACGCCGTTTCCATATCTTGAAAGTATCTTGTAATTTGCTCCGGCATCGCTCAAGCTGTGAACACCGCCGCCTATCCAGCCGATTTCGCAGTTTGTTATAACAAGATTTGTGACTGTTCCTGCACCGATACCGTGGCGTGCACCGTAAAGCAGGCAAAGGTTGTCAATTGTGACATCCGACAACGCTGTTATAATGTGCGCCTTGCCATCAATAAATTCAATGGACTTGTAAAGCTCGCCGGGGTTGCTCTCGTCGCTTCTCAGATAAAGATCGCCCTTGTCAACCATCATGGTTGTGCTTCTTATGTCGGGGAAGAAGGTGTTGTTGTCAAGGTCGCTCTTAACGTCGAAAGGATCGCTTCCGTCGACCTTGTTGTGATATGTCATGTCGGAGGTGTTGAGGTAGGCAATCTTTCTTTCAAGAATGAATTCGCCGTTTCCGTCGCCCTTGTCAACAACAATGCCACCAATGTCTGCAAACTGCTTGTAATACTTGTAAACGTTGGTTGTGCCCTCAACAAGAGTCCATTTTTCCTTGCCTGTACCGTTTTCCTCTGAGCCGTAAAGTCTGGGCTTTGCACCCTCACCGTATGCGGAATAGGTTGCGCCTGACTTTGTGGAAAGATTACCTCTGAAAACGTCGCCTCTCTTGAAGAATACGCCGTCACCGGGCTTGAGCGAGGTTGCATTTACCTTTGCGAGTGTCTTGAAAGGCTTTTCGGGAGAAAGTCCGTCGTTTGCATCGTCGCCGTCGGTGGAGGAAACATAATACTTTGTTCCGATAACCGCTACATTTGTGGGTGTGGCAAGAATTTCAGCCTTTCTCTGCTCACGGAGCTTGTCGGTCTGCTCAACTGCCGCAGCACCCTCGGCGTGATTCATTTCGATTTCGGGCGAGGTCATATAGAACCATTCTTCACCCTTTTCGCTTGTTTCCATTGTTCCGTGGGGAATGGAAGCCTCCGTTACATCAAGATATGCCCAATGGTCCTTTGTAACATCCTTGAACAAGGGCGCAAGGTCAAATTTTGACATATATTCGTTTGCATAAAGCGTTTTGCCGTATGCGTTGTTGATAACCTTGACAACCTGTGCACGGGTGATTGTTCTGTCGGGCAAGAATGTGCCGTCGCTGTAACCGCCGACAATTCCTGCGCTTGCCGCTGCCATGATTGCCTTATACTTGGGATGTGTTTCGGGAACGTCGGTAAATGAAACGGTTTTTCCTGTGTCCTTTGCAATGCCGAGATTGTAAATAATCTCAACAAATTCCGCACGGGTTATCTGCCTTGAAGGCTCAAATGTTCCGCTGTAAGAAGCAAGAACGCCTCTGTTTTCAAGATATGCAATGTTGTCATAATACCATTGACCCTTTGCAACGTCGGTAAACTTTGATTCATAAACACCCTTGATAACAGATTCGCTTGTAACAAGACGAGTTGCAACGGTCACAGCCTCGGCTCTTGTCATGGTGTTGTTGGGACGGAATGTGCCGTCGTTGTAACCCTTGATAAAGGGGGCATGGTGAGAAAGGAAAGTGGGTTCTTCCTTGAAGAAGAGAAGCTTGCTGAGATAGAAAACATCTCCGGCATCAAGCTCTCTTATCTTGCCCTCCTGGAAAGGAAGGAAGTGCATCTGTGCAAGAACGGGATTTTCTGCATCTATTTTCTCTGCATAGGGCGTGAGGTCAAACACCGCAATTGCCCATTCGCCGAATTTGAGAGGCTCGGTTGTGGGAATGTAGCCTGCACCCTTGAAGCCGCCTCTCAAAGGACGAAGCTGTGCATAAAAGCCTTCGTGATTCTTTGCGGAATCAAACTTATAAAGCATTGCGGCGTATTTGTACATATTGGTGTCAACGTTTGCGCTTGCATACTTCCAACCATCAAAGCCGAAGTATACGCCTGTGGTTGCCGCAGGGTTGGGCATAGCCTTAACTGCATTGAGTCCGTCTTCAACAACAATCTCGGAGGGCTCAAGCGTTATGTCTGTTAATCTGTTCTTGTCGATAATGTCGCCGGAATAGTTGGGGTAATCAAGAACAACAACATCCGGATACACAATCTTCTTTTCCCACTTGGGAAGAAATACCATGTTTGATTCGGAAACAGTAAACTTGTCTCCTGGCATAAAGGTTGTCTTTGCGTCGTTTGACGGCATCCAACCCTTGAACTCCATTCCCTCAAGCTCGTTCTTGATTTCGGGGATGGTTATAACGTCGCCGGATTTTGCCTTGATAACTGTGGAATCAGAGCTTCCGGAAACGCCGGTTGAAAATTCAATGGTGTATTCATAGTCGGGATTGGGGTTTACGGAAGTGAAGGTGATGTTTCCGATGTAAAGAACATCGTTTTCCGTGAGCTTGCTTGCGCTTGTTCCGCTAAAGGGGAAGAAATGGAACTGCCAGAGGTTTGTGTCACCATCACCAAGATTGCCGGTGAGCATTGGACCAAAGCTGAATGTTGCGGTGTTCCAGCCACCGGTGGTTATGCTTTCGTTTGATGAAACGTCAATTCTCTTTTTGAGAATACCCTTTGAGCCAAGCAGGTGGAGCTGCATTTTTCCGCTGTACGCAGGAATTGCAGCATCATATTTGTATTCAATGGAAATGTACTTGAATTTGGAAAGGTCAAAACCGTATTTTGTAAGCTCGTATGCATCAAGGGAAATTGAATTGCCTGCCTTTGTTCCCGAAGGATTGGGGACAATCTTTACGGTGTTTTTGCCCTCATATTCTGCGCCGACTGTGACGGTTACGTTGTCCTTTCTGTCAACTGCGCCCTTGCAGATTCCGTCTGCATAAGCAAATGAAACGCTTTCGGCGTTCTGCTGTGCGGAGCCGGAGGGGGAGGGGGTTACTGCGGGAGTTGTAACAGTGGTGTTTTGCTCGGGCTTTGTTTCATCCACCTTAACTTCGGGGACATCTGCGTCAACGGAGAAGGTGATGTTGCCGATGTAAAGAACATCGTTTTCCGTGAGCTTGTTTGCGTGTGTTCCGCCAAAGGGGAAGAAATGGAACTGCCAGAGATTTGTGCCAACAGAGCTGTTTTCTCCGAGCTTGCCCTCAACCTTTGAGCCGATCTCAAAAATTGCCTGATTCCAACCGTCTGCAGAAATGCCCTCAACGGAAGTAACGTCAACTCTGCCCGTAAGCACGCCCTTGGAGCTCAGAAGATGAAGCATCATCTTGCCGTTGTATGACGGAGAAGCCGTGTCATACTTGTATTCCACGGTGATGTACTTGAACTTTGCAAGGTCAAAGCCTTTTTTGTCAACCTCGTATGCATCGAGGAAAATTGCCGTGGAGGAGTTTTCACCGAAAGGATTGGGCACGATTTTTACGGTTTTTTTGCCGTCAATCTCAAAGCCTACCGTGACCTCGGCTGTATCCTTTTTGTCAACAATGCCCTTGCAAATGCCGTCGGCATAGGCATGGGAAACGCTGTCGGCGGAGTTCTCAGCGAGAACACCGGAATAGCTCAACATTCCCGTGAGCATAAGTAAGGACAGGAGGAGAGAAATGATTCTTTTGGTTTTCATTGCACAATGTTCCTTTCATTAATTTGTATTTGAAAAACAAACAGTTTTCCTTGTAAAAATTATACCATATCAAAAAAGCCAAAACAATGGCAAAAAGTAACTTGAGAATGTCATATTGTAACTTTTGCAAAATGGCCGGGATAGCTTAAAGCTCAAATGCTATTCATTTATTTTGAAGTTTATCCCCGACTTCACCTTTTCACCGTTTTTGCGAAGAAATGTGCGATATTCCGTGGGATACATTCCAAAGGCTTTTTTAAATTCTGTTGACAAATAGCTCTGCTCGCAAAAGCCTGCCGCCTGCGCTATTTCGGTGATGGAGCTTTCCGTTCCCTCAAGCATACGCTTTGCGCAATCGAGCCTTGCTTGCTTGACGTACTGATGAGGGGTCATGCCCATGTCACGCTTGAAGATGGTGATAATTTTTTTGACAGATGTCCCGAAATGTGCGGCAATTTTGTCAAGGCTCACGTCAAGATTTATGTAGGTGTCGATGTATGCCTTGATGTGGCTTGCCTCGGAAATGCGCTCTCGGCGGCGACTTGTTCCGTCGCTGTTTTCGTTTTGCGCTGCAACGAGTGCATCCTTGACGGCAAAGCATATGTCAAGAATACGGTGTGACATATCAACCGGTGATGCTCTGCCACATTCAAGGTCTGAAAGAATAATTTCAAATTTCGATTGCAGGTCAACCGATGCAATTGTAACTCCCGATTTGAAGTCAAAGGAATCAAGCAGGTTGTCAACATAGCTTCCCATGACGGAAAACCACAATTTGATATATGGCTGCTCCTTGTCGGAGAAATAAGTCACCGATTGATTCTGTCGTCCGATTATGCAATCGCCGGCTTTCGGGGAATAGATTTTGTTTTCGCTTTTGATGTGCCCCTCGCCGTGAACGACGTATTCAAAAATGTGGCAATCCCTGACCTTGTCAAAGCCGTAACGCTTGTCCGGATATACGATTCCTGCTCCCACAACGTGAAGAAAATCGTTTGTCGGATTCGGGGCATAGTAAATGTATTTTTCGTTGTATTTGGGAACAATTTTTCTGTTTACAAAGTACGACATTTCGCTTCACCTCGGTTTTTACTTATTTTTCGATTCATTTACACTATGGTTACATTTATATTTCAGTTACATTATAACACAATTTCCGGGATTGGTCAACAGTATTTTTAAAACTCACGCAATCATGGTTTGAAGGCTAAAGCTTTGCGGTGAGAAAAGGTGAAAAGGGGCTGCTTTTTGATTTGACAAAATTGTTGACATACCTCCAAAATCGTGGTATAATGCAAATGTATTACAAATATCTGCTCAAAAAGGAGATTTCCCATGAAAAAACCAACCTACATTGTTCCCACACTCCCCGGCGCAAAAGATGCATCTTCCGCCCCTGCGCTTTCCATAGGATGCAACAACTGGAGCTATCCCGATGCTCCCGAAACCGTTGCAAGACTTGCTTTTGACGGCAATGACCTTCTTATCACTCTCACCTGCAAGGAAAAGAATCCCCGCGCTGTTTACACCGAGAATTATCAGGATGTCTACAGGGACAGCTGCATGGAGTGCTTCCTTTGCTTTGACCCCAAAACTTCTCCTCGTTATGTGAATGTTGAAACAAATTCCAACGGTGCGATAATTTGCAGCACAGGTCCCGACAGATATGAGCGCAAGCGTGTTTTGGAGCAATATGGTATTCTTCCGATTGTTTCGGCGCAAAAGAGCGAAGACGAATGGAACGTCAACATAAGGCTGACAAACGATTTTGTAAAGACACTTTTCGGAATCACTCTTAAAAAAGGACTTGAGTTTACAGGCAATTTCTATAAGTGTCAGCAGGACGGAGGAAAGGAAAACTTTCTTTCGTGGTCGCCAATTGACACACCAAAACCCGATTTTCACAGACCTGAGTTTTTCGGAACGCTTGTTATTGAATAATAAGGCGGTTGTGATTTGAGGCGAGGCAGGGCAAAACAACGGTGTTTGCATCACCCTTTTTGCTTTGAAGCCTGAATGATACCCGAACTTTTTTGCCGTCCTTTGCAGGGAGGTGGCTTCGGCACTTGCTCTCACCGAAAAATCTGTCGAAAACACACGCTGACAGGCTAAAATTACTTGTTTTACCGCAAAAATCCTTGTTCACAAAATTTCTCTTGAAATGATAGGGAAAATGTGTTATAAAGGTAAAACCGGGAGGTAATTATACACTTTTTTCCCGGAAAATCTCTGAAGAAAACAGTGGCTTTGCGCACTGTTTCAGGAAAGGATGATTGTTTATGGATTTATCCGGAGTTCTTCAGAACAAAAAGCCCTCTGATGAGATTATTTCACTGCTTGAAAACGCCATTGGAAAAGACGTTGAAAGTGGCGGAGAAAAGCTTGTCTTTATCATTGTGGGTGACCTGACGCTAAGGGCAAGATACGGCGAAACGCTGCTTGCCGCAACGGATAAGCGTCTTGTTTCAATTGACACGTCGGGAAAAACGCCAACGGTTCTTGAAGTTAAGCACAGCGACGTTAAGCAAGCAAAGGTCAAGAGAATGTACGGAAATGCCCGTCTTGTGGTCATGACAAAGACCGATGAAAAGATTGAGCTTTTCAGATTCTCATATGCCGTTGCAACGCTGTGCGACATGGCGGCTCTTTTCTCCGAAAATCTCGGCAAAGAGGGCGCAAGCTTTGAGCGAGAGTATGACATTGTTTGCGGAACCTACGAAAAAATGATGAACGTCTGCCCAAAATGCGGAAGAACACTTCTTCATGCTGGGGCGGAATGTATCAATTGTCAGTCAAAGGGCAAAATTGTGGGTAAGCTTGCAAAGTATATAAAGCCGGAAGTGGGAAACCTCATTTTCTGTATGCTTCTTTCCATTGTTTCAACCGCAATGGCACTTCTGCCGCCCTACATAACAAAAACCCTTGTGGACGATATTCTTCCCAACACTAACACCGACGACAGCCTTGACAAGCTTTTTGTGGTGATTGGAGTTCTTTTCTCGGCATATCTTCTCCAGCATCTTATCGGCATTATCCGAGGCTATCGCCTGCGTGTAAGCGGTGACAAAATTGTTTCGGCACTTCGTGACGATGTTTACCGCAAGGCACAGCGGCTTCCCATGAGATTTTACGACAAAACCTCAACCGGCTCTGTTATCAACCGAATCAGCGGCGACTCCTCAACTATTCAGGCGTTTATGCTTAGAATAACCCAGGAGGTTGTTGTTCAGTTTTTCCTTATGATTGGCATTATCGTTATAATGTTTGTCATGAACTGGAAGCTCACCCTGCTTTCACTTATTCCTATTCCCATTGTCGTCCTTGGCTCAAGGTTTTTCAACAGACTTATTTTCCCTTATTACAGGAAAATCTGGAGAAGATGGTCTGCCGTTGTTTCTATTCTCACTGACACACTTCCCTGCGTGAAGGTCGTCAAATCCTTTGCAGGGGAGGAGAGAGCTGTTGACAAGTTTTCAAGTTATAACAAGGAATGGCTGAAAATGTCCAAGAGTGCGGCAAGATTTTCAACCTCGTTCCCGAACATCGTTTCATTCTTTGTGAACTGTGGCTCGCTTCTCATATGGCTTGTTGGCGGAACATGGGTTGTGACGAATGTCGGCGGAATTAGTGCCGGTGTTCTTGTTTCGTTTATTTCCTATGCGTCAATGTTCTATGGACCGGTAAACTTTTTTGCAAATCTTTCAGACTCCTATCAGCAGGCACTTTCTGCGGCAGAACGAATACTGGACATTATTGATGCCGAGGAAGAAAACGACCGTGGCAAGGGCAACTGCCCCGAAATCAAGGGTAAGATTGAGTTCAAGAACGTCAACTTCTCCTTTGACCGCACAAAGATGACCCTTTCGGACATCAACCTTACAATTGAGCCGGGAGACATTGTGGGTATTGTGGGAACAACAGGTTCGGGAAAATCAACGCTTATAAATCTGTTACTTCGTTTTTACGACCATTATGAGGGCGAAATCCTTGTTGATGGCGTTAACATAAAGGACATCGACCTTGAATACTACCGTTCACGCATCGGTTATGTGCAACAGGAGCCAATGATGTTCCGTGACACAATTTTCAATAATATTGCATACGGTAAGCCTGATGCCCATGTTGAGGAGGTTATCCATGCGGCGGAAATCGCCAATGCCCATGAGTTTATTGCACGTCAGCCGGATGCCTACGACTCAATGCTTGGCGAGAGGGGCGTTGGTCTTTCCGGAGGCGAAAGACAGCGACTTTCCATTGCAAGGGCGGTGCTTAAGAATCCGGGTATGCTCATTTTTGATGAAGCAACCGCTTCCGTTGACTCCGAAACGGAAAATATGATTCAAGAGGCAATTGAACGCCTTATCAGCGGAAGAACAACGCTTATGATTGCCCACCGTCTTTCGACGCTTCGCAAGGCAAACAAGATTATCGTTGTTGACAAGGGACGCATAATCGAAAATGGCTCTCATGAGGAGCTTATGGCTCTCAAGGGCAAGTATTTCAAGCTTGTTGAGATTCAGTCCATGTCCGAGCAGATAAGAAAAACAAAAGAGGAGGAGAATTTTGAATAATGGCAAGACGATATATTGATGGCGATGAAGCCAGATTCACAAGACGTGATATGTGTGTTGTCGATATGGAATTCTACACCGGCGAAAAGATTGAAAAGCTTGAACCCCGCCGCCTCTTTCCCGTCAGCGGTCTGCGCCGCTATATCTCGCTTCTTGACGAAGACGGCAAGGAACACGCAATTATCCGAAATATTGACAACCTTATGCCCGAATCAAAAGAGGTTATTGAAGAAGCTTTGAGCGAATACTATCTTGTTCCCAAGATTTTCGCACTGCTTGATGTCAGCGAAAAATACGGAATACTCAAATGGGTTGTTGACACAGACCGTGGCGTTCAGAGCTTCACCATTCGCAACCGTCACAATGACATAAAGGTTCTTTATGACGGCAGAGTTCTTGTCCGTGACTCAAACGACAACCGCTATGAAATTATTGACTATCGCAAAATGGACAAAAAGAGCATTTCACTTCTCAATTCCGAGATATAACAGGCGAACAAAAGTACACATATAAAGGAGATTAACATATAATGAAACTTGTACTTGCAATTGTAAATAATGACGACAGCGCAGTTGTTGCTTCTGCGCTCACAGGCGAAGGCTTTTTCGTAACCAAGCTGTCAACAACAGGCGGCTTTCTCATGATTGGCAACACCACGCTTCTTATCGGAACAGATGATGATAAGGTTGAAAGCGTCAAAAAAGTCCTTGAAAAATACAGCTCCACAAGAACTGCTGTAAATCCCACTTCCGCAACCTACGGCAGAGGTTTGCGCCATGACGGTATTCCCGACGAGGTGAAAGTTGGCGGTGCAACATACTTTGTTCTCAATGTTGAGGAACAGGGAAAAGTGTAAGCCACCAGGTCAAACATGCTTTTTGAGTTTTGCCGCTCCGCTTTGGGGCGGCTTTTTTTGTGCAATATGCCCGATTTATATGTGCATTATTTCTGTGTTCTCTTTTTATTCAATAAAAAATAGCATTAAAAACTAATAAAATTTACAAGAAAACTTATTTACAAGATTGCATATTTATGATACAATAAGAATGTATAATAATATTTTTATATGAGGTGAAAAACATGAAAAGCTTCATTCGCAAAACTTTATCTGTTTTGTTGTGCGTTCTCATGTGCGCCTCCGTTTGTTTCACAGGCGTATATGCCGAAACAACGGAAACGACAACCGGAAGCACGACAGAGACACAGTACGATTTCTCCTACCTGCAGAACACCTATGCAAAAATCATGGCAGGCGAAACCGTCAACATTGCATATCTTGGTGGTTCCGTAACCAACGGTTATGCAGGAACTGACCCGAATGGTGTAAACCAGAACTGTCAGAATGCGGACGACGGCAGAGACTGTTGGCGTGAGGGCACGTTCAAGTGGTTCAAGGAAACCTTTGCCGATACCGGTGCGACATTCGTGGAAAACCATGCCGCAATCGGCGGAACAGGCTCTGACCTTAACCTTTACCGTACTGAAAATGCTCTCAAGCTTGGTACGGCAGATGCTGCTGACCTTGTGTTCATCGAGTTTGGTATCAATGACTCATACGAAAAACTTACTCAAGCTGAATCCGCTGAGTATATGGAAGCCATTGTCCGTCAGATTTACGAAAGCGACCCTTACACCGATGTATGTATCATCGTTGTGACCGACAACGGCAAGACTAATACAAAGTATGCCAATGCGGCGGGTCATGAGGAAATTGCCCTTGCATATGACATTCCGATTCTCTGGATTGGCGCAGACCTCTATGACTATATTGCGGCTCTTGAGGGCGGTGTTGATGCAAACTGGTACTCATATTTTGCAGACGGCTGTCACCCAAATGTTTACGGCCATGCGATTTATACTCAGTCTATCATTGACAGGTATCTCGTTCCCAACCTCACCAAAGAGGGACTCAACCTCAGCACAACAAAGCGTACAGCAAAGGTTATGCCTGAGCCTGTATACGACGGTGGCTTCTGGAACTCCTATGAAGCAACGGTTGCTTCTTTCTATAAGAACTTTGTTGGATACGGCTTTGGCACTGACGGTAAGAATATTTATGCCAATGTGGGCGGCGGTGACTCTTTTAACATCAGATTCTACGGTACAGGCTTTGGTCTGAGATATACCGCAAGCGATACAAACGGTGTTATCCAGTATAATGTAGACGGCGGAGACTATCAGGCGAATGACTTCAGAAATCCCAACAGCAACGGCGGTACAAACCACCATATGCTTGTTCAGGGACTTAATGAAGGCTGGCATGAGATGAATATTATTCTCCGTAAGACGGTTTCCGGCTCGGGACTTACCATTCACAGCTTTTTTATCGACGGAGATGCGGCAAAACAGCCCTTTACCTTTGGCACACCTCCCACAAGTGCTCCCAATACCGAGCTTTATATAGCTGATATTGTCCTCACGCCCAAGCTTCTTGATACAACCATTTCGGGAACTGATTATATAAACGACGGCTCTGTGCGTACAATTGAAGTTGCTATCATCGACGATGTGGATACACTTTCTTACGTTCCCAACACCGAAAGCTCTGAACCCATCGCAAGTGATAACTACAGCAGTACATTCAGAAATGTTACAATACCCGAATATAAGTATGTAACTGTCGGCTACCATTATATCGTTCCCGATGGCGTAACTCCCTCGGCAAAGAGGATGATGATGAATTATCTTCAGCTTACGAAAATCGGTGGCACGGTGTCTTCATATAAGTCTTATTCCGCTCAGAGCGGACACAAGATTAACGAGTCCGACGAGCTTATCTTTGATATTACAAATCTTCCTTTGCTCGGAGTGGACGGTAGTCTCCAGCAGATGCACTTCTATCCCATGGGCTATGTAAAGGGTAACGAGGTAAATGCATCCGAAAAAATGCACATCAAGAATGTGATTTTCCATGCGGACTATCCTTACGACACTTCCCCTGTTGCTCTTGACCTTGCAGAGGCAGAGGTAAGTGCTGCGACTGCAACGGCTGAAACAAAGGATGAGTCGGCTGTAACAAAGATTGTTGCCTCAGGCAAGGCGGCTCTTTCCTTTGACGGTCTTGAGAGCCTCGAAATGTTCCCCTCTGTTTACAATTATGTTCAGGTTGAATACTATGCCGAAAGTGGTGAGGGCACACCTGCACTTTACATTCCCACTCTTGACAACGGTGCATATACTGCGGCGGCTTCTACCGCAATAGCAACAGGCGAATGGAGAAAGGCTACCTTCAACCTTTCCGATATAGCAGGCGTAAACGGTCAGACAAACTTCTATAAGGACGCTGTTCTTTATCCTTACGGTGAAGCGGAATCCGACGGAACAATGTATATAAAGTCCATAAAGTTCTATCATGCATATCCCGACCCCGATGCAGAGTTTTCAATCAAGTTTGACCTCAATGGCGGCAAGGGCACCGCTCCTGCTGACATCACTGCGAAGATTGGTGCAAAGGTGACCCTCCCCTCATGCTCTGCAACAAAGGAAGGACTTATGTTTGCAGGCTGGGCAAAGGCACCCGATTCCACAGAGGTTATCACAAAGTTCTATATGCCCGAAAACGGCACAACCCTTTATGCGGTATGGATTGAAACTCCTGTCGTTTATGTTTCCGCAACGGACACAGAAATCACATATGAGGGAGTTAAACACACAGTAGAGTACACAAGCCTCTCTGCGGCTCTCACGGCTCTCGGAACAAACGGCGGTACTGTTGTCATGACAGGCGAGCTTGCGTTTGCAGACCTTGCTTCAATTCCCGCAAACTGTCTTGGAATTGAACTTGTTGGTGCGGATGACACGGCGATGATTGCAGGATTTAATGCTAACTACACCATGAAAGCACCTCTCAAGTTTGTTGATATTACCATTGTGGACACGGTCGGCGGTGGCGCGCGTTACTTTATGACAAAGGGTCACAAGCTTCAGTTTATTGGCAACACCACGTTCAAGACCAGAACAACAAATGCTGAAACAGGTGAAGTTGCATATACAAAAAGATCACCTGAAATCCTTGCTCAGACAGGTAGCGGTGATGTTGAATATGTTCTTGCGGCACCCAATATGAGCTTTGGCGTTGTAGGCGTTGTTTATAACTCAAACTTTAATGGTAACGGTACTATTGTTATTGACGGAACTGCTGCAAAAACTATTACCTACGGTTGTCAGACCTGGGACGGCGGCGGAGTATACACATACTCCGGCAACATCAACCTCATCATCAACTCCGGCAGTGTTGCAGGCGTGACATTCAGAAACTACGTTGACGGCACAGGTGCAAAGACTCTTATTTACAACAACGGCATGAAAGAAAAGAACACCGCACTTTCCGGATTTGATTACACGATAGATGCAAGTGTCGGCGGTGAGGTTTCCATAAAGACCCAGGCAACTGCGACAACTGCTCCCACATTCCTTGCAAAGGCGGCAAAGTCCGACTATGAAATCAAGTGTAATGGCGAAAGCGTTGGCTTTGGTTCATATGAATTCACTCCCTCCGCAACAGGCACATATGACATAGATTTTGTTATTCCCGAATACACAGTGACATTTGATGCAAACGGCGGCGAGGGTACAGCTCCTGCGGCAGTAACGGATTTGGATGAAACTGCTGTTGACCTTTCTGCACAGCATACTCTCACTAAAGACGGTTTCACTTTCATTGGATGGGCAACCAAGAAGGACACTCTTCTCCCACTTGAGGAGTATATCATTGACGGAGAAAACGAAACACTCTATGCTGTGTGGGCTCCCGGCTCTGCCAAGTTCGTAAATCCCGACGGAAGCGGCAAACTCAAAGTTGGTGTAACAGAGTATGATGCGGTTTCAACTCTTGCCGAAGCAGTAACCGCCCTTGATTCAAACGGCGGAGTGATATATTTCACCGGTACTGTCAATAACGGCACATCAAATGAAGTGTTTACCACTCTTTCAAAGCTTACAAAAGGTAACAAGGCGATTTTCCAGGGCGTTGGAAGCAATGCGGTGCTTCAGATTGAAAATAATCAGGTTAACTTCAAGAGCGATGTGGAATTCAGAAACATTATATTCGATCGTCAAGGAAAAGACTGGTTCAGCTATTCCAACGCTCATAACGTTGTATTTGGTGAATATGGTGTTGAAAATGACATCCGCCTTGCAGACGGAAACTTTATAAGACATTTCGGCGGTCATGGCGGTACATCAAGCATAACAGTCAACAGCGGTATCTATGACGACAAGTTCTCCGGTGCAAGTTACAGTCAGAATCTCACCGGTAACACATTGTATACAATCAATGGCGGAACATTCAAACGGGCAGTCAACGCCGGATTCTATTCCTTCAGTTCCACCGCTGCTTTCACACAGACAGGTAATTCAACGGTGGTCATCAATGGCGGAACTTTTGAAAAACCGAGTGTTGTATGGTTGTATTGTGCGGCGGTAACCGGCAAAAAGACCGTTATCTTCAACAACAACATGGCTGAAACAATGACCGCACCGGATGCCGACTACATCATTGATAACGGCGTGAACGGCTATGTTTCAGAGCTTACCTCCGGAACAGAGTTCCTTGTAACTCCCATTTCAAACCTTTATATTCCCGTTGTAAACGGCGTGGAAATGACAGCAAATGAGGACGGAAAATATGTCCTTGCCCCCACAGAAAACGGCACTTATACAATTACCTACAACATACTTCCCACATACGCTGTAACATTTGATGCAAATGGTGGCGAGGGAACTGCTCCCGAAGCAGAAAGAGGAATTTCGGGAACTGTTTTGACATTGCCCGAAACCACAGGCCTTACAAAGACAGGTTACACTTTCTGCGGCTGGTCTGAAACTGCGGATCACAAGGTGATTCTTGGTGAAACCTACACAATCGGAAACGAAGCCAAAACACTCTATGCGGTATGGCAGAAGTCTGATATATTCTATGTCAACCCCGATGCAAGCGGAAAGCTCACAATGGGTGGCGCTGAATATATTGCTCCTTATGCAAGCCTCAATGCGGCGGCAGAGGCGATTGTAAGCAGCGGAATTAAAACTCCCACAATTATCTTTACCGGCGAAACACATACAAAGACAGATGACGTTGATTTTTGGTCAAAACTCAAAAACAAGGGCATCTCAAAGCTTATTCTCAAGGGTACTTCAACAGACACAGCAACTCTTGTTCAGTATCAGACACAGAATATTTATTGTCACACAGAATACAGAAGTATGTCCATCAAAGGTGCGACAGACGATGTTTACACTTACTGTAACGGATATGAGGTTACAGTTGGTGAGAAGGGCGTTGAAAACGATGTTGTTGTTATCCAGAATGGCAAGTATCTCCAGCTCATCGGCTCAAACGGCAACAACAGACGCACAATTATAAACAGCGGTACATTTTCAACTGTCTGTGCAATGTACAGCAGTAACCTCACAGGAACTTCCTATATTGAGATTAACGGCGGTACGTTCAATAGTGCTGTAAACGGCGGTTTCCTCTCGTTTACCTCCGGAGCTACATTTACTCTTGGCAACTCCACAGTTGTTATCAACGGCGGTACTCACACCACAAGCAAGGTTATCTTCGACAAGGTTGGCACTTGCACAGGTAAGAGAACTGTAATTCTCAACAATGGCATGGCAGACAAGATAACAACCGTTACAGGTGCGGACTACATCATTAAGAGCACAACCGACGGCTTTGTTTCCGAGTTTACCTCCGGCGCATCTTTCCTTGTAACTCCCGATGCTGATTACCTCGTTCCGAGCGTCAACGGAACACCCATGACAGCGAATGAGGACGGCAAGTATGTTCTCACTCCCACAGAAAGCGGCACATATGAAATCACTTACGATGCAGTTTCCGATGTTACTGTTGAAATCACAAAGATCAGCAATAACCCCGCTATAATCAAGACAACCGAAACCGACGGCTTTGATTATAACAGCTCGGCGAAGATCAGCCTTTACACCAACGGCGATGAGCTTGTGACCTCGGTTCTTGAATCCGAAATAACCGACGGTGGCGCAACAATTGAAGGCGTTAAGGCAGGCTCTTATTACATCGTAATTGAAAAGAACGGCTATCTCACATATACCTCGGATGTGTTTGAAATCGCAAACGGCGAAAGCATTCCGCTTGAACCTGTAGAACTTATAGCAGGTGACATCAAGGGCTCTTACGACGATCTTTGCGGCGACGGTGTTGTTGACATTGATGACTTTATAAGAATTGTCCGTTCGTTTGCAAATGATGCCACAGAACAGCTTAAGGCAGTTACTGACATCGACGAGGACGGAAGTGTGTCGGTTGCGGATCTTACCCAGGTTAAGGCAAACATGGGCAAGTCAACAGGCAGCTACAAGCAGACTGAACAATAAGACACTTGTTTTGCAGAATATGCAAATGGGAGCACTTCTTTTGGGAGTGCTCCCGTTTTTTTGCACAATATGAGAATTCTTGAAAAATGAATATTTTTCTTATTTAAACGCAAGTTTTACGTTTTTCTATTGACATGGAAGAAAAAATGTGGTAAACTGTATCGGTAAGAAAGTTTTACTCCCATATGAAAGGAACAAACAAAATGAAAGTACAGTTTGAAATGGAAAACGGCAAAACCATGACAGCCGAGCTTTATCCCGAAATTGCGCCTATTACAGTTGAAAATTTTGTCAACCTCGTTAATGAAGGCTTTTATGACGGACTCATTTTCCACAGAGTTATCGAAGGCTTTATGATTCAGGGCGGCGACCCCACAGGAACAGGTATGGGCGGCCCCGGACATCAGATTAAAGGTGAATTTGCGGCAAACGGTGTTAAAAACGACCTGCGCCACACAAGAGGCGTTCTTTCCATGGCTCGCTCCATGATGCCCGATTCTGCAGGCTCACAGTTCTTCATCATGCACATGGATGCTCCCCACCTTGACGGTCAGTATGCGGCATTCGGTAAGCTTGTTGACGGCTTTGAAACCCTCGACGAAATTGCAACAACCGACACAGATCGTTCTGATCGTCCCAGAAACGAGCAGAAAATGGTGTCTGTTACAATGCTTGAAGACTAAATTTCAATAAAAAAGAGAACGGTTGAGATATGCACTCCAAAAGTGTCTGACTTTGGGAGTGCATATCATCGTGACCGTTCTTTTTTGCGCCTTTATCTCATGCCGTCCACAAAATGCTTTGCACCGCATAACATTTTGTCTGCCGCCATTTTCATGGCGGATTTTTTTGGCTTTGCCATGGATTTAGCTGCTGCACCAAAGGCTGTTCCTATAATTGCTCCCGCAATCATGCCTATGGCAAGGTTTTCTCCCTTTGTCATTGTTTTCATGCTTTGAAGCTTCATTTTTTGCCTCCTTTGAATTGTTTTTTATTGCCCTATTATTGTTGCCATGAAAAAGACGGTTTATTCGCTTGAATAAAGCAGGTGCTTTTGCAGGTAAATTGTATTAAATTTGTTAAATGTATGCCGCAACGCTTGCTATTTGGGGGAATTTGTGGTATTATGTTATATAGAGAAATATGTGTTGTTGTGCCTTGCTTTCCGGCACACACACCGACATTGCTTTCGGAGGTTTGAACATATGCCAATTAAGATTCCGGATTCGCTTCCGGCACACGATATTCTTGTGAACGAGAACATTTTTGTTATGCACGATGCCCGAGCTGTTGCCCAGGATATTCGTCCTTTGAAAATACTTATTCTCAACCTTATGCCCACAAAAATTGTCACAGAAACGCAAATTCTGCGTCTTCTTTCAAACACACCGCTTCAGGTTGAAATAACTCTGCTCAAAACCGCAACACACCAGTCAAAAAACACCTCTGCCGAGCATCTCACCTCTTTTTATAAAGAGTTTGATGAGGTCAAAGGCGAACGTTTTGACGGACTTATTGTGACAGGTGCTCCCGTTGAGGAGCTTGAGTATGAGGAGGTTGAATATTGGGAAGAGCTGTGCGACATTTATGAATGGGCAAAAACCAACGTTTATTCGTCGTTTTTCATCTGTTGGGGAGCGCAATCGGCGTTGTATTATTACTACGGACTTCCAAAGGTGAAGCTTCCCCAAAAGCTTTCGGGAGTATATGAGAACAGGGTAATTGTACCCTCGCATCCCCTTGTGAGAGGCTTTGATGAGTTTTTCTTTGCACCTCATTCAAGAAACTCCGAGGTGTCCGAAGTGGCTATCAATGATTGCCCGTATGTTGACGTCATTTCCAATTCAAAAAAAGCCGGCGTTTACATTGCCGCAGCAAAAAACGGCAGACAGTTCTTTATAATGGGTCATTCCGAATACGATGCCGACACGCTTAAAAACGAGTATGTCCGCGATCTCAACAAAGGCATAAATCCGCAAATCCCTGTGAATTATTTTCCATATGACAACCCCGAAAATTCTCCTCGCAACTTCTGGAGAAGTCATGCCCATCTGCTTTATTCAAATTGGCTCAATTATTTCGTTTACCAGGATACACCTTATGATTTGAATGAGCTGAAATGATTTTTTTGCAATTCCACGAAAGGAATAGTTTTTTATGTCCGAACAAAAGAATCTCACAGCAACTGTTTTTGATATTAAGGAGTTTGCTGTTCATGACGGCCCGGGTGTTCGTGTTACGGTTTTTCTCAAAGGGTGTCCTTTGCGCTGCATATGGTGTCATAACCCCGAGGGACTTTCCGCCAAACCCGAGCTTATAAAAAATGAATCGAAATGCACTCATTGCGGTCTGTGCGAAAGAAGCTTTCCCTGTCGTCACAAGGAATGTGCGCCATATGGGGTTTGCCTTAAGGTTTGCCCGCAGAATCTGCTCAGAATTTCGGGCAGGGTTTACACTGTAGACGAACTTGTTGAAAGACTTAAAAAGTATGATTTCTTTTTCAAAAGCTGTGGCGGAGGAGTGACATTTTCAGGCGGAGAACCCACAATGCAGGGCGAATTTGTTGCAGAGTGCGCCGCAAGACTTCGTGAGCTTGGCATAAACACGGGTATTGAAACCTCGGCGTTTTGCAGAAAAGAGCTTTTTGAGCGCATAATTGAAAACATTGATGAAATTTATGTTGATATTAAGCAAATGGATTGCCAAAAGCACAAGCTTCTCACAGGCGTTGATAACACGGTTATACTTGATAACATATCGTGGCTTATGCAAAGTGGCAGACGTTTCACAATCCGTATGCCCCTCATTCCCGGTGTCAATGACAGCGATGAGGAAATCCGCACGGCGGCAGAATTTCTGCTTCCGGCAAAGGACAGGGTGAAAGTTGAACTGTTGCCATACAACACGCTTACCGGTGCAAAATATGCGCTTATAGGAAAAGAGTATTCACCATCATTTGACGAAGGCGCAAAGTCAAACACAAACACACGCATTTTCACAGAGCTTGGCTTTGAATGTACTGCGCAGAAAAGCTGAAAGGTTGCCATATGATAAAGTTGCGATAATTGCGTAAAACACGTTTTGTAAAATTATGCTATAAAAATCCCGTCACCGTAAAGTCAAATGCGGTGACGGGAAATTTTTGTTTATACAAATAATTATTCGGAGTAAGTCTGAACAAGGGTTTTCAGCTTTTCTTCATAAGTTGTCTTTGTCGATGCCCAATGGGAAGCAAGAGTGTTCTGACCGCCGTAAACAAACTGTTCGGGTGAGAAGCCGATTGCCATGTCCATGAAACGGCAGGAATCCTTGATAATGGGAATCATCTGCTCGGATTCAACGTCACGGGTGGACTGAACGGTGAGGATTGTGTCGAAATAAGTTGGCAGGACAAGCTTGCTCGAATAATATGCCATTGCTTCAAGTGCGCCACCGACGGTTTCATATCTTTCCTCGGAAAGCGTGATGGGAATATAGGTGAGACAGGAAATGTTGGCGGTTCTTGAATAATAGTTTTCCTGCTCCTCGCTCAGTTTCGGATAAGGCACAAAGCCAACTTCAATATCATAGTTTCTCATGCCGGGAACAAAATTGAGGAAAGAGTCATTGAAAAGCAGACGACCTTCCTTGAACATTGTGTCCTCAAGCCCATATTTGCTTCCGTGATAAAATGCACCTGTGTTTTCAAAAACCTCAATCATTTTGTCAATGACACGGTTTTGCTGCTCGGAATAAATGTTGAGCTTTGGCAAATTGAAGTCGTCCTTTATAAGTGTTTGTCCGCCGTAGCCAACATAAAGAGCCTGAACCTGCTCATATTGCCAGCCTCCGAAGCCATAACGGTCGTTGTCATAGTCCATCTGACCGTCACCGTTGAGGTCTTTGGTTGCCGCCTGAATATACTCAACGAACTTGTCGTGTGTCCATGTGCCTTCAAAAACGTGCTGATAAGGGTATTCAAGCTCAAGCTCATCCATCAGGTCCTTGTTAAATGCAAGACATTCTGTGACGGCAAAGGTAGGCAGGTTATAGTCGCCTGTCATTGCAAAGACCTTGTCACCAAAGCTTATATCGCGGATTGCGTTTGAATACCACCAGGGTTTTGAAAAATCAATGTGCGGAAGCTTGTTCCAGTCAACAAACATTCCCTCATTGATAAGTCCGGGCATACCCGTGTGCTGAACGTGAACAAAGGCATCATACGTTGTGTCACCGGCAAGTATGAGGGAGGCAATGAAGTCACGGTTTGCACCTTGATCTTGCGGTGTGGGGGTATGAACGTGATTGAGCTTTACACCGGTTCTTTCCTCAACGGCTTCGTTGCGTTGGATAACCGCCTCATGCATAAGGTTTCCGCTTGCAGGATCTTTTACGTCGTAATAGTCGAAATATCCATGGCAATGATACATATTGAAAGTGTCGCCATCAAGGAATTTTCCGTCGGGAAGCTCAAGCTCCTCCGCTGTAAGTTGTTCTGAAACATCCGGCGCAGTATTCTCACCGTCCGTTTCAACATCCTGCGAGCAGGCACTCAAAAGGCACACACACATCAAAAGAGATAACACAACTCTTAAATTGATTTTCATATGCAAATCCTCCAAAAACAATTACTTCATGGAAATTATATCACATAAAAACAAATTTTTCAAGGTCGTCCTCGGATTATTTACAAAAATTTATTGTATATCTCTTTTGTGTCCACCGTGCGAAACAAAAAAGCAGGTCTGAAACCTGCATTCAACAAATCAGATTATCCTTTATCACCCACAAAAGCCATGAAAGAATATATTCTCACCTGCTTTAGAAGATGCAAAAGGGGACTTTCCTACAAAAGTCCCCTTTTTACTGCATATGATTAACTTAATAATTTTCAGCGTGAACTTCAAAGTAGCTCTGAGGATGAGCACAAGTGGGGCAGATTTCGGGGGCGTTTGTGCCGACAACAAGGTGTCCGCAGTTGCGGCATTCCCAGATTTTCACTTCGCTCTTTGCGAAAACCTCTGCCATTTCGATGTTCTTAAGGAGAGCTCTGTAACGTTCCTCGTGATGCTTTTCAATGGCAGCAACAAGGCGGAACTTTGCCGCAAGGTCATGGAAGCCTTCTTCTTCGGCGGTTTTTGCAAAGCCATCGTACATATCGGTCCACTCATAATTTTCGCCCTCTGCGGCATGAGCAAGGTTTTCGGCGGTGTTGCTTATTCCCGAAAGTTCCTTGAACCACAGTTTTGCGTGTTCCTTTTCGTTGTCCGCTGTCTTGAGGAAGAGAGCCGCTATCTGCTCATAACCCTCTTTCTTTGCAACAGATGCAAAATAAGTATATTTGTTTCTTGCCTGACTCTCGCCTGCAAATGCGGCTTCGAGATTCTTTTCGGTTTTTGTTCCTGCATATTTGCTCATGGTGTCTGTCTCCTTTGGATTTAATTTTTATTTAAAAAGTTTGGGTTGAAACGCATATTCCTATGCCGTATGGTTTAACTGATTCTTATTATTCAGCCTTTGAAAACTGATCCTTGCCAACTCCGCAGAGAGGACATTCAAAATCTTCGGGGAGGTCCTCAAACTTTGTGCCGGGAGCAATTCCGTTATCGGGATCGCCGAGAGCCTCGTCATATTCATAACCGCAAACATCGCATACATACTTCATGGTGAAAATCTCCTTCTATTTTATAATGTTTTATATTTGAAATCAGGGAATATACTTTATATTCCCAGCGTTTCAACAAGCTGTTGTTTGGGTCTGTAACCCACAGATGTTGCCGCAACCTCGCCGTCCTTTATAAGAACAACAGTTGGGATGCTCATTACACCGAACTTTGCTGCAAGCTCTCCCTGTTCATCAACGTCAACCTTGCCGACCTTTATCTTTCCCTCATATTCTTCGGCGATTTCTGCCACAATGGGAGCAATCATTTTGCAAGGTCCGCACCAGGTTGCCCAGAAGTCAATAACAACGGGGATTTCGGAATTGATAACCTGTTCTTCAAAATTTTCTTTTGTTATTACAATTTCTGCCATTTTTCAATTCTCCTTTGTTGGTTTTTATTTGGATTTGTAGTAAAGCATACAGTGGCAGAATCCCTCAAAATCAGGGTCGGCAATCTGCTCCTTAAACTCCTTGCACATACATTTGAATTCTTCTGTGCGCGCAATTCTGCAGGGACAATAGCCTCCTGTTTTTTTCAGACCCTCTTTTACGGTTTTAACCACTTGCTCATCAGGATTGAGCGTAATTTTCATTTGCTTCACCTCAAAACTGTGTATTTTCATGCCCTTTTACCGTGTTTTTTGGGCTCATCTCTTGTTTACGTTGCTATTTTACCACATTTTCTGAAAAAAATCCGTGACTAAGTCACACAAATTGAAATAATTTTAAAATTGTAATGAATACAAATATGAGAATCACATCATAAGTCGCAGACTTTCGATGTCGAGAATTGTGAGATTGCCTCGCTTGTAGTTTACAAGTCCCTCCTCTGAAAAGCGTTTGAGGTTTCTTGTGACAACCTCTCGGGCAGAGCCGGTGAAGCTTGCAATTTGTTCTTGTGTGAGGCTTATCACGTCGCTTCCAAGGCGGTCGTGTTCTTTGACAAGAAAGCAGGCAAGGCGGCGGTCGAAGCCTTTGAAGAGAATGTCCTGCATGGTGCTCATGACAAGAGAAAAGCGTTCGGCAGCAAGCTCATATATAAAACATCTTGCGCTCATGTTGGAGTCCATGAGCCTTTTAAGAGCATAGGCGGCAATAACAAGGATTTTGCAGTTGCCGTGGACAATAAGCTGTGAATCAAAAGTGATTTGTGTTACAACGCAAGAGGCGGTGAGCACGCTGTAATCGCCCTCGTGAAGCCGATAAAGAGTGATTTCCCTGCCTTCCTCGGAGAGAATGCAGGTGCGTGCCTCGCCTTCAATAATCTGCGCAAGACCGAGACAGGCTTCGGCGGAATTATTTATTGTGGTTGTTTTGGGATAGTATTCAATGCGTGATGAGGCGGAGATATATTGCTTTTCGTCGGGTGAAAGCTTATCCCAAAACGGAAGTTTTTCGAGATATTTTATATGTTGGTTCATTTCGATTTACTCCGGAATGTTTTTACCCATTTATTATACCACTACTTTCAAAATTTGTCAACACCAACAAAAAAAGGCACAGACCTTTTAAGCCTGCACCTTTTCATAAAAACACACATATATTTAAAAGTTTTGAAAGGTGTGCGCCGGGGCGTGGGGGTGGAGCCACACACGGCTTTTGAATGTTTATCTTGCGAAGGAAATAGTTCTTGTTGTTCCGTCCCAACCGACCTTTCCGAATGCGGCAAGGTCATCAAGGATAATTGCGGTCATGCCGCCGATGTTGTAGCTTGTAACTTGCTTGCCGTTGACATAAGTGATAATATCTGTATAAAGAACGTTTCCTGCAGGTGTTCCCACAGTTCCGCTTGCACCCGATGCTTCAAAGCCGCCGGTTACAATCTTGTTGCCCTCGGAAATGGTGAGGGATCTCTCTGTGCCGTTCCATGCGACGTTGAAGCCGTAGCTTGCAAGGTCTTCGGCAACAATTGCGGTGTTTCCGTCAATGTTGTAGGAACGGATTACCTTGCCGTCGATTGTGGCTTTGATGTCGGTGTGGAGGTATTGGTTTACAATGCTCCCGGGAGTGGGAGCTTCTTCAAAAGGAATACGGTTCTTTTTCGCATAGGCTTCGGCAGGGCTTCCGGCAACAACATAAAGAGTTAAATCATTGCGGCTGAAGAAGCCGTAAAAAGAATAATAAACAACTTCTTTAACGCTTGCGGGAACAGTGTATTTGTCCGCCTTGTTGCCAAAGGGATACTGCATCAGCCTTGTCTTGTCCTTGTTGAACAAAACTCCTCTGCTGTCACTGCAATAAAACTTGTTGTTCTGAGAAACCTTTATGCCTGTAAGAGCCTTGCAATTGTGGAACGCATTATCTCCGATGGCAGTTACATTGTCGCCGATTGTAACGCTCGCAAGCTCTGTACAACGAGAAAAGGCGGAATCGGCAATAAGACGCACGTTGTCCGAAACTGTGTAGTCGCCTTTAAGACCTATTGCCTGAATAAAGCAATTGTCAATGCAGAAAATCTTCTTGTCAATCCAGTTTGCCCTGTCGTTATATACCTTTGTGTTGTGAAATGCACCGCCGCCGATGTATGTTACACTTTCAGGGATTTTTATGCTTGCAAGTGTGTAGCAATCATAAAAAGCAGAGCTTCCGATGTGAGTTACGCCGTTTCCGAGAGTTATGCTTTCAAGCTCGCCGCAACCTCTGAAAGCGTCATTGCCGATTTTCTTAATGCTGTCGGGGAGAGTTATTGTCTTGATAGCACAATCGGAAAAAGCATAGTTGCCAATGCTTGTGACACCATTTTCGATAACTATCGAGGTAATCTGATTTTTGTAATTCTCCCAATGAACGTCTGACACAGTTGTTCTGCCGACCATTTCGCCGGTTCCTGTGATTTTAAGAACACCTGTTGCGCTGTCAAACGACCAATGGACGTTGTCGTTGGAAGAAACGCTGCAGTTGCCGGAATACTCTTGGGCAGAGGCAACAGCACCGATTGAAATAACAGCCGCAATAAGCAATATGACTGTCAATGATAATAAGATTCTTTTCAAGAAAAACTCCTCCTTAAAATAAAAAATTGCGAAACCGTATTTGCAAAAAACTTGCATTTCGGTTTTGCACAGTAGCCATATTATAGCACTTTTAACAGTGTTTGTCAAGCGTTAAACTTGAAAAACAAACAAAGAATTGCTCATTTTCTGATTGATACGGCACATTGTATTTCATGACAAACAGGCGTGATTTTGATGTAAAAAGCAAGATTTCAAAAAAATACATATAACAAAAGCAAGATTTTACTTGAATTTGTAAACTTGCGATGATATAATTTTAATATAAGAGATTTTTGCTTTATACAGAGGGAAAAGAAGCAGGAAAGAATATAAAGCTGATGGTCACGAATTGTCATTGCTCCCGGTATGTGAGAGTTTTTGACGAAGTTTAATAATTTATATAAAAGGAGTGCGGTTATGGAACGCTTGAAGAAAATCGGGAATATTGTTCCCAAAGCATCAAAGGACGTTGCTTTCTCAAAGCTTGGTATAGGCTTTGAAAAGCTTGACAGAAATGTTTTTGACCCCGAAAAGGCGTATGATAAGGTGGGGGCAATCGGGATAAAATGGGTGAGAATCCAGTCCGGTTGGGCAAGAACAGAAAAGCAAAAAGGTGTTTACGACTTTGAGTGGATTGACAGCATTGTTGATAACCTCATTGCAAGGGGACTTGTTCCGTGGGTATGCCTTTGCTATGGCAATGCTCTTTACAACGAGGAAGCGAAAATCCATTTTGGCGCTGTTGGCTGTGCACCGATACACAACAAGGAGCAGAAACAGGGTTGGGCGAATTATGTCAGCGCATTTGCAGAGCATTTCAAGGGCAGAGTTGAATACTATGAAGTGTGGAACGAGCCTGACGGTGACTGGTGCTGGAAAAGCGGTGCAAACGGCAGGGAGTATGGAGAGTTTGTGGTTGCCACCTCAAAGGCCTTGAAGAAAGCTGACAAAAACGCAAAAGTCATTGGTGGCTCTGTGTGCAAAAGGGAGATTTCTTTCCTCAATGAAGCCTTCCGCGCAGGAATGGCAAAGCACATTGATGCCATAACTTTCCACGAATACACCGCAGACGAATCAAGCGTTTCCGAAAAGGTAAACACTCTTCACGGACTTGTCCGTTGCTACACAAAAAAGAACATCGAAATAATTCAGGGCGAAAGTGGCTCTCAATCAAGAAGCGGAGGAAACGGTGCGCTCAAAACAGGTGCGTGGACTCCCCGCAAGCAGGCAAAGCAGCAGCTTCGTCATGCCATTGCAGACTTTCTTGCCGAGGTGAAGTTCAGCTCATATTTTACAACGGTTGACATGATTGAAGCTCTCCATGGCGTGGAGGGTCAGAGGGAAAGCTATCAGGACTACGGATATTTTGGTGTACTCGGTGCCGACTTTGACGAGAACGGCTTTGCCACAGGCGATTACACACCCAAAATGTCATATTATTCTCTGCAGAATCTTGCTTCACTTTTTGCAGAACATTTTGAAAAGGTAAATCTCCCCATTCTCCGTCAGCAATATCCGTCGCCGAGACATTTCGGAAGCGACAGCGGAATTAAAGATGTTGTTTACGGAAGCTTTGAAAGAGAGGACGGGACAAAGATTTTTGCATATTGGTCGCCGACAAACCTTATGACAACAGAGTTTGAGGGAACAATTTCCTGGGAAATAACCTGCCTTGGAAGTCCAAAGCTTGTTGACCCCATGGACGGTGCGATTTATGAAATTCCCGAAAGCCTCACAGAGGTTGTAAACGACGATTGCATCATACTCAAGAATATTCCCATAAAGGATTATCCTATGTTCCTTGTTTTCGGAAACATATAAAAAATTACGGACTTGTACCTTTTGCAGTGCAAGTCCGTTTTGTATGCCTTGTTTTAAAAATTGAAGTGTCCGTCTGTCAAAGCGTCGCTGACGGTTGGTATTCCAATGTCAATGCCGGGGCAAAGGGAATTTTACATGGAGCAGAGCTCCTTTGGGCATTTCTTTATTATTCAACAGTTCCTGCCGCATCAAAGCCATGGCTGTCGCCGTTTTCGTTGTCGCTGAACCAGAAAGAGTAAAAACTTGCCTTGTGTGCGGAAATGTGTACCTTGAATACCTTATCCTCAAGAGTTGAGAGGTCAAAATTGCCGAAATCAAGTTCGGCACAGGTGCTGTCGCCCACAAAAGGCATACTCTTTGCAAGGACATTGTTGCCCTCGTCAAGAATCTCGGCAAAGAGATAACCCTCTTTGTCAACAATTGCATTTATAAAGAAACGGTCACGCTTGCCGTGGAATGTAAGCTTTTTGGTGTGGAGATCCGCAACGTTTTCTGTGTCAAGGGATACAAAGCCGTCACGTCTGAGCTTTGCAATGCCTGTTGCACCGCCTGAATACATGGTGTCAAACTGGCAGTCGTTGGGATTGCCTGTGCCGCCCTTTGATTCATCACCCTCAAAGCCGATGTAGTAGAACCAAAGCTCGTCGCCGTGAATTGTGCAAAGACCGCCTGCGGACTGTACATAGCCTCTGTCCCATGAGCCACTTGTCAAAGAAGCACCGATGAAAGGCTCGTTTGTGGGACGTGTGAAGTGGAAGCCGTCACGGCTGTACATGGAGATAAGCTCGGTCATTTTTGGTGCGCCCGTTTCAAAGCAAACCTTGTTGTTGGGGCCGTAGTAAACCTGGAACATACCCAGCATAATGCTCTCATATGCCACGCAGTCAACGTTGTAAAGACCGGGAGCTTCTCCGATATAGGGATTTGGCTTGTCGGTGGTGTCGGCGCAAAGCCAGTTTACGTCCTTGCCCTCCCAATTTGCACCCTCAAGAAAATCGTCACATTCCGCATACTTTCTGTCACGGTTTCCTGAGAATCCTGAACGGATACTGTAAACCCACTTTTTTCTGAAAGGGTTGTAGAACATTGTGCTTCTGTCGCCCTGTATAACGGTTCTGCGAGCTTTGCTCCAATGGATGCCGTCTGCGGAAACCGCTGCAATACCGGGCATATTTCCACCGGGGTTACGCATGAACATCTTGTAACGCTCGTCGGGCTTGTCGGTGTCGTAGTCGATGAAAACGGTGGTGGAGTCGGGACGAAAGTTGTTTATCTCTCCGGGGTTGTCGTTGGAGGCATGAATGTTTCCTCTGTCGGCAAGAATTTCGTTTGTGTCACCTACGATGCCAAGGTTCGGTCTATCCCAATGGATGCCGTCCTTACTTGTGGCATAAGCCATCTTGTGAAGCCAGCCTGCCTCGTACCACATTTTGTGAATCTTTTCGTCTTTGTCCCACCACACGCCGCCACTTTTGGGAACGGCACAGGGGAGCTTTTCATATTTTTCCATAAAGGTTTCGGGCTTGAATACGGGATTTCCCTCAAACTTCTCTGCCTTGTGACAGGTGGGATAAAAATTGTGCCAGTTTACAAGGAAATTGTCCACAAAAAGCTGACGGCCAACGCTTATGTCAATAACGTCGGGGGGATTGTCAAGATAGGGAGTGGGTTGCTTTTTCATAAGCTCGCCTGCGGAATATTTCGGTGGCCACTCTTCGGGAAGAACAATGTTGTTATAAAGCTTTTCGCCCATTTTTATTACCTCCTGATAATAAAAAAATAATGTTTGAATTACAGTTAAATGATACCATACACCGGCAGTTTTGTCAAGACATTTTGCACATCAAATAAGACAAAATAATTTTCAGGCAAAAATCTTGAACTGTTTTTGAAAAGCCAACGGATTTTTGGGAAAACAGCATGACAGACACACTTGTTTCAAAATGAATACGCCGGAATAAAGGCACAAAAGAATCACGCCCGGCATAATATGCAAGCAGAGAAAGCATTTTTGAAATGAGGGTGCATATAAATGACAACCGAAAAAGGTAAAATAGGCTTTATTGGCGGCGACAGGCGGATGCTTGAATGTGCCAAGGCACTTGCGCAAAATCGCTTTGAAACAGCGGTATGCGGCTTTGAAAGATACACCGGGGATTTCGGCGATGTCATAAAGACCGACATTTCAGGCGCACTGACCCGTTCGTGCGCTGTGGTGCTTCCTCTGCCGTGTTGCACACACGGACTTGTTCTTAATGCGCCGTTTGGTGCGAATGAAATTAACTGCAGGGAGATTCTTGATATGCTGTCCGGCAAGGCGCAGGGACTAAAAGTGTTTTGCGGAAAAGCAACACCTGAGCTTTCGGCTCTTGCAGAGAAAAAAGGCATAAAGCTGATTGATTATTTTGATTCGGAAAAACTGCAGATTTTAAACGCAATTCCAACGGCTGAGGGCGCAATTTGTGCCGCAATTCAGGAAAGTCCCATAACACTTCACGGCTCGTCCTGCCTTGTAACGGGATACGGACGTATTGCAAAGCTTCTTTCAACAAAGCTTATACATCTTGGCGCACAGGTCACGGTTGTTGCGAGAAACGATGAAGCTCTTACATGGGCGAAAGCTTTCGGATGCGACGCACTTCATATTTCACAAATTGGAAGCGTTATTGGTTCATCCGACTTTATATTCAACACCGTTCCGCAAATTGTTATCGGTGAGGGAGAAATTGCCCTTGCCGACAAACAAGCGGTGATGGTTGAGCTTGCGTCCTCGCCGGGAGGAATTGACCTTGATGCCGCAAGAAAACACGGAATCCGTGTTGTTCATGCGCTGGGACTTCCCGGTAAAAATTCTCCCAAAAGTGCCGGAATGTATATAAGCGAATTTCTTGAGGATTGTCTTTGATTTGCACTTTGGGAAGGTGTTTCCTCTGATAAAAAGGTGAACACGGTTATATTTCCCGAATTGCCCGGCACAAGGGTAAACGGAAGGAGTTTTCAGATTTGCTGGGCTTTGCGTTTTGCGGTTCGTTTTGCAATATGCAACGGGCTGTTTCGGAAATGGAAAGAATCGTCCTTTCGGGCGTGGAGGTTTTGCCGATAATGTCGTTTAATGTGTATGGCACAGACACAAAATTCGGAAAGGCACAGGATTTTATAAAAAAAGTGGAGGAGATAACGGGGAAAAGTGTTATCCATACAATTCCCGATGCCGAGCCGATTGGCCCTGCAATAAAGCTTGATTGCCTTTGCATATGTCCATGCAGCGGCAACACCCTTGCAAAGCTTGCACATGGCATTTGCGACACACCCGTTACAATGGCGGCAAAGGCGCATCTGCGAAATGAGCGTCCCCTTGTGATTGCCCTTGCATCAAACGATGCACTTTCGGGCAATGCCGCAAATCTCGGAGCAATGCTCACAAGAAAGAATGTGTATTTTGTGCCGTTTGGTCAGGATGACCCTTTGAAAAAGCCGAGAAGTGCGGTGTGTGACTTTTCAAAGCTTTCCGAAACAATTGAAAATGCTGTTGCCGGAAGACAGCTTCAGCCCATTCTTATAGGCGGTTGATGTGGCAATAAACAGATGGGGGAGAGCTTTCAAAAATAGCTTTCCCCCTTTCAAGCACTTTGAGATAAACAAGGATAGGCTTTGCATAACCGGACTATTCCCTGTTTTATAACTGACATTGACAATATGCTTGCAAAAATTTGGGTGAAATGCGGTTTTGCTCTGTAACATATGCAAAAAAACTGCATATAATGAGGTATGAAAAGTCTGCGCAAATAGCAGAAACTGCATTGCACAGGGGGGACAAATATGAGAAGAAAAGGCTGCGGAAATCCCGGTCTTGGAATAATTGCGGCGGGTGCAAGCATTTTGCTTGCGTGCTTTCTGCCACCGGGAGTGCTTGTGTGCGTTGAAGCGGTTTTGCTTGTTGTTGCAGGCATACTCTGGCTTTTAAGCTTTAAATAAATTTTATTTTTGGGGTGAATATCATGCTTAAAATTGTTTTACTTAATCCTCCCGCTTTTTTAAAGCCGTTTCTGGCATTGTTTCTTAAAAAGAAGTAATAAAAAGCAAAACACACGAATATACTCTTTGTGAAATCAAAAGAATATTAAGGGAGAAATCAATATGGAAACAAAAAATTATTTGCTGTATGACAGAATCTTTTCTCAGCGTGACGAAAAGGAGGCGGACTTCGAGGAAGCTCTCCCCGAATATCTTCCGGGAATTGACAGAATTGTTTTTGCAAAGGCAATTCCTGTTGTGAGATACGAACGTTTCGACGAGGGAAAACTCCAGCTTGGCGTGCGCACTGTGTTCAAGGTTATGTTTGTGTCCGATTACAAAAAGCAGCTCAAATGCACAACCTTTGCCAAGGACACAGAATTTTCGTTTGATGTCCGTGCCACAACATCCCAAGGCGGTGAACCCCGGGGAGTTGCAGGCTGCATTCCCGATTGCAGCGTGCTTTGCACCTTTATTTCTGCAAAGCCTGCAGGCTCTCGACACATCAACATCAGAGCAAAAATCTGCGCAAACGCCGCAGCTTACAGTCCTGTTTATGAGGCTCTCCCCACACTTTGCACTCAGGGAGATGAGGGCATTGTTTGCCTTGAAAAAACAATCCCCACGATTGTTGTTTCAAAAGGTGAGGGCGAGGAGGTGCGCATCACAAAGGAGCTTACACTTGAGCAGGAAATGCCGTCAATTGCCGAAATAGTTGATGCATCTGTTGAAATGTGCGTTGGCGGTGTGCGTCACGACGAAGCGGACAGAGCAACTGCTTTGGGTAACGCAGTTTTTCGTGCGCTTTACAGGACAGAGGACGATACATATGTCACCTTGCTTCAGGAGTTCCCCTATTCAAGCGAAATTGCTGTCCACGATGACGGCGAAAACTGTAACGCCTGCGCTTACAAAGTAAATGTTGTGCCTGTTTCGGTAACCGCTGACAGCTCCCCCGATAACTATGGAGAGAACCGTGTGCTTTCCATTGGCATTGTTGCCTCGGTAACTGCGGTGAAGTATTGTCAGCAATCAGCAACTCTTTGCGAGGATGCCTTTTGCGAAAGCTTCGATTGCAACGTGAATGTAAAGTCATATCCTGCAAAGAGAATTGCAGGAACTCTTCAGGAATGTTTTGATCTTTCCGGCGGAATAAGCTCGTCGGGCAAGGAGATTTCTCAGATAATTGAATGTTCTGCTACGGTTTGCAGTGCCTCAACAGAGTATATGGAGGGAAAAGCGGTTGTCAACTTCAAGCTTGCCGCAAGTATTCTCGGGATTACTCCAACAGGCGAAATTGTGTTTACAGAGGGGATTCTACCTCTTACCGCTGTGTTCTCGGAAACAATTGACTGTTCCGACGACAATCTTTTCTTTGACACCTCTGTTTGCGTTTCGGGCATGGATTGCAAGGTGTCGGCAGGGGAGATAAAGTGCGACGTGAAAGTGTGCATACGGAGCGTTGTCACAGAAAGCATGGGCGTAAACGGCGTTTCGGACGTTGAGGTTGACATGGGAACTCCCGTGGGACGAAACTCCAATGAGCTTGTTATATATTATCCCACTCCCTCGGACACCCTTTGGTCTGTGGCGAAAAAATACCGTGTTTCGCCCGAAGCCGTTAAAGCTGCAAACAAGATTTCCGGGAACTCCTTTGACAAGCGAACCGTTATTATACCTATGAAGTAATTTTAAAAATGCAAAACGGACGTACCATTTTACGGTGCGTCCGCTTGTGTTATAAGGCTTTTTTTAATCACGAAAGGAGGATGACAGATTCCCATTTTAAAGATTTTGATACGGCTTGGGAAGATTCCCAACAGCTTTGCAAAATCACATTCCTGTGAGAAATCTGTCCACAACAAGCTGTCTGAATCTCGGAGAAAGCGAGGCGAAATATGCCGTAAATCCCGTTACTCTGACCACAAGGTCGGGGTGAGCATCGGGGTTTTTGTTGGCTTCAAGAAGCTTTTGGGTGTCAAGAATGTTTATGTTGATAAGAGTGCCGCCAAGCTCAAAATGAGTTTTTATGAGATTGAGCACAAGCTCTGCTCCGCCTTTGTCGCAGGCAATAATCGGGTCAAATTCAAGCTGAAGCGGTGCGGTGTTGCCATATCCACATTGAACAGAGGCGATTCCGTTTGACTGCGCTGTGACTGCACCGTCCCGTCTGAAGCCGGGATTGGGATTTGCGCCATGGGAAATGGGCGCGCCTTTTTTTCTGCCGTTTGGCGTTGCACCAACCTTTGAGCCATATTCAATTGTTCTTGACCAGCTGAACCAAC
>JAZQKV010000124.1:0-29446 GCA_045542335.1 Eubacteriales bacterium
TCCTTTGTACAATCTTTATCTCTGCCTATGAAAACGGAGCGGAGCCGATTAAATATAACCTTGAAGTTGTAAAATAACACTCAAATACAACTGACAAAAGTCCTTTTGCTAACTTGCGTAGCGACTTTCATACAAGCAGAAGATGAAGCATAAAGCTCTGCACCCCAAAGGAGATTTTTAAGAACGTAGTTCTTAAACGCATCTTTGGTTACTTTCTGTGCGAGCAGAAAGTAACACCCTCGTTCTCGGCAGAGAATAGAACAATTATAAGTTATGAGGGAAAACAAAAAGATTAAATTTGCCCCCCACCCCCGGAATAAAAGCCTTAAGATGTGAATTAAATGTAAAAAAAAGAAAAAATGTCCCTTACCCCTTGACAAAAGAAACTTATGATGTTATAATAATCGGGTACAAAGAAGCAGATTGTAAAACATTCTCACCCGGCGTCGCTTTAAGATGCAAGGTTAATATGCAAAAGGTTGCCGCATGGTGCACATGATTTTGACGTGCAAAGTGTCGGTGGCTGTGCGTATGGTGTTTTGGGTCTGCAGGGATTTGTTCCCTGCTTTTTTTGTTCGCAAAAGCCTAAGGCTAATTTTTTTGGAGGTGTTCCGTATAAGCACTAAAGAGCTTTCTATCAACGACCAGATCAGAGCAAAGGAAGTGCGTGTCATTGATGCCGACGGCTCACAGCTCGGTATTATGAAAATAAATGACGCTCGCAGCCTTGCATATGACAAGGAGCTTGACCTTGTTGAAATTTCCGCAAACAGCACACCGCCCGTTTGCCGCATTATGGACTACGGCAAATATCGCTTTGAAAAGGAAAAGAAAGAAAAAGAAGCCAAGAAAAAGCAACAGACGGTGGACATTAAGGAAATTCAGCTTTCCTGCAGAATTGACACTCACGACTTTAACACTAAGCTCAACCACGCAAAGCGTTTTCTCACAGGTGGAGATAAGGTTAAGGTTTCGGTGAAGTTCAAGGGAAGAGAGCTTGCACACACAAGCATCGGACTTGAAATTATAAAGAAGTTCGGCGAGGAGTGCGCGGAGTTCGGTGTAATAGAAAAGCCCCCTGTTCTCGACGGAAGACAAATGCTTATGTTCCTTGCACCAAAATCTGCGGTTAATCCCCAGAAGGGTGGCAAGAAGGCAAAGCCCGCCAAGGAAGATGCCCCGAAGGCAGAGCAGTCGGAAGAATAATCCCGACACATGATTTTTTGTAAATAAATTTGAAAGGATGTATTTAAAGTGGCAAAACAGAAGACACACAGAGCGACAGCAAAGCGTTGCTCCATTACCAAGAACGGCAAGGTTAAGTACAATCATCTCAACAGACGTCATAAGCTCGGCAAGAAGACAGCCAAGAGAAAGCGTCAGCTCCGCGGTAACGCATACTTGAGCGAGTCCTTTGCACCCATCGTAAAGAAGCTTGTTCCTTACGCGTAAACCGATTTCTACATTAAATTAAGAATTAACGGAGGTAATATAAAATGGCAAGAATTAAAGGCGCATTGATGACAAGAAAAAGACGTAACAGAATGTTGAAGGCTGCAAAGGGCTATTGGGGTGCAAAGAGCAAGCACTTCAAGATGGCTAAAGAAGCCGTAATGAAGAGTGGCAACTACGCATTCACAGGCAGAAAGCTCAAGAAGAGAGATTTCAGAAGACTCTGGATCACAAGAATTTCTGCTGCATGCAAGGCTTGCGACATTAACTATTCAAGATTTATGAACGGTCTTAAGAAAGCAGGCATCACTCTCAACAGAAAGATGCTTTCCGAAATCGCTATCGCTGACAAGGAAGGCTTTGCAAAGCTCGTTGAACAGGCTAAGGCTGCTCTTTAATCAGTTGTGATTTCTTTTCCGACTCACTTTTGTGGGTCGGATTTTTTTGTGGTTTCATAAGTTCTTATTGCGTTGAATTTCTTCGCTGTGACATATGACTTGAAGATTTTGCACGGTGGGGGAGGGGTTTTTATATGCAAGGCTGGTTTAATAACCCACAAAAGCCCACAAACATTAAATATTCATTAAAAATATGATGCCCCCATTGACAAGTATGCAAAGAAAATGTTATAATAAATCTGAAGATAGACAAAGTTTACAGAATAATAAATGTAATTAAGGAGGCATATCATGAAGACTTCAAAACACTTCCCGAACCTTGCGAAAATCGCAATGCTTGCCTTTTTGCTTGCACTTTGTCATGTGTGTGTCGCCCACGCTGCTGTGGGAGATGTTGCAGGCGAGGTTTTGTCCACGGATATTGTCGCCTATGTTGACGACATGGCAATCCCCTCATATAACATCGGCGGAAAAACAGTTGTTGTCGTGGAAGAGCTTGCGGACTATGGCTTTGATGTGACATGGAACGGCGAAAGCAGGATTCTGAATGTTGTCACCACACATTTGCCCGAAAAACGACCCGATTATGCTCCGCCAAAAGTGGCGCAGAGCCAGGTGGGAAAAGCTGTGGGCAAATATTATGAAACGGATATTGTGTGCTACGTCAACGGAATGTGGGTCGAGTCCTACAACATTGGCGGGAAAACCGTTGCCGTGATTGAGGACATGGCATCAACCGACGATGCCGCAAAGCAAAACAGCCGTGACGGTAACATTCACAGACGGCTTGGCTACTCTTATTCGCTGATGAAATGTCAATGGAACAAAGAGCTGCGACGCATTTATCTTTACTCCCTTCGTCCCGGTGGCGAGGTTGAAATTCCCGGTGCCTCTTCCACAACTCTTTGCGATATTCCTTTTGTGAGAAGCGCTTATCAGCGTGCCGCATGGAATCTCTATGACGGCGAGGGTGACTCCAATCCCGTTGTGGCAGAATGGGTTGACTATATTGAGCTTGACGGTTGCCACTATATCCCGATTCTCGGCAAGAATCATATTCCCGGAATGAGCGTTGAACTCCGGGGCAACACAATCGCTGTGGATTTTGACAAGGATGCTGACGGAAAAGCGATTATTCCCAAGTATTTATACGATAGAATCACGACCTCCGGCTCCTGCTACAATCTTTTGCTGAAGCCTGATGTAAGTCTGACGGTGCTTGGGAACAAGGTGGAAAGTGAGAAAGCCGTTGCGTACATTTATAACGGCGAGATATATGTGAACATAACGGCGATTAACGAGGCGGTTTCCGACATGGGCAAGCTTATGGAATACAAATACAAAACGCCCGACGGAGTGACGGAGCAGACCAGAATTGACGATGTACTTTACACAAGCACTCTGCTTTTCATAAACGACAGGCAGATTCAATGTTATGATTCGGCAAGCGGCAAGCTTTATGTTTGTGTTGCGGATCTTGAAAAGCACGGCTTTGGCGTGACAAAAAGTGGTGAGGTTTGGGTTATCACCCCTCCTGATGCTCCCATTCCGCTTACAGACGAAGAAAAGGCACTTCACCCCGAGGACTATTTCCGCCCCAACGTTCGCGTCAAGATGTACGACATTCACACGGGAATTTACACCGTTTATATTGGAGAGAGCGAGCTTTGCGATGTTTATATAGACGATTGCACAACCACAAGCAAGTTGCCCTGCATTGACATTTGCGAGCTTGCCGCCGTCTGCGCTTACAGGGTTGAAAGCTCATATCGTAACGGATACATTTACAGAGTTTACACTCATTAAGGTATAATTTGCCACAATTATTTTGTTCTACCCCCGTAACTGTTTTCTGCGGTTACGGGGAATTTTAAATCTTCTCGTTTTCCCTCATAACCTATAATTATTCAATTCTCTGCCGAGAACGGGGGATAAATTAAAATTTTTCCTTCCCCCTCATAGCCTACATATCAAAAACCCTTACCGGGTTACGGGGGTGTTCCTTTCTACTCGCATAGAAAGTAACCAAAGATGCGTTTAAGAACTACGTTCTTAAAAATCTCCTTTGGGGTGCGAAACTTTATGTGATACCGTCTGCAAAAGGCGAAAGTCGCTACGCAAGTTAGCAAAAGGACTATTCAAAAATGTTATTTAAGGGTTATTTTTCTGCTTCGAGGTTATTCTTTTTCTGCTCCGCTCCATATTCGCACGCAGAGATAAAGAGTGTACAAAGGAGATGCAAGAAATATTAAATCTTTTCGCTGTACCTTATAACCTTTTGCTTGAAAAAACATCAAGACTTTTGAGATGTAAGTTACGAGGGACAACAAAAAGATTTAGAAAAAAGCTCTCCCATAATGCCGACTTTCCCTCTGCGTGCGAATATGGAGCAGAGCAGAAAAATAATAACCTCGAAGCAGAAAAATAACCCTTAAATAACATCTTTGAATAGTTCTTTTGTTAACTTGCGTAGCGACTTTCGCCCTTGCAGACGGTATCGCATACAAATTAGCACCCTAAAGGAGATCCTTAAGAACGTAGTTCTTAAGCGCATCTTTGGTTCCTTTCTATGCGAGTAGAAAGGAACACCCCCGTAACCCGGTAAGGGTTTTCGAGCTATAAGTTATGAGGGAAAAGGAAAAAATTAAATTTATCCCCCATTAACCTCCACCTCTCCTTATTTTTATAGAACATTTATTCTGTTTCGCTTGAAATTTTAATATTTTTGTGGTATAATATAATCCATAATAGAACATTTATTCTTAAAATTGCATAAACTTTAACTATATTCTATAAATTTAAAGGAGAAAAAATGACCCCCAGAAAATCTTTTCAATTGTATTTAGACTACGCTACATATTTCAAAATGCTGCCCGATGAGGAAAAAGGAAAGCTGATTGACGCTATTTTCGACTATGTGACCGACGGTAAAACCCCCGAAAATCTCTCGCCAATGTGCCTCATGGCTTTCACCTTTATTAAAAATCAGTATGACCGTGATGATAAAAAGTATCAGGAGGTTTGCAAGCGCAACCTCGAAAACGGAAAACTCGGCGGCAGACCCCGCAAAAATGACCCCGATACCCCCGATTCTTCCTCCGCCTCTCCTGATTCCGACACCCACTCCTCTCAAACTACTAATAATGAGTCCCCAAAAACCCAAAATAACCGAACGGTTTCCGAAAAAACCGAACGGTTTTTTAAAAAACCCAAAAAACCCGATAAGGATATAGATACAGATAAAGATACGGTTAAGGATACAGGTACGGATACAGACAAAGATACACACACGGAAAAAGAAACAGAAATTGAAACAGGTATGGATATGGACACAGACACGGACACACATAACGAAACACAAGAGGAAATTGTCCCGGAGATGCCTTCGGCACATACCTCGGTCACTTTAGCAAAAAACGCAACTCCCCAACAAAATTCAACTTCTGCACTTGCGGAAAAAAGTGCGTGTGAGCGTGTGTGCGAGCGTGAAAACCCGACAAATGATTCAAATTTTCCTCAAAAGTTTGAGCGTTTCTGGCAGGCATATCCCAAGCACGTCGGTTTACAGAAAGCCTATGCGGAGTTTGCAAGGCTCGCTCCCGATGACAACCTGCTTTCTCATATGCTTGAGATGCTTGAAAAGCACAAAACCCTGTCAAATTGGCAGGGCGAGGTGCGCTATATTCCAAATCCTGCAACGTGGCTTTCGGGCAGACGTTGGGAGGACGAGCTTGATGAAAAGCGTCCATTTCAAGCGGTTTTGGCGACCTCTTCAGGCGAAAATTCTTTCGCAAAATCAAGCCGATTCAATAATTCCGCCGTTGCAAAAACAAACGCATCCGGTCCATTTCTTAACGGTCTGACCCTTGAAGAGCTTGACGAGGCATCGTCATTTTTCGCTGATACTTCTCCCGAAGTTTCTCCCGATTCTTCTACCCAAAGTGACACCTTATCCGATGCCAATGCGCCATTCAACGACACTTTTTCGCACCTACAAGCACCTTTAAATGACACTTTTTCCGATTCTGATGCGCCTTTTGACGACACTTTTTCTCATGTGGAATCGCCCTTAACTGACACTTTTTCCTCCATTAACTCCTCCACCGACACAACCTTGCCCTGCAACACTGCAACCTCTGCAAACACGCCGCAAAACGATTTGGCGGATGCTGACGATGAAGCCGGAACAGATGCAAAAAAAGATGACGCAAGCGTTAAAAGTGAGCCACAGCCGGCAGAGCAAGGCAATCAGAGCAAGCCTCAGCGGACATTGCAGGACATTCTGCGGGACATGAATCTGTTTTTGCCGACCTCCGTTGGCGACCCGGACAAATCGCCGTTTCTTGGGTTTGACCACTCCCGAAACTCATCTGCCGTTTTCCGTCGGGAAAATGCCGTCCTTGCATAAGAAGATTCTTCGTGTTTGCAATGCCGATTTCGTTGTTTTGCACCCGATTTTCAATAAATGTCAGCAAATTCTGCCTATTTTCCGCCGAGAAACAGCAGTCCGAGCATGAGAAGATTCTGTCTGTTGCGACGGTCAAGATTCCAATTTAAGCCGCCTTTAAAGGCGTATTCGGCGCAAAGATTCAGCTTTGCGGCTATGCTTCGGGCATCCTCAAACCACACCTCATGGACTATTTCGTTTTCGTCGGTATAATAAAAGTACGGTGCCATGGCGGTTTCATCGTACATGATTTGTGCTCGGTATTCGGAGGCGAGGGTGAGGGCGGTGTCGGTGGAAATTGACGTTGCTCGGCTTTCGCCTTTGATGTACGGAAGTGCCCAATCGTAGCCATAGTTTGAAATTCCGAGGAAAATTTTCTGATGGGGTATGCGTGTGACGGCGTAATCGAGGACCTTTTTTATGGAGGGAATGGGCGAAACAGGTCCGGGAGGGCCGTAGGTGTAGCCCCACGGAAGTCGTTACCTGTTTTATTTACTTATTCAAGACGCAAAGCAATAAAAAATCCAGAGGCAAGCCCACAAGCTCGCCTCCGGAAAAACTCTTTTATTCGTTATCATCTTTTTCGGCTGTGTTTTCCGCCGATACTGCATCAACCCACCCTTCGGCAAGTATGTACGCCACAAGACAGCCGCCTGCCATTATCGTGGATATAATCTGCGCCGCAACGTTTTCCGCAACACCAAACCCCATTACAAGTGTGCTGACAAAGCCGCAAACACAAACCCAAAACTTTCTGCTCGAAAGCTTCCTTGACCAGTCAATTTTCTTCATCCTCTTTTCCCCCTTTCCTTATGCTTTTAAACACATCTGCCCCGAATATCTGTCGCAACGCTACCGTGAGCAGTTCACCACTCCAAAATGCCATCAATACGCCGAGGACATCAGCCGGAATCGGCACGTTAAGCCGACGGTATTCTGTGGTTACAAATATCGTTACAAATGCTGTTATACCTATTACAACAGCTATAATTACATCTGCATATATATTCTTTCTTTTCATTTCTGCATAAGCTCCCACACATCAGCTCTGAATTTATCCATGCTTTTACCGAATCTTGGAAACCAGTGCATTACATCACCATGATTTGAAGCAATACCTCTGGCGTTTCCCTCGGCGTGACATATTATCACTCCGTCTTCAAGCGGATTCAGTGCATATTGCTTGCACAAGTCAGAACAAAGTTCAACAGCCTCACGATAGACCGCTTTAAAATAACTTGCGTCTTTTAAACCGTCCTCGCAAATCTCAAAGCCAATGTAACCGAGATTGTTTGCACAGCCGTTCTTTCCTTTTCCACTATGCCAACCGACCACATTCCATGGAAGCGTTTGATATGTGGCAATACTTCCATCTGCAAGCTTTCCGATGAAAGCGTGAACGCATTTCTGTTTGCCGTCGGGACGGTATTGATTCCAATGGTTATTGTAGTGATTTTTGCCGAGAAAGCCATCATCAGGGCCCACATATCTTTTGAGATATGGGTTATTTGCTCCGGTAGAATGCAGCATGATTCCTCTTACCCGGTGACTGCTTCTCTTTATAAAGCATTCATTCCTTGTCAAAAAAAGTTGATGATAATTCATTTACATTCCTCCTTTGGCGGTTCAGTAGGAAGTTTCAAACATTTTTTGTATAGATCCGTTGCGACATCATTACCACCCAATGCATGATAGCTTTTATATTCACGCTTCAAAGCCTCCTTTGCATATATCGGACAATAACCACGCTCACTGTATTTTTCATACGAACGAATTATTTCCTGCCTTAAAAGGCTCTGCAAGCCGTCACGCTCTGCCTTGCGATTTTTAACATCCTGAGCTATATATGTAAGTAAAGCCGCACAAACAACAGGAACCGCCCACTTTAAAATTAAATTCGTAATTTCATTTAACCACATTTCTGCCTCCAAGCGACTTTAATTGTCACAAACAAACTCTTTTTCAGCCCCAATAATTCAAAACTTCAAAATAGCCACCGTTATACGTCAGCAACACTGCACGCCAAGCAGTAAAAAAACCGGAAGGCAAATAAACATCATACGAGCCTCCAATACTCGGACGATACGCAATCGGATACGTGCCTATATTTCCAAGCTCGATATAATTCATCCCCTCATTATTGCTTTGAGTGGGAATAAACATAAATATATCACCATACCCGTCAACGTCTGTTTTGGCGTCAAAGCCAACGCTGTATGTGCTATCCACATAGTTGCTACTCTGAATCTTATACGTTTTTATCGTTCGCTTATCATCCTTGGGGTCGAGTAAGTCGTGCCATATGTCCCACACCCCTGAATAGCAATTTCTTGTGTACAATTTGTATTCGCTGTCAAAAAAGTACTGCACGCCTGTCTTTTGAGTTTTATTTTCAAGCAGCGTAAATATAAGCCCCCATCGCTTCGCTTCGGGAACACTTTCCGGCAAATTCTCTGTCCATTCCGCAGTCTTTATTATCTTGAAATCAAAGTATTTGTTGGCATCGTCACAAAGCACCTCACTGTCATATGAAAGAAAGCCCACATCGTTTTCAAAGTCTGAAAGCTTTAAACCGTTTGCGGCAATGACCGTCACCTTATCGAGATATACGATGCCATTGTTGTACGTCTTTGCCTCATATAGCGTTCCATTTCCGCCAAACAACAAAAGATCTCCGCGCCTACAACTTGTATTGCTGTCCGTAAACCGATAAGAAATATCTCCATATTCACCGATTGTAGGAACGCCATCAACGTAATGAAGCGTTGTTCCGTCCTTTCCGTCTTCGCCATCTTTGCCAAGCCATTTTCCAAGGCATAGGAAAACATAATTGCGATACTCATTCCACTCAATTCTTGAAAGTTGAAAAACATATCCGCAGTGATCGAAAATAAAATCTCCCTCATTGAAGTATCCGTCGTAGACCTTTTCAACATCAAAGTAGGAATACTCTTCGCCAACATTGTAACCATAATCATTGGGCTCAAACAACTTGGTATGTCGAAGTATTGTTCCCGGTTCTCCCTGAGGTCCAACAACATCTCCGATGTCAGCCTGTGTGCCGTCTGTATATATAAAAACCAAGTGCCCTTTCGCCGTAATATAAGCTCTAAGTATATTTTTACCTGTTGGCGTTGCTATACCCTTTAGTTCGACGTCTTTATCGCATGCTTCGATTTCAAGTTTGATAAACCCCATTTACAAAACCTCCCTTGAGATTGATTTTCTTACGGCGTGAAAGGTTATCGGCGAACCGGCGACAGCTGCCGTCGGGCTTCCCGGAAATTTAACTCTCGCCTGAATGGCAACCCTGTCCTCCATGGCAAAGGTTTCTTCCTGGCTGAGTCGGATGCAGAATGCACCGTCAGATTCATATACATCTTCCGACGGATACACCTTCCTTGAGTTTCCTATGCAAAATTCGATCTTTTCCGCAGATTCGCCTGTTATTGGTGAACCGTCGGCTGCAGATAGTTTGAATGTGAGTACATATGTACTTCCCTGTGTAAATGTCATAATGCCACCTCTTAATAAGTAATGATATTGTCAACATATATTTCCTCTGAGAGCGCACACGACACCTCAATATAAGATGAGAATGTACCATCATATGAATAATCAATTCGTGTCAGATACCCTTGTGTGTATGCACTTTTGTCACGCCGAATTGGAACCGAGACCTTGTCACCAAGTTCTCGGCAAATGTTGCCTCTGTCGTTGAAATAGTACGTTTTCTTAAGTGCCTCACGCTTGGCAAGCCAAAGGGCGGCTGTTCGAACGTTGTTTAGCTTTGCATTTTCGCTTGCGGAAGCGGGAATAATGGTAACTGTTCTTGATATGCTCTCATAATCTTCAAACTCTGTTGCTTCGTCAAAGTTTCTTGCTTCTGACTTTTTTACTGATGAACTTGTTCCCGATTCCATCTCAATATAAACACTGCCTATTGCTCTTTCAAGCTTTAATGCCGGGAACTCAAGCATCGTTTTTTCAAGACCAAACTCTTCGCATAATTCACTGTCGGTTATGTCTTTGATTGTGATTACACCGTTCCTGTCGGGATAGATTTCGCATTCAAGTGCAAGCGCAAGATTTTTAAGGGCACGGCGGTTACCGGTCACCATCAAAGAATGCTCGAATAAAAAGTCAGAACGGTCGGATTCCATGCGCACGCCTGTGCATGCAACAAATCCTGTTCCGGATGTGGAAACAACAGGTGCGCTTCCTTCGCCACCACTGCCAGCTGTTACTTTTACGCCGATTATGGTTCTGTCGTTGCGACAATCCGATGCGGTAAGATCGATAGTTGTGCCATCTCGTGAAATGTTGCGTGTGTCGTAATATCCCCACCAAAGGTTTTCCCAATCGGTCTCAAGTCCCTCTCCAAAACATTTTACTTGAAAGGTAACTGTGGAATAACGGTTTATATTGTTAATAAAGCTTGAGGCATTATCTGCATCAAAGATATTGTTTGCATTGCTCAGTGTTGCACGAAGTGTCCCGGAAGGAAGAGTGTTACATCCGGGTTGCAAAAGTGCGCTTGTAGATACTTTCACAAGCGAATCTTGCTCATAGACCTTTTTGATGCCGTTTCTAATAACGGTTTTAAAGCCTTGAGCCCCTTTTATTGTTACATCGAGCTTACACGCCGCTGTTGCAAAAGCGATCTCTTGCAATGGTTCTGTCACTGTCACATTTAAAGCTCTCACAAGACGGTAGTCAAATGTGCTTTTTTGATAGTACACATAAAACTCAACCATTATATCGAGTGGCAAGAATTCCGGCGGAGTTGTAATGGTAAACCCCGACGTTTTCCTTGAAACCATTTTGTCCCTTGCACTTTGGGCATGGGATGCAGTAAGTTCAAGGTGCGCTTCGCCTGTTGTTGATCCCACAGAAATTTCGATAAAATCACTAACATTAACTGTTGCATCTTCAGATGTAACAGCAATGGGAAGTGCTGTGTCAATCATTAACCTGCCCTTGACTTTGCGCTCCGCAGCATATGGGTTATAGTTTGCGATTGTGTACATTACAACACCTTCCTACTTGTTAATGTGAGTTTTACATTGTGCCAAACCGGAACACCGTTAACAAAGCGAAAAAGCGAAACTTTCGGCTTGCTGATTCCCATTTCGGTTGTTGTCCAATTGCCGTCAATGTCGGGGTGTGCAACCATCACATATCCACTAATCGCAAAAATTTCGTTAATAATAGCTGCCGGAACATAGTCCCATTCGCAAGTAATAACGGACTTTTCGCCGACGAGTTCCCGGTATTCGGTTCCATCAGCTGTTGTAACAGTCTTTGAAAGTTCGGTTCTGCCATAAGTGATTTTTTTGGTTTTTGGCATTTCCGTGTTCCCGATGGTTATATTAGGCAAGTCCTTTCAACTCCTTCCTCTTTATGGTTTTACTTAAAGGTTCATATAGCACTTCCGCCAATTTTTCGCCGTCAATAACGAGTGTTATGTTAAACTCAACATCATCAGACAAAACCCTTTCAGCCGTCTGAGCTTCATCACCTCTGCCGGAGTTGTTTTTTCGGGTTGAATTGCTTCGAGAGGTTCCCGAGTTAACATCATATGTCATATCACGCAAGCCATCTTCAAAGCCATTGCTGTAACTATTTCCGGCGTTCTTTCCATACGAAGTAAAATCTTGTGAAGTTGCATTTAAAAGAGATTGCTCAATACTTTTTGAGGCATTATCCATGCTTTGATTAAAATTATCAGCAAACCCGGTTGTGAGATTTTGGGTATATGCTTCCGCAGAGTTATACCCTTCATTGCCAAAATCGTCAATAGCTGCCTTTACATCGTTGAATTGGAACACAAGTCCCGCAAGAGCTGCTATAAGAAGCCCTATTACCGTAAGCCAGCCTCCCGTTGCAATTTTAATGACAAGGATTGCTGCTCCCAAAGCACCAACAGCAACTGCAACAAATTTTATGGTCTGTGCAATTGATTCACCATGATCACCAACCCATTGCAAAGCGTTTATAAGATAACCTGTAAGTTTGGTGGCAACATCCGCAATTTCATCCCCGAACTCGCTGACAATTGGAACAAGTGCATCTGCTATAGCTGCCTTACATTCATCAAACACAGCGTTCAATTCGTCGAATTCCGACTGCAATTCTTCCGAATGCTCACCAAGACCAACTATTACATCAATTCCGCCGGAAATAACATCAAAAACATTTCCGGCTACTTCCATAGCATTGAGCGACGAAACAGCATCCCCGATTTTTCTCGAAGCTTCGGAGGCTTCATCCCCAAGGTCGTCTATAGAATTTCCAAGAGCATTGATGTCGTTCTTGATCCCATTAGCTGCCTGCTCTAACTTTTCAACTGCTTTTGTAATATCGTTAACACTGCCGGAGGTATCCTCTGACTCTTTGCCAATGTTTTCAATTTTTTTTGCAGTTTCGTCATAGGTGTTTTTTGCCTTTTGCAGCTGTGTTTCTGCTTTTGTCAAGGACAGCCGCATTACATCAATTTTCTTGGTTGATGCATCTGTGCTGTTCTCCAATTCGCTCAAACTCGCCTTATAAAGCTCAACTTTTTCAGCGCACTGACGTACTTGTTTTTCTGAAACTTCAAGCGTTTCATTTAGTACACTAACGGAATCATTGCCGCTTTTATATTTTTCTGCCATCAGATTCATTTCTGCGTTTGATTGCTTTATGGCGGTATCTATATTCTTTAGAGCTGTGTTAAATTCCTTTTCGCCATCCAATACAATTGAGCCACCCATTTTTGCGGGCATTTTTCTCACCTCCTCAGAATGGAATTACTGAATCTATATCGGTCGCCTCGCTTTTATGCCCGTTCATCGCACAATGTTCTTCCCAAAGCAACATGATTTTTCGGACGGTCATACGCCACGCATCACTTTCGTTGTACCCAAGCAATTTCACTGCAATATACAAAAGGCGGGCAACGTTTAATTTTTCAGTTGCCCGCCCGTTCAGTTTTTTTCAGCTTCACCATTTTCAGCTTCAAAGTTTTCAACATCTGTTGCACGCTTTGGGGAGCCTTCAACGATAGCTTCGGAAATTGCTTTTACCGCTTCAGGTAGATTTTCAAGCGTCAATTTACGTCCTATTGACTTTTCAGAGATAACAGGATACCCATTTTCTTCAGCATCGTCCGCAAGAAATGCATACAGCAGATAGCGCACAGCACGGTAACGCTCCTTGTCGTTTTTCAGCATCGTTGTTATATCTACAAGAGGCATGTCAAAATGTTCCTGAACATCATCGATGACATTCAGGTTAAGCAAAAGATGTCTGTCGTATTCATCGATTGAGTACGGGATTCCTTTGGGTTTCAAATCTCGTGTGCTCATTATTTATTCCTCCTGTGTTTCAGAGTTTTGTGCGGATGAAGTCGAAATGTTTGCTTTTGTATTGAGCCATGCTATTGCATCTGCCTCGGTGTCAAAAGTTTTTTCACGTTTCCACTCACCGTTTTCAGCAGCCATAATCGTGCCGTCAAGCTTTTCTGTGCCAAAAGTGATTTTATCGGCTTTTGTCGCCGCATTGAATGCAGGCTCTGCAAAGGCAACTTTAACAAGGAAAATTGCTCTGTAAGTTTTGACGCCACTCTTGATTCTCGGTGCATAGAAGCCAACACCGTGACCACCGGGCGAATCTCCTGTTGAAGCAACAATTTCTTTTGATTCTTCCTCAAGCTTGTGATTCAACAGCTTGATATATACATCATCCGAAATATCGTCCACACCAACAGAAAGTTTTCCGTCAATGAACTCTTTGACATTTTCCGACAGTGCATCGTCGGCATAGAGTTTATCGTCTGTTGTGTTGATAACTACGTCTGCCGAAATGGCTTTGCCGACAACAAATCCCTCTCCGTGTGTCAGCTGTGTGCCTGTATTTTTGCTTATGGGTGCGGCAACGACATATTTAAGACCTATTTTTGCCATAGTTTATTCCTCCTCAAATGAATAAATAAGAGCCGAAGCAACAACGTGACGATAGGCTGTGTCCGGCTCTGGAAATGTGTTAATGTTTTGAATTATAAAACCCAGCTTTTTCAAACGTTTGCGAATCTCACGTTTTATGGATTGTGGGTCAGATGGGGTGTAATAGTGAAGTGCAACATAAGTTCCTTCTGCGATTTCATCATCGTCGGCAAAGTGTTCCGGACGTTCATCCTCGTATACTATGACAAAATAGTTCTCATCATCACCGTCATAATAATCGGGGTACACCGGGGCAATATCCTCAAATGCCGCTATTATAATCGGGTTAACGTTCATGTTGCCTCTATCTCCTTTGTGATAACTTCATCCATCTTTTCAAAAACTTGCGATTGACATGAATTTGTAACTCGTGTCATGATCGGGGTTGCAGGCTGTCTTCCTCTGACACCAAGTTCAAGGTCAGCCAACTTTTCTATATTTCGATACGGTTCTTTTCTTTCATATGCGCCTATGTGCGAATAAGGCTTTGTTAAATTTGATTTCCCCGTGGGCCGAATAACTGTATAATATGCGCCGATGCTTCCTTTGAACTTTTTGGGCTTTGTGCGTTTTATGCTTTTTGAAAGCTGACCTGTTTTGTCATGCTTTTGAAGTTCACGCTTTAATGCGTCTTCATAGATTGGTGCAGCTTCATCCAATGCTTTCAGTATAATATCTTCTCCACGCTGCTGCAATGAATCAAGCTTTTCAATGAGTTCTGTAGGAAATATAACTTCACACCTTGCCATTCTGCTTCACCTTCAAATCCGAGCATGAAAGCTCCGTATAATCACTTGTTTCCGGGCTGTATGCCCTCTCAACTTTGTAAAACTTGCCATCGTGGCAAACCTTTGTTTCGCCGTTGTAATCAAGTGTTGCGACTTTAAACACTGTTGAAACGGTAACGCCCACGGACAGGGCTGTATAAAACTCTGTCCGTGTTGCGCTCTTTTTTTCGGCAAAAATTTCACGCCCGACAATGTTATTGTCAACTGGATAACCGTTTTCATTTTGAGAAGAGCCGGTTGCAATGAGCGTTATAATATCATTCATCAACTTTGTACCTCTCAGCAATGGAAAGGGTTTTCTTAAGCTCCGTATAAGCTGTCAGAAAATCAGTTCCCTTGTCTTTATAGTCAAAATACCATCGGCAATACAATTTGACAGCTTGCAGGATGTTGGCATCCCCCTCACCATCAATGTCATTTTCGGTAACGGTTATGCCGGCATTGTGAAGGTCAGAGCGACACGCCAATATTGCATCGGCAATGTCGCTGTCAAGTTTGTTATGAGATATGCGCAAATCACTTTTGATTTTATCAAGCATTTATCAAGCACCAACCTTGGCTACAACAAAGCCGCCGTCTGCTGTGACTGCTGCATCAATATCCGCTGCACCTCTCACTGCAAGAAGTCTCTTGTCGAATCGGAAGTCCTCGGAGGTCTTAACTTCATAGTCGCCAAAGAGCGCAAGAGTACAGTTAAGAGGCTGACCGTAAATCATGGTGTTTGCGCCGGATGTTCCACCGGAAAGAGCGTTGCAATGGCTGTCAATGCAATATTTAACAGTGAGACCACCATCTTTAATAGTGCCGGTGTTGGGGTTTGCCGTGTCGGGCGTGATTTCATAGACCGCCTTTTTCTCGTTTGTTCCTCTTACATCACCAAACGCAATGAGATCCTTTTTGTTGAGGTAAAGCACAGCTTCGCCCACAACATTTTCATCTCCGCCGTAGGAAAAAGCAATCTTACGGAGTGTTGTTGCATCAATTGCTTTGATTTCAACGGGTGTTGAAAGCTCGGATTCGTAGATTGCCTTTGTGATTATATTTGCCGCCTTAACTCTGAGGGCGATTGTGGCAGATTCGGTAACTTTCTGTGTATATGTAAGCGGTGACTGTCTCTGCACCTGGTCGGAAATGTAGGAGATGCAGCCGATTGATTGCGGCGAAAGCTCAACAAATCCGAATGTAGGGTCACTTTCCGCAAGTGCTTCACCTTCCGTCTGTTCTGCGACTTCTGCCTCGGACTTAACATACGCAACCTTATATGCGCCCATGCCTGTGCAATCTTCGACTTTGACCATGTCAACAATCGAAGAAACCTTGTTAAAGGCATCATTGATTCCGCCCACCTGTGTGGGTGTAGCAATTGTTCCGCTTGAAACAAGAGCAGCACGGGTTTCCGAGGCAGTTAATGCCATTTTCCCGGTTACTTTAAATTCCTTCGCACGTTTTTCGGCGGCGTTCTGTGACGCTCTTGCCTGCGCGTTAAAGCTTGCTTTAGGGAATGCACCTCTCATCTGCGGCTTTGAAATTTTATTGCGCACAAGGCTTCTCTTGTGCGATGCAAGCACAAGTGATCTCTGCAAAATAGCCTCGATTTCTGTTTCAAGGTTGTTGAGAGTTTCATCATCTGCTGTTTCGATTTCTGTTTCAATCTGCTCGGCTCTGCTGTTATCAGCAGAAATAACTGCGTCAACAGCGGAAATTGAAGTAAGCTCGGTTTCTTCGCCTGCTTCATTTACAAGCACAACGATTTCACCCTCGCCGAGGTTTTCAAGGTCCGATACGGCTGTAATATCTCTGTAAATAGGCTTGCCGTCCGGTCCGATAGATTTAATTTTGAGTTTCATGATTATTTTGCTCCTTTCAGATTTTTGCTTTTTGTTTTTATTTTCAATCGTTTACGTTTCAACCTCAAAGCCTCCGCTTTGATTCCGTCAGCCTCCGCCGACAGACGGTTTCGGGCGTAAACGCTTGTTGTCTCATACGCAGGAAAATCTACAACAGCAACGTCATAGAGCCTGCTTACTTTGGTTATGCGCCGTGTATTTGTGAGCGTGTCAAAAAAGCTCTCGGCGATGTCAAAAGAAAACGACATTTTATCAAGATAGCCACCCTCAATTTCTTCGTGCAATCTGCGCCCTTCCTCTGTACCTCCAAGGCTTGCAGATACAAGCAAGCCTTTCGCATCAACGCCAAGAGTGAGGGTTTTATTCTTTGTTCTTGCAACAGGCTTGCCACCGTGATTGAAATTCATAACAACATCCGAAAGATCAACTTCGTCGAATGCGTGTGCATCAATCACTTCGTGAAAATCAATGCCGTTTTCGTCCGTATATAAAAGTGTAGGCGTGTCAAATACTGCCGCATAGCCTTCCACGCCCATAACCTGGTCATTGCTGCTTTCGCCGGTCTCTGAACGTGTGAACGTCTTTAACTGAAAGCTTCGATATTCTCTGTCTTTGGTTATCATATCATTTTCACCTCAATTGTTCCGTTTCCGGAAACATCGTCAAGCTTGTTTATTTCTGCATATTCTTTGCGAATGTAATATTTTTCACCGCCCTCAACAGGAGGCATATTAAGAACTCTGTTTGCGGCGTTGCGATTTATAAGCCCCCGGTCAAAAAGCTGTGTTACAAATTGCAGTTTGTCGGCATTCGACATATACTGCAGTCGGTCAGACGAGAAATGAATTTTGTTGTCCTTACGCTGCCAGGGGTGAAATGTCATATTTGTCATGGCAAGAGAAAGCTGCAACGCAAAAGGTTCAATTTTGCCCTCGTAAAAAGCGTTCCATTCATCACCATAAGTTTTGTTTTGCAGCACGCTCTCATTGCATCCGAAATAATCAAACACTCTTGTTTCGATTGCTTTCATTTGCTCCGAATCAACAAAATGGTTTTCAGCTCGCATTTGTGTTATGTTGCTGTATGTATTCGGGAATAGCAAAATTGAGGACTCCTTATCAGCACCGAAATTTCGTTCCGAAAAGTCGACTGTTTCCTTTGCTATGTCCTTGTGCGTTGAAAAGTTTGATATATTGCCATAAAACTTTGCATAGGTAGCGTTCTTGATACCTCTCTCAATGCCTTGATTTTGAATGTGGAGCAGATCAAGCGTCGGTTGCATACAATGGTTATCCGTACCAAAGAAATCATCTTGATACTGATAACGTGTCAGAATACCAACCCTTTCGTATTCAACACTGCCACTTTCACCATTTGGAAAGCAATAATTGACATACAGCTGTCCCTCATCTTCGTCCTGGCACATTTCCGCCATTGACGGGAGTATCGGATAATAACCGCATATATTTCCGACCTCATCAAACAGCGGTATAATAAAAGCTGTGTTGTCAATATAAAGAATGGTTGCCGTTCGATAAAGGAACTGTGAGGTCGACATGAAAGCATTAGGCTGATTCTGCAATATGTATGCAAGCCCCGTGTCCTGCTTTTCAACAACCTCCGGATTGAGCTTTGAACAATGAGTAGCAATAGCATCAATGCAAGCCCTTGTCAGCTCCATTTCATAAACACCGCCGTGAAAGCTTGTGTAAACAGGAGCATAACCCCGAAGCCCACGGAAATACTTTTTTAACTTTTTTTCAATCGTTCTGCCGGGAAAAATATAGTCAATCAGATTCATTGTTCTATCCCTCATTTTTAAGCTGTGCACCTATTTCATCAAACCACTTTTGCCGTACCGTCATAGCATCTATAACCGAAACAAAACCGTCAATATGGTCACGCTGATTTATTTTAACGGGTCGCACCTTTCTTGTTTCAAGATTCTGTTTCATAGCAACGTTAAGAAAGTGGCTCTTTAATAGATTGTTGTGTCCGATGTGAATTGTGCCGTCATCGACAATTCCCTCAAATTCCTTTATGACCGGCGAAAGGTTTTCACCTTGATAAACATCGTCCATGTGGAAGCCGTATGCCGTCATGTCCTGGACAAGAAACTGTGCCGAATATCTGTCGTATCCAACTTTAAGCGGCAATATTTCATACTGTTCCACAAGCATCACAAACCAATTAAAACAGTCGTGGTAATCAACGTAGTTGTTTCCGCTTGGCAATATAAGCCCCTGCTTAACAAATAGCTCATACGGTACGCCCTCTCTTTCTTGCAAAACTTTAATTTTGTTTTTTGGCATAAAAAATTGCGTGAAACAAAATAATTCCGCCCACTTTTCTATAACAACCGAACACGCTGTGAGGTCCGTTGTTTGAGAAAGGTCAATTCCGCCGACACAATAACAGCTTCGGAAATCGTCAAGAGTGAGTTCTCGTTTCGATATGATTTCAACAGATTGAGCTCTGAGCCATGCCGCCGAATTGTTCTGCTTGATATTGCAATACTTGACAAGAAACTCCGTTTTCTTCGGGAGCGAGTTTTTCGCAACAGCAATTTCGTCCAAAAAGAATTGCTCACTCACCGAAACACCCATATTGGGATTTGCTTTTTTCAGCTCGTTAATGTCATCCCATTTGTCAACATCGTCAATCATATAGAGCAACGGGAACAAACGTGTTTCTTCGGAATCGCCGTTCAACACTTTCGTTGAGCGCATTATAAGCTCATCGTAAACACCGTCATCCTCATAACCGGCGGTTGTTATCGAAAGGATAAGCGGTTGTTTTCTTGCACCAAATGCCGAGCGAATAACTTCATACTGCCGGATACCTTGCATTCCCTGCCACGCCGCAAGCTCGTCGCAAATGGCAAGATTCGGGTTGAAACCGTCGGATTTTTTGTAATTGAAAGCTATCTTGCGCACACTTGCTTTGATTTCGGAAATATAATAGTCATTACGGCGTTTGGTTGTGATTTCTGCAAGCTCCGGTTCAGCATCTACCATTGCGCCAAAAGCATCATAGACAAGCTGTGCCTGTTCCAATTTTGGAGCAAGACAAAAAACCTTTGAACCGCTTTCGGCTTCGATGTAGGTTATATATGCGGCGATCGCTGCGGCAAAAAGTGTCTTTCCGTTTTTTCTGCCGATAACGATAAGCACTTCACGGAACACCCTTGTTCCGTTGTCATCGACAATGCCAAAAATGACTGACACGGCTGCCTTTTGCCAAAGCTCAAGCTGCAATAAATCCGAACGACCTTCGTAGTGGTGGCAAAATTCCTCAATAAAACGAATTGCTTTGTTTGCTTTTTTGCTATCAAAAAAGAACAGCCTTTCAGCTGTTCCTCGTTCAATCATTTCATAAGCAAGTCGAACATACTTTCCGACAATTTTTTCACCTTTCCGGATGGCGTTCAGATACTCGGCAATATAATTAGTCATCAAACCGCAAGGCGGCGAGCCTTGATTCCTTTCTGTCTTCGGGCGGCGAATTATCGCAAAGCAATTTTATATTTGCCGTGAGATTCTTTGACATTTGAGTGTAAATATCCACCTCAGCACTCTTTTTAATTCCGCTTTGATTTTTGCCGTTGATGTATTCTTCGGTGTAGCCCTCGGAATTGATTATTTCGGAAAGCTCACCCATTGAAACACGCAAAAATGCTGTGCTTTCGATGATTGGTTCAAGAATTTTTTTCTTGTTTTCATCAAGATTTTTAAAGATTTTTTTGAGGCGTGATACCTCTGATTTTATTTTTTTATCTTTAGATTTATCCGCCGTTTTCAAAACCACACCCCCTTTGTGCGACTTTGCGGAGTAAAATTATGCGGGCTGCCTCGGTTATTTTGAGCACTCGAAATTTGATCAATGGGGGGACTATTCCGAAGTTTTGGCAAAAACAATATTGCCGTCTCCGTCGAAAGCATATCTTCTTTTCAAGCCTTCCCGGTTCTCCATGTCTTTAATTCCGTTGTGACATTTAAGGCAAACGTATTGCATATTATTTTGATTGAGTGAAACATTTACATCGTTGATGTTTTCAGGGGTGAGCCATACGATATGGTGAACTATATATCCAAGTGCGTCGTTGCATTTCTCACACAGACCGCCGTCTTGCGCTTTGCGCTTTGCTATATATGCACGTCGTGCCTTGCGCCATGCAGGCGATGTGTAAAATGCCCTTGCAAATTCTTTCATTGTTTTCTCAAACACCCTTTTCATCTGCAGATGAATTACATTGTACATTATAACACATATGCGACGAACAGAGTGAACAACTTATGTATCCCCCCGACAATATCTGAAAACAGCCATGCGGCAGGAATCTGCTGTGTTTCCTCCACCAACATATGTAGCAACCTTATACCACGGCAGGAGTTTTATAAATCTTGCGTACATCATAGCTCTCACAAGTCCATCCGTTACATCGCCAAAAATGTAATTTGAAATGCGTTCTCTCTCGTATTCGCACAGTTCTTTCATACGTCTTAAATCATTTTGCCGGTCGGCGATAAGTACCGCACTATTACCTACCATGTCAGTTCCTTTGCCGCCAACTGCTCGCCCCTCGGAATTACTGTAGTTTTGTGTAAGCTTTGCTGACTTTTGGTACAGATATATAATTTCATCTTCAATCGCTTTCATCATCGCCGTGTAATCATGGTATTTACTAAGTTCTTTGACTGTCATGCTATGATCCTTTCATGTTATTTTTTTGTGTAAATAAATGGTCACAAAATTCCCTTGCAATAGTGTGCATTCCTCCACCTGAACAGCACAGGACTTCACATCAACAGCAAAATAATCGGGATAAAGCTCTCCTATAAACGAAAAATCGTCCGGATTCTGATTTATGTAACGCACATCGCTTGTGCGGATGCGGTAGTCGTTGTGCCTTATCTCATGCCCCTGCTCGGGTCTTCGCAGATTCTTCGAGCAGTTCCATGACCTCTTTGAAATTTCAAAGTCACCATCTCCGCCTGTTTTCTCACGCTTGGATTTAAGCGCATAATATGCAAGTCCATACCACCCCGTCTCGTCAAGCTGTACTCTACCACAGTTGGCATATCCGAGCCCCCATATTCTTTCAAGCTCGGCTCTCGGCATATCTCCCGGCAGAAACACATGGTGATGTATTCGCCCACTCTTTTTTCCGCATTCCGTAACATACGCATACTTAAACTCTCCGCTTATCCCCATTTTTTTGCGGCAAGCCTTAAGTCGCCTTATGTAGTTACGCAGCATCCTCTCAGCCTCACCGATAGATTCCGGACTTTGCTTGTAAGACAGGCGCAAAAAATAATCTCCCTCTGAAAAGTTAAGCGCAAGTATGTCCGAGAACATATGCTGCCTGTTCACCTGGTTAAGCCTTGCCTGAACTTCACTTGTGGGCTTGCACCGCTTCCCCCTCTTTCCCGAAGCCTTACGCCTTACAGGAAACAAGTGAACCCTCATGTAGTCCCCACACGCAACTGTGTATTCTCTAATACTCATGCCCTTTCACTTTCTCCTCTTTTTTATCTTCCTGTTTTTGGTTGATTTGTTAATACCCCATGCAAGCTCACATTCGGGGACGGACTTCTTAAATTTTTTGAAGCCACAAATCCCCGAATTTTTATCCTGTCGAAATACGAAGTTTAAACAACTTCGAGAGGAAAAATCCGCTTTGCGAATTTGTTCCATGGAAGTTTTCGCTTTGCGAAAATTCCTCTTGACCCTACCTTTGATTAAAATCGAGTTTTAAACAAGATCGATTTATCCTTTGCAAAGGGATTTATCTCGGTGCATTTTCGCTTTCCACACTTTCTTTCATTCTACATATAACAGATGCAAGCCCGTTCCTAAGCTTCCCCCTCGCACCCTCATCCGCAACCTTTGCAAGACTTTCCATAAGCGACGAAAACTCACGCTGAAAATTCTCAAACAGGACTCCAAACCTGCTTATCTCCTTGTCACTGCTCACCGCAAGCTTACGCTCATATTCAGCCCTCATTTCTTCCCTCTGCCTCTCGCTCTCGGCTTCACGCTCTTTCATGCGTTGCGATACAAGCTCTTCCACACGTTCCGGCATCTGGGCACGAAGCTTTGCCGCCTCATCCTCAATAACCTTTGCACTTTCCTCTTCTTCCTTGAGCTTTGCCGCAAGCCTTTCAATCTCAGCATTAAGCTCTTTCTTCACCTGCTCAATCGCCTTCTTCTTTTCAGCTTCCGCAATTCCGGGATCTATCCCCTCAATTATAACCTCTTGCTTCACAGGTTCCGTTCTCTTCAACTCGTCAATAATGCGCCGTAGCTCTTCAACCTCACTCTGCGATGTTTCAAGTGCCGCCTTGTATCCCTCGCTTTCCTGTTCAAGCTTAAGGTTCAGGCGTTCCAGGTCGTTGTAGTCGTCCCGTAAGTCCTCAAGATCTTCCTCTGCCTGCTTTCTTGCACGAAGTTCCGCCTGAATGTCTCTCACCGACATTTCCTCCATGTCGTGACTCTGAACAAATTCCGCCCTCTCATCAACCGAAAGAGGCAAAAGCGCAACCGCCTGGGAATATGTAAGTTTGCCAAAAAGCTCTGCCTTTGATGTCGTGGAAAGCATATCATATTGCTTGTCCTGGTATTCATTCGCAATTGCCATAAGATTGTTTGCTGTGGACTGCGAATATTCAAAGTTGTCCTCAAGCCACGTCCCCCATTCTCCGTAAGGAACAAGCTCCTTTGCCTCAATAAGACGTGCTCCAATCTCAATGGACGCCGACAACAACGCCTTTGCCGCATTCTCCCTTATAATAAGTATCTCGCTTGCAATAACCTCTGCCGTTCTCTTAATCAAATTCATGATGCCTTTTTTCCTTTCTTTTCTTTTTCTTTTTTATTCCACTTGTCCTGTACATACTTTTTGTACTTCTCATACGCCTCAAGCGTCGCCTTGTCCGGCACACCGTTTCCAAATGCCCTGAACTGTATACTCTTTCCGTCCCGAAACTCTGCCGTACAATAAGGCTTCTTTGGATGCTCCTTTTTGCGACAGAACACAATTACACACTTTCCCTCGGCAACATCATCGGCATACCGCCCCACACAATGACTGAGTGCCTTTCCCTCAGCTATAAGTGCCGCCGAGGATTTTGCACACTTAAACACATAGCCGTCTATCTCCTTTTCGTATATTCCCTTAACAGCCTTGTACCTGTCTGCAATCATCTTGTCAAGCTCCACACTCTTTCTGTATTCTATAAGTGCCGACAGCTCCCTGTGCTTTTCATCAAATTTTGCCGGGAATAATACGTTGTAGTCTTTAAGATTCAAATGCAACGTCTTACATTGATTTAAATAGTCATAGTAGTCACCGAGAAATGTGGTTGAATCTTTCTTTCTATGAATGGCTCGCTTCAAGAAATCGCATAACCTGTCAAGCCTCTTACAATAGCTTATAGCTTCTACAAGCCGTTCTTCGTCCCTGTCCGTGTTCCACCATGCGCTGCTTTTCCCGATGTATCCGTCAAGCCTTTTTAATAACTCTGCACTCACATTTTTAATGCCATATTCCTTGCAAGTCGCAATCATTCTCGCCATACTTTTGCCGCCGCCTGCCATATAAAGCATAGCAAGCCCTGCACTGTCAAGCCCTAAACATTTTTTAAGGGAGCAATCGTTCCAAGCGTCTTTCCATTCATTACACAGCCTGTAAAATCCAAGCTTGGCAGCCGATTCAAATGCCGGATATATAAGATACCTCCTTATCACCAAACCGACATCAACAGCATTGCTCTTTGCAATTTTGTCAATACAAGTATTTTCAAACGGCGTCCCACGAAGCTCTCCTGCAAGACCTACCGTACATAATTTGTACCTACCAATGTGCGGTTGCTTGTAATAATACCAGCCACGCCTTTCTTCGTATCGAGGCTCAAAAAAATCTGTGATTATGAACCCGTTAAAATGAGGTCTCTCACGGGTGTAATATATAGCATCGCCGCCAAAGCTTATATATTCAATATTGAAACAGGAATACTCGCTTTCAGGCTTGCCCAAACGTCTGTGAATGTATGTCACGTTCCACAGCATCACCGCAATTCCGTCGTTAAGCACCTTGAGCGTCGTAAACGTCCCCCTGTCACGAAGAGTATTAAAAGAAGCATTTTTAAACTTGACTTTCGCCCCACACCTTTTACACTTGCCCTCGTTGTCCGTAAGCTTTCCCACAGGCTTAACCTTAAAATCTGCACTTCCGCAATGCGAGCAAAAGCCATGTGCAACCGTTCTGTCCCGCTTGTCCCTCTCGGCGTATCCATACCGGGACCATTTCATAACGTTCTCGTCACACCATTTTTTCACTTTCTCGTCCAGTTCTCTACCCGGAGTTTGCTTCTCAAACTCATGAGTTGCTTCGCAACTCCGTACACATTTTTCCAAAATGTAATCTATAAAACCCTTGTCCCTCTCACATATTTTACGCAAGCTCATACTTTGCTGCTTTTGCTTTTCGTAAATAATATCAAGGGTCTTACGTCCAAGCTGCCTGTAAAGCATATTCCCGGGAGCGTCCTTGTAAAAGAACTTTGCGCCGGCTTGCTCTGAAGCTTCGTCCACATAATGTACCGGAGTATCATTTTCCGATTGATAGCCCATAAGTCCAAACAGACTTGTTTCTTTCCAGGTGTTTGTTGCCCTGTCAAGTGTTATGTAACTTCCGTCGCAGGCTACAAATAATGTGAAGAAATTATATAAACTAAACACATTTACTACAAGATACTCTTTCCATATTTCCGCATGAATCAAATATCCCGTTGCATGAGTTGCTCCGCAACTCCGCTTATGCTTTCCTGAAATTTCGGGAGGAGTATATTTCCTCATTTCCCTTTTGTTCCAAGGAAATTTAACGCATGACATTCTTTCATCTCCTATTATTTTTTATTACCGAAAATTTTTCAAAGTAAATCCATAACGTCAACTATTTCGCCGGTGTTTGCCTTTTGCGTGTCAGTATTCGGAATCTCAATTCCAAACTCACCCGCAAGAATATCCATAGCCCTGTCCGGTGTTATCACTCCAACGCCTCCTGAAGCATTCTCCTTTGCTTCTTTTCTCATGGCATTTATGACGTTCTCAATGCCTTGTCCCACATCAACACCCTCAATGCGCTTCTTGTTTTCATCGGTCAAAACAGATTCAAGCATCTCGCAAAGTGCCGCATGGTACGCACTTTTCTTTTTTATTTCATCAAACATTTTCATTTACCTTTCACTTTCGTTCATTTTGACAATCATGACATTGCCGCAGCTTAACATCTCATATATGCATCCAAGCTCATCAATGACATCGCTCGTGAATCTGCACTCATTTGTAACACCAAGGAAGAACATACCTCCCATAATGATAATGTATCTTTTGTTGTTTTCCTTGCGGAGATACAAATTGATTCCCTGTTCCGTTTCAAAAGGTTTGAGATATTTGTCATTTACAAAAACAATGTCTTTTCCGGCATACATCGCACAGTACCCGTTTATACTGTGTGTACGGGTAAACCTGTTCAAGGGTATGTCCGTGTCAATAAGTTCAAATCTTGTCGGTGGAACATCAAACTTGTCAAAGCAGATTTCTTTGCCTGCCATGACAGAAACCGCCTTTTCGTCAAGTGGCGGAAGTCCATCAATGGCATATATTGAATGACTGTCGCCAATATACTGAACCGAACCCTGTCCCTCATAATAATTAAGGCGGTTTGATGCAGAAATTGCTTTAAGAAACTTTTGAAAATCCATATTATTTTCACTTTCCTCTCACATTAAAAATAGAAACCTCATGCTTGCCCGGAATCGAGACAGGCGTTTCCCGGAGCTGCCTTTCGGGGTAAAGCATAAACGTGTTACGGTGACGCTTGTCGAGGTAACCAAGATATGTCATGACAATCACGCCACCAACCCGAAGCCCGATGCGAACAGTACCATTCCGGCTTACGTCCGCCATTTTTACATATTCAGCCATCATCAACGCTCCTTTCGTACATGGTAAATCCCTCTCTCGCCACTCTCTTTTCCTCATCCGTCACGCACCATTCCCCTGTGAACGGATTCTGCCCTCTCGCAAGCATTTTCTTCATGGCACGTAGCTTTATTTCTTTCGTTGCCGCCCCGACAAAAGCGTTTATCGCCTCAATGGCGTTTCCGATTTCATAGTACAAATCTTCGCTTCCGCAAGTCACCCGATATAAATCCTGATCCTTGTCATACAGCAATACATATTCCTTGCCAGTAGTCAGTGTTTGTAGTTTCACCAAAGCTTCAAAGCAATTCTCCCTATAGTCCATAGCACTCTCCACAGTCTGAGAACACGACACCCCCATGCCTCTGACCGTTTTCCTGACTTGTTACATATATCCGCAACAAGCACTCCTGACATTATTACAAGTTCAGGATATTCTCCTATGATTTTACAGTCAACATCATCGTCTGACTTGACAAGTATCGCACTCGCAAGTGCCTTTCCATTTTCAAAATCCTCAAAATTCTTTTCCATGTCTTAAGTCCTTTCTTATTTTGTAATATTATTTTCGGTGAAGAATCTGTGACCGCCTATCTCAACCACAAACCGTTGCTTCTCGTGCCAACTGCCGTCGCCCCACTCGGGAGCGTAGAAGTACAGCATCACTTCTTCTTTAACTCTCACACCGTTATCAAATACATCTCTTACCGCTTGTATTACTCTGTGTGACGGCACAACTCTGTTAGGCGTGTACAGGTATTTAATTACAAGTTCGGTGGGTCTCACATTCTCGTATTCACTACCGTCGAGTATGCATTGACACACCGCAAGAATTCCGTCGTATGGCTCTGCACCGCACTCTGCCATTACCACACGTTCAATTTCCGCTCTTTCCTCGTCGGTGAGAGCATATCTGACTTTCGGTATTTCGACGGTGCATTCTTCTATAATAGGCATTGCAAGAGGGATATGTGCAGCAATTTCGTTTGTGGTTGTTGCGATTTCCGCAACAGCATTTTTTTCGTTCTCGGCAGCTTCGACGTATTCCAAAGTTGGTCTGATGCAGGTTTCGTTATATACTTCTGTGGGAGTACATCCCTCGCCAAGTGCTTTTACGGTAGCGAAAAACAGCAGAAGCATTGTTCCGCCGAGAAGAACGGCGGACAACACGAATACCTTTATATCCTTTTTCTTATTCTTGCTCATAGTTTACCTCCTGTATAAGCTCTCTTATTCGGTTAAGCTTTTCCCTGAAAAAAGCACTTTCTGCCGCCTGCTTTTCCAGTTTTTCTTTCAAATTAACCACCTTTTTATCTAAACTGTTCCTCTGCTCTCTGAGCTCTGCCAACTCGTCAACAATGTTTTGCAACTCATCCGGCGAAAAACCGCACTTCTCATAATCGTGCAACTTTGCAATGTAGCCGTAAAGACCTCTCGGCACTTCCTTAATATCAAATGTTTTCAAACCCCATTCACCGTTCGGGGAAATATATGTAAGCATTTTTATCTTGTCTGAAATACAAAGTATAAACAACTTTGATTTCAGGCCCTCCTTTCCTTTTCCTAATTTCACATCACAATCGCTCTGTCTCCGGTGCATCACCCGTATATTCAATCTCTCCGGGAATGTGTAACCATTGCATCACCATTTTTCCTTTTTTCTATATTTCCACCTGTTCCTTACAATTCGGCGGATTGCTCCCTCTCGCCATGCCTGTGTCAAAAGTGTAATGACAAGCTTTATAACCCAAAGGATATACAGTTGAGAGAGACCGCCAATATTTACACTTTTGGCACTGTTCCGTTGGATACGGGCGTTTATCTTTTTGATGATTCATGAATTTTCCCTTCTGACAACTTTTAAGATTCCGGTCTTATAATTCTTGCTCGAAGCCTTGCAGGGTCAACTCCCTCAAATTCCGGTAGTTTCAATTTTCCTTCCGTGAGAAATTTTTCAATCAATGCTTCAAGATTCTTATAAATCCTTTCTTTTTCTTCGGGGGTCTTTGCCGCACAGTCATCAAAGATTCGGATATGTGCGCCGCTTTCACTTATATACTCTTTCACAAGAGCCATGCAAATCACCTCTTTGCATTATATGTCGCAAATGCTCTCAAAGGAACGCTTTTATCCGGCAAATGTGCTTATTTCTCCCGATTTTTCAAGCTGCATTGAAAAATCTCCGTTTACGAGATCATCCATCTTGACCTCAAGACGCTTTGCGATTTTGTTAAGTACCGGTACAGACGGAATTTTTTCACCCTGCTTGATATAGTTTATCATACCAACGGATACCTCTGCAGCCTCCGCAAGCTCCTTGGATGTTATTTTTCGGTCATACATGATGATTGTAAGATTTCTGCCAATGTTCATTTTAACGCTCCTTTCAAAACGAATGCTTACTTTTATTTTGTCGATTTAAATATACATATTATAAGGCAAGTCCAAGCGGTCAGTTCCAAAATGTCAACCACAAAAGACACAAACTCCGGTATAGTCACACTTTTCACCCTCTTTCTCTTGACAAATTGAAAAATATGTG
>JAZQKV010000125.1:0-55890 GCA_045542335.1 Eubacteriales bacterium
TGTGAGCAGATATTTTCTGCAACGAGCTGAGCATCGAGATCGGGATACTTAACTTCTTCAACCTTGATTCTTACGGGAGCGCCAACGAACTGCTCGATTTCAGCAGTAAGCTTCTTAAGCTCCTCGCCGCCCTTACCGATGATTGTGCCGGGCTTTGCACAGTGGATGATCACACGAAGACCGTGACCATTTCTTTCTATTTCAATTGCGGGCACGCCGTTATCCTTAAGCTTGTCCTTAAGCCATGTTCTGAGCTTATAGTCAGCAACAAGAGTGTCGCCGAATACTTCATCTTTAACAAACCATCTGGAGTTCCAGCCTTTTATAACGCCCACACGAAGTCCGTGAGGATTAACTTTCTGTCCCATACTCCGTAATTTGCCTCCTTACTATGATGTGCATCCTTTAACGATGCCGATTATTCTTTTTCCGCAACTGCGAGGGTGATGTGAGAGCTTCTCTTAAGAATTCTGAACGCTCTTCCCTGTGCGCGGGGCATGATTCTCTTTGCAGTTCTGCCGGGAGTTACAAAGCACTTGGAAACGTAGAGCTTGCTCGTGTCCATGTGATTGTTATTTTCGGCATTAGCTACAGCAGACTTGAGGAGCTTAAGTACAGGCTCGCTTGCTGCTTTTCTTGTATTCATAAGAATACCCATAGCTGTTGCAACATCTTTATTTCTGATAAGGTCGAGAACGATTGTTACCTTTCTGGGGGAAATTCTCAGATCCTTCAAATATGCTATTGCTTCCATGCTGTGTTATTTCCTCCTTTCGCAAAGACTTGTCCTTGCGACAACTAAGTGTTAATTACTTGTTAGCGGTCTTGGATCCGGAATGTCCCTTAAAGGTTCTTGTGGGAGCAAACTCACCGAGCTTGTGTCCAACCATATCCTCTGTTACATATACCGGAACGTGCTTTCTTCCGTCGTGAACTGCGATTGTGTGACCAACAAACTGAGGGAAAATTGTGGAAGCTCTTGACCATGTCTTAAGAACTTTCTTTTCACCCTTGTCGTTCATTTCGCATATTCTCTTATAGAGCTTTTCTTCGACGAAAGGACCTTTTTTCACGCTTCTGCTCATTCTTATATTGCCTCCTTCCCAAAAGCATTGGGATTGTCAAAGTATCGTTTAAGATTACTTATCGTTTCTGCGCTTAACGATGAACTTGTTTGTTCTCGCCTTCTTGTTACGGGTCTTGTATCCCATTGTAGGCTTACCCCAGGGAGATACGGGAGAAGGACGGCCGATAGGAGACTTACCTTCACCACCACCATGAGGGTGATCGCAGGGGTTCATTACGGAACCTCTTACTGTGGGACGGATACCCATATGACGCTTCTTACCTGCTTTACCGATCTTGATATTCTCGTGGTCGAGATTACCAACCTGACCGATTGTTGCCTTGCAGTTAAGGGGAACAAGTCTTACTTCACCGGAGGGAAGTCTTACCTGAGCCACACCGTTTTCCTTAGCCATAAGCTGAGCTGCAACGCCTGCACTTCTTACAAGCTGACCGCCCTTACCGGGGTGAAGCTCAATGTTATGAATAAGTGTACCAACGGGAATGTCGTTGATTGCAAGCACGTTACCGGGCTTAATGTCAGCCTTGGAACCGTTGAGAACAACGTCGCCAACCTTGAGGCCTACGGGAGCGATGCTATATGTCTTTTCGCCTGTCTCGTACTGCATGAGTGCGATGTAAGCGGTTCTGTTGGGGTCGTACTCAATTGCGAGTACTGTTGCAGGAACATCGAGGATGTTCTTCTTGAAGTCGATAATTCTATACTTCTTTCTGTTTCCGCCTCCATGGTGGCGAACAGTGATTTTACCTGTATTATTACGTCCGGCGTTCTTCTTAAGCACCGTCAAAAGGCTTTTTTCGGGAGTACTCTTGGTAATTTCCTCAAAGCCGGGTACTGTCATATTTCTTCTGGCCGGAGTTGTAGGTTTAAATTTCTTGACTGCCATAATAACTCCATTTCTCGGCAACTTCTTTAATGACGGTTCGTTTTTGCTCCGCACTGCTGCCGTATATGCGGTCGATACCGTCTTATCCGAATTTTTAAGGTTTAAATCGTGACGGGTTCATAAACCCGTGTAAGCTTTTGTTTGTACCGAAAAGCTTGTGAAGTCAATCCTTGCGAACTCTCTGTGAACTGTCCGAAAGTTTGCTTCGCAAACTTTTTAGTTCGCTTTGCGAACTACGCCATCATGCTATCGAAGAATTCGATTGTGGTGGATTCAGCTGTAAGCTTAACGATTGCCTTTTTCCATTCGGAAGTAGCACCCATATGATAACCGACTCTCTTGGGCTTGGACTTCATGTTGATTACATTAACTGCTTCAACATTTACCTTGAAGATTTCCTCAACAGCCGCCTTGATTTCGGGCTTGCTTGCGGACTTTGCAACCTCGAAGGTGTAAACCTTATCGGCAATCTTGTCCATGCTTGCTTCGGTGATAATCGGGCGGATAATTACGTCATGTGCATTCTTCATTATGCATATACCTCCTCGATTATTGCAACAGCCTCTTTAGCAACGATGAACTTGTCATACTTAAGAATATCGTAAGCATTGAGAGTGCCGGGGATAGCAGTCTTTACTCCGGGGATGTTCTTTGCGGATGCAACGATCTTCTCGTCAGCATTAGGAAGAACGATAAGAGCCTTCTTGTCTGCGCCGAGAGCCTTGAGCATAGCAGCTATCTTCTTTGTCTTGTATTCGTCCATTGCGATGGAATCAATAACCATGAGGTTACCGTCAAGAACCTTGGAGGAGAGAGCAGACTTAAGAGCTATTCTCTTAACCTTCTTGTTCATTGTGATCTTCCATGTGCGGGGCTTAGGTCCGAATGCGATACCACCGTGTGTCCACTGAGGAGAACGTGTGGAACCCTGTCTTGCGCGGCCTGTGCCCTTCTGTCTCCAAGGCTTCTTACCGCCGCCGGAAACTTCGCTTCTGGTCTTGGTACTCTGTGTACCCTGTCTCTGATTCAAAAGATATGCTCTGATAACGGAGTGGAGAACTGCGGAGTTAACTTCGCAGCCGAACACTGCTTCGTTAAGCTCAACGTCGCCCTTAACGTTACCTGCCATATCATACATCTTTACTGTAGGCATTATATTCCCTCCTTATGGATTACTTCACTGACGAGCGAATGAACACAATGCTGTTCTTGGGACCGGGAACGGCGCCCTTGATAGCGATAAGGTTCTTTTCCGCATCGATCTTGACTACTTCGAGGTTAAGGATTGTAACCTGTTCGTGACCCCACTGGCCGGCCATCTTCTTGTTCTTGAAGATTCTCGCAGGGTCGATAACACCCATAGAGCCGGACTGGCGGTGAACAGGGCCTACACCGTGAGTCATTCTGAGCTTGTGGAGATTCCATCTCTTGATTGCACCTGTGTAACCGTGACCCTTGGAGATGCCTGTAACATCAACCTTTTCACCGGCTTCAAAAGTTTCAGCTGTGATAACGTCGCCAACATTCATGTTAGCCGCATCGTCAAGCTTGAACTCCTTGAGGTGCTTCTTAAAGGGAACGTTCGCCTTTGCAAGGTGACCCTTTTCAGGTTTTGTAAGCTTGCGGTCTACGATGTCCTCGAAACCGAGCTGTACTGCGTTGTAGCCATCGTTTTCAACTGTCTTCTTCTGAACGACAGGGCAGGGACCTGCTTCAACGACGGTTACGGGGATGACGTTTCCGACTTCGTCGAAAATCTGTGTCATACCGAGTTTCTTTCCGATAATACCTTTTTTCATGTCTTTTCCTCCTGTTGGATTATTGGTTGAAGCACCATGTGTCTTATGCTCAAGGATTTCAGAGCCGGACAATGCCTCAACGTGATCCTTATTTTCCCGGGAACCATGAAGAATCCCGGATTTATTTCAATCTTGTCTTTCGGCAAGACCAAAACGCTGTGATAATTTTTTGATGCTTCCTTGCGGATTACATCTTGACTTCGATATCAACACCTGCAGGAAGTTCAAGGCTCATAAGAGCATCGATTGTCTTCTGACCGGGTTTAATGATGTCGATAAGTCTCTTGTGTGTACGGAACTCAAACTGTTCTCTGGAGTCCTTGTACTTGTGAACAGCACGAAGGATGGTCACGATTTCCTTTTCTGTAGGAAGGGGAATAGGACCGGAAACCTTTGCGCCGCCTCTCTTTGCGGCAGCCACGATCTTCTCAGCAGCCTGGTCGATGAGAGCGTGATCGTAAGCCTTGAGTCTGATTCTGATTTTTTCATTTGCAGCCATTTTTTCTGCCTCCTTTAAAAATTTTGCTCCCGGAATGCTGTTCGCTTATATATAATAAGGAACGAATTCGCTTGACCGCACTCGGGAAAGATTTAAATGCGACACAGAAAATTCTGAACACTCACCCGGGCGTTCCGTGAAACACCCGAAAGAAAACCGAAGTTTTTTCCCTCCCGCCTTTCGCAAATAGAATGTTTACGAAAGTCTTTTATGGGGAAAAACTCCGGGTAATGAGCTTTGTAAACTCCTGACGTTTCACAGGCTCACTCGGCGCACTACTGCACGCCGATTGTTCCTGCACAGACCTCTGGGCGTGTCAATGCACGCATTGACCGTTCCCCGACGGAATGTTAGGTCGGAATTTAAAGCCGTTGAATAAGCATAGCTTATCTCTCCATAATTCAGCTCCGCTTGATATCCGCACCTCTTTGCCGTGACTATTGCCACAACCTGAGGTGAGGAAAAAGAGCATTACAAAGAGCGCCATGTCATGCGGCTCAGTATTTGCTGTCGCCCGGTTATCGGACATACTCCACGAAAATTACCGTCCATGGTTCGGGTTTTCGCCCTCACCTGACGCAACCTCTCGCTTCATCGCACATCAAGCTCTGTTATTTTACTATATTATTCTCTTTTTTGCAATAGAATAGAATGTTATTTTTGTAAACTTTTTGTAAACCCCAAAAAGGCGACAAAAAGTTTTCTTCCTATTATTATATATGGGTATTTATGGAACTTTTTGACAAGATAATATCCGTTTGGTTCTTTTTTCGTCCTTCAGAGATTACGGCTCAAAAATCCGCGCCGTAGCACAAACAGGCAAGTAAACCAAAAACACATTTGTCCTTATCTCAAAATCCGCAAGTTCCCAAATACACTTTCTATAAAAATCACTTGCGTGTAGGCTTGACGTTGACATCGGGCTTTATGTTCTCGCCAATCTCGCCGTTTTGTTGCTCGAACGCCTTTATGTTTTGGCGAATCAAAACAAGAACATGGCTGTTAACAGAACGCCCCTCATAATCTGCAACGTAGCTCAGCTTTTTCAGCATTTCTTCTTCTATTCTGATTGATACACTTTTAATTGACACAAAAAATTACCTCAAAATAAATATATTATATATTTATTTTATCCCATATAAATGTTATAATGTTTAAAATAGATATACAGTATATCCAATACTTTTTGAGGTGATGCAATTGAGAACTAAAAGATGTTGTTTTTCAGGTCACGGGGACTTTTCCGAATACTACATAAAGCATATTGTAACTCAACACATCAAACAACTTATAACCGAAAAAAATGTAAAATCCTTTTGGGTGGGCAATTACGGCAACTTTGACAGTTTTATTTTTGAAACGCTTTTGGAGATAAAAGCAGAATATAAAGATATAGCAATCGAAATCATTCTCCCATATCTTACAAATACCGTTGTTCAAAACATAAATTCTTTAAGCGAAAAATCCGACAATATACTTTTGGCAAACATCGCTGAAACCACTCCAAATAAATATAAACTACTGAAAACAAATCAATATATGGTTGACAACTCGGATTTTCTTATATGCTACGTCAACAGACCTTTTGGCGGTGCAAGTTCAACGCTTTCGTATGCTTTAAAAAGCAACCGGATTCAGATAATTAACTTGGCAATCAGCGACGGAAGCATAAGTAAACGATAAAACTTTCAATAATGCGACTAAAAATTTACGGTTTGCACCTTAAGTACAAACCGTAAATTGTTAATCTCCCATAAGCATCTGTGCAAGTCCCGAATATTTCGATGACTTTTTATCCGTCTTTACCATAAGCTCAACCTTGCCCATTCTTCCAACGATTATGACAAGCTTTTTTGCCCTTGTCACAGCGGTGTAGAGCATATTCCGTGTAAGAAGCGTTGGTGGAGCATCAAACACAGGGATAATTACCGCCGGGTATTCGCTTCCCTGACTCTTGTGAACTGTCACCGCATAGGCGTGTTCAATTTCGTCAATCTGCGAAAAGTCATATTTTGCAACCTTGTCCTCATAGCGTACACGAAAAACTTCCTCTATTGGATCAATTGATTCAAGTATACCAATGTCGCCGTTGTAAACGCCGCTTCCGCTTATGCCGTTGTCGCAGATCCACTCGACCATATAATTATTGCGTATCTGCATCACCTTGTCACATTCCCTGTAAACCGTGTCCATGTATTCAATCTCTTTCTTTGACACCATGGCAGGATTGAGTTTTTCGCCGAGAACTCTGTTAAGATTTGTGACACCTGCAATTCCGATTCGTGAAGGAGTTATAACCTGAATATCATGAAGCGGATTGAAGCCATAAGCATCGGGCAAACGTTTTGTAACAAGATCGCCGATAAGCTCGCACACCGCCGCACCGTTGTCACGGGGCATAAAGAAAAAGTCTTTGTTCTTATTGTCAAGTGCCGGCATCTTCCCCCGATTTATGGCGTGCGCATTGACAACAATTTTGCTGTCGCCCGATTGACGGAAAATCTCGTTCAGACGAACTGTGTGAATTTTACCCGAAGCTATCATATCCGCAAGAGTGTCACCTGCGCCAACCGGAGGCAGCTGATCGCTGTCACCAATGAAAATCAACTTTGTTCCCGGTTCAATTGCCCGAAGAAGCGACGACAAAAGCAAAATATCAGTCATTGAAACTTCGTCGATTATAAGCGCACCACAATCAAGTGGGTTATCCTCATCTCGTCCGAATTTTGAGCCTGCTTCTCCCTCTCCGCTGTACTCTGTTTCAAGAAGGCGGTGAATAGTCCTTGCTTCTCTGCCCGTTGATTCGGTCATGTGTTTTGCGGCTCTTCCTGTGGGGGCGGCAAGGAGCGTTTCGAGTCCAAGGCTGTCAAACAATTTTATAATTGCTCTTATAACCGTTGTTTTTCCCGTTCCGGGTCCGCCCGTCACAATCATCAGTCCCTTTGTGACAGCGTTCATTATCGCTTCTCGCTGAAGCGGCGCAAATGTAATTCCAAGCTCTGCTTCAACGTCGTTGATTTTTTGTTCAGCCTTTGCAACCGGCAGATTAACCGCTGAGTTGGAAAGCAGCATAAGCTTTTCTGCGCAATATTTTTCCGCACGGTACACCCAACTCAAATAAACCATATTGCGTCTGCCATCCTCGTCCTGCAGAACCATATTGCCAACGCCCGGCAAAGCTTCCTGAATTGCATCAGTTCTCATTCTTACGCACACAAGCTCGCCAACAGAGAACAATCTCTTCAAAGCCGTTTTAACTCCGTCAACGCTCACGCCCAATAGCTTTGCCGCACCGCTTATCAACTCTTCTTCGGGCAAACAACAATCTCCGTTTTGGTTGACACGCTTGTTCATGTAATACTTAACACCCGATTCAATGCGGAAAACCGACTCCTTTTCAATGCCGAGAGTCTGCGCAATGGCATCAGCTCTTTCAAAACCGATACCTCTGACCTTGTCGCACAAAATATAGGGATTGTTGCGTATTATATCCGTTGCCGCATCTCCGAAAACCTCATGAATCTTGACTGCCGATGCCGTTCCTATGGCATTTCCAAACATCAGCATAATATCCCGTATCCCTCTTTGCGAGTTGAAGCTCTCGCCGATTGCACGGGCTTTTTTTGGCGTGATGCCCCTTATATCTGCAAGCCATTCCGGGTGATTCTCAAGCACATCAAATGTGTCTGCGCCATATTTGTCAACAATTCTCTTTGCCGAAACAGGCCCTATTCCCTTTACAGCTCCGCTTGCAAGATACTCTATAATTGCCTCATCTGTCGTGGGAAGCTCCTTGGAATAAGAATCCACAGAAAACTGTCTTCCAAAAGATGCATGATGAGTCCATCTGCCATAAGCCTTGAGCTTTTCTCCGCAGGCAAGAAGCGGCATTGTTCCAACAAGGGTAAATTCCTCTCCGTGCTCATCCTCAATCATACACACAGCATAACCGTTGTCCTTATTCTCAAAAAGTATCTCTTTCACCGTTCCCACAAGCTTCTCCTTGCCGGCACGGTTGTCGTTGTCATTCACTATACCCACAGACTCATCACCTCCTTTAAAATATACTCATTCTCATGTATTCAATATAAATGATGCGCTTTAGCAAAAACCTCTTTTTGCATCTGTCGCATTTCCCTGACTTTTCCACCACAAAAGCCATGACACCACCGGAAGCTTTTGTCATATAATGTAATATACCGTCAACAACACGGAGTGACAATCTTGCACACCACAATACAAATATTACTTTGTCTTTTTGCCGTTATCGGCGCACTTTTCTGCATCAGATGTTTTTCGGACTATATATGGACGCAAAAGCTGATAACCTTTTTTGGCTCAGATTCTGCATTTCAGGATTCCGACGAAGAAACCTCACCGAAAATCTTAAACACAAGTCTCACTGTAAAACTAAGTCCCGGTGCAATATCCTCACACAATTCCGATTCTTTTTCTGATGATGACATACAATATCTCGCCACCTACTTTGAAGCCATGCTTTCACGCACACCCCTTGGAGACTTTGTTGAAGAAATTATTTTCACCGATGCCGATAATTAAAAGTGCCCGGACAAAACTCATTTTTTGGAAAAACCTTTATTTCCACATATCAATCATTCCGCTGTCAATAAACCTGTCAACATCGTCCGGGTCAGCAATATTCACAGTTTCCGCCGCTCCGCAGATTTTGCACTTGATTTCTATATTCACACCATCAACCGTCATACAAAGCTCCGATGGTGATGGACGTTTTTCGCAATCGCAAGCATAACGCTTGTCCGCAACAAATGTGTTGACAGCGGCGATGATTTCCTCAAACGCCTCTGTAAGCCCCCTGCTTTCAAGGCTCTCACCAAGCTTTTCGCCAGAAGCATTTGCGGTTTGCGTTTCCATAATAAGCTTTTTAAGCTCCGCATCGTTTTCCTCAAAAGCATTGTTCACCTTTTCAATGTCAGTTCCTATCATGCAGGTATCATATCCTGTCAGTGGGCACTGCAAAAGAAACAAATCTTTGCCGAAAAAAGTGGGAGAGGAAAGGGGATAACGATGCTCGCCCTTGCAGTAAAGACAGGGGACCTTAAGGTTCACTCCTCTTGTCCTTGTAAGCTCTGCGGTAAATTCGCTTTGTCCGCACACCTCGCATTTAAGAGAAAGGGGATGACCGTTTAAGCCAAAAATGTTGAGTTGATATGAAATAACGCTTCCACATTCGTTGCATCGGCAATACATATAAGTGTTTTTGGAAGTATCCATGATTTTTGTTCCTTTCGTAGTCTTCGCGTACCTTTTTACGCTGCGCAAAAAGTCCTTGAAATTTGCTTGTTATAAGGTCACGCCGCTTTTGCATCTTTCATAATAAAACAGATATTGCTGGGCAATTCCTCCGTATTTTCCGAAATATTCTGCGCCAACCTTGCCGTCATAGTATTTATCAAGTATTCTCTTGACCCACACATCAATCGGAAAAGCATCATATTTTCTGAAAGCAAACAACGCCGTACAAGATGCAACCTTGAGTCCCACACCCTTAATCTGCATAAGGTATTTAAGTGCATTTTCTGTGTCCATGTCATAAACCGACATCAAATCAATGCTTCCGTCTGCAACCTTTTTTGCGGCATCAAAAACATAGCCTGCACGGAAGCCCATGCGAAGTTCTTTCATAGCATCCTCGCCTGCTTCCACAATTGCCTGCGCCGTCGGAAAAGCATGGCGTGTTTCGCCATCGGGACACTCAATCGGCTCTCCATATGCGGCGCAGAGGTTTCTGATAATGCCCTTGATTCGGGGAATGTTGTTGTTCTGGCTGATAATAAACGAAATAAGCGTTTCAAATTCATCCTGATGAAGAATCCTTATTCCGCTTCCATAGCTGTAAGCCTCATAAAGAGTTTTGTCAAAAGAAAAAGATTCACCAATTTCGGCATAGTCAAGGGACATATCGAAATAATCATTCCACATCTCCATGTCCTCTTGTTTTGCTCCGCCAAGAATTATATCCCCGTTTACATTTTCAACCTCTATGTATCTTCCCTTTGCAACCCCGCAAAAAACAGGGGAAATCATGTCGCAAGCCTCTCCATTTTCGGAAAGAATCTGCTTTCTGTCAAAGCGGAAGCATTGACCGCAATTGAAGATAAGCTCAGGGTCGAAATTCTTCGGAGCAGTAAAGCAAGGAGAATTTCCTTTGTAATTTTCAATTTTGAGTGGATTTTTTTGTTGTGTCAATGTCATTTTACTTTTACCTATTGAAATATATTAAAATTTGTGATAAAATACATGGTAACAGCTTTAAAGTAAACACTTTAAGAACTCTGCGGAAAGGACATATATAATAATGGAAGAAAAAATTTATACCATACCCGTCAACGAAGCCTTTGACAAAAAATGCGGTTGCCCATTCTGCGCCCTTTTTTCAAACCTTGAAGAAACCGAGCTCGATATAATTTTAGGTGCCTCAATGATGGAACCTGACATACGCATAGAAACCAATAAAAAAGGCTTTTGCGGCAGACATTTTGGAAAAATGTTCACCATGAAAAACCGTCTTGGTCTTGGACTTATGCTTGAAAGTCATCTTGAACATATTGAAAAGAAAGTGTCAGCAAAACCCGCACTTCTCGTAAAAGATTCGGGTGCAAAAGCGGCGGCAAATGTCCGGGAAATTCATTCAAGCTGCTATGTCTGCGACAAAATCGAAGAAAAACTCGGAAAAATGACCAAAACCGCCATCTATCTTTGGGAACATGAAAAGGATTTCCGTGCAAAGCTCCTTGAACAGCCTTATTTCTGCCTGCCGCATTATGAAATGTTTCTCACTGCGGCATCGGATTTCATGCCACGCAAAATTTATCCGGATTTTCTGAAGGATATAAGCTCAGTTCAAAGCGGTTACCTTGAAAGTCTGCGCGCAGATGTGTCCTGGTTTTGCAAAAAATTTGACTATCGTTATGACAACGAACCCTGGGGAAATGCCAAGGATGCGGTCAAGCGTTCCATCGACTTTCTTTCCGGTGATGGATATGCCAACGAAAAATAAATTATCGCATGGTTAACCGGGAATTATGGCACAACCGAAAATCTGTTCAAACTAAATTGTATCACAAATTCGGCAAATTGTCAATATACGAACAGGAAAAAATAATGCCTCTGACAAAGCAAATGGCTTGCTTTTGTCAGAGGTTTTTATTTGCAATACTGTCCCGAAAACTTTTGGCGTTCTATAACTTAAAGTCTACGCATATAAATTATTGACAAAACCACGCCGAAAGGAGCAAAAAACTTGACCTACACAAAATTTTCCGTTAACGTAAATTCCCCCAAACCCAAGGACAAAAGAAAAACTTCGGTGTTCTTTGACATAACGCTTCCCGAAAGCAGTTCAGCAAAACGGCGCAAAAAGCATCGCCACACAGGAAATACCTATGCTTCAAAACGCCGCTTTACAAGATTTTTGACTGCGATGTTCGGAGCTGCTTTCAGACTTGCGTGTTTTCTCACTTTTTGTGCCGTGCTTTGTACAGCCTTGCTTTTTGCAACAGGAATTGTAAAAGTAAAAGACGGGACAATATGCTTTGACAAAAACCCCCGGGAAATAAAAGAAGCAATATCATCTGTTTTTAATAACACTTCCTTTTTTGGAAACAACCGTGACAACACTGAGGCTCTGCCGTCTTTCAACACGATTTCCTCATATTACATGAAAATGCGTGACACTAATCATAATTCAGCGGACGTTGATGAAACCGATTCCATTAGTGTCTCAGTTCAAACGGATATTCCTGAAGTTGAAAACAAAAACTCTGTAACGGTGGATAATGCAGAAACTGCCGTTGAAAATACCATGGTAACAGGTCAGAGTTTTCCACTTTTAAGTCTTGACCTTTCAGGCAATCTGAATAAAGCAGGCAACAACACCTCCGACCATAAGCTTCCTCTTGTGCGAATTAACAACGAAACCTCTTATTCCGTCAACGTTGAACAATCCCTTGAAAAGGATTTTCCCATTGAACCTCTTGTTCCATTCAATGACATGGAAAACCCCAAGGTCCTTATTGTCCACACCCACGGTACAGAAGCTTATACCTCCGTTGACGGTGCATACTATCATAAAAGCGAAGCTTCTCCCCGAAGCACCGACACCCAAAAGAACGTTGTCGGTCTTGGGAAACAGCTTTCTGATTCTCTCAATGCCTATGGCATCCCAACGCTTCATTGCGATATTATGCACGATGAAAAATCATATTTGACCTCATATAAAAGTGCCGCCCAAACAATTGAAAAATATCTTTCCGAATATCCCGACATAAAATACGTCATTGATCTCCACCGTGACTCCATCGTGCGAAGTGACAATCAGAAAGTCAAACCCGTCAGCGAAATTTGTGGCGAAAAAACAGCGCAAATAATGTTTGTCGTTGGCACAGACGGAGGCGGCGCAAAACACGACACCTGGAAAACAAACATTGACACCGCAATTCATCTTCAACAACGCATAGCCTCGGATTATCCCACTCTTGTGCGCCCCATAAACTTAAGAAACTCACGTTTTAATCAACAATACACCCCCGGCTCACTCATTCTCGAGGTCGGCTCATGCGGAAACACATATACCGAAGCGCAAAGAGCAATAAAACTTTTTGCAGGTTCATTTTTCAGAGCCGTTACACGCTGATACGTCACTGCAAATGAACATAAAAGAATTTATAATGTCGGTTTTCACAGTTTGCGCCATGGGAGCGTGCGCTGACACAGTTCTTTGCCTTGCACCAAAGGAAAACAGCGAAACTGTTTTGAAATATGCAAGACTTGTCATAACTCTGTGCGTAATTTGCACAATGCTTTCACCCCTTTCAGGTTGTAACAACGAAAACCTTTTATCAGATCAAAGCACCCTTGTCAAATCTTATGAAGGGCATTATTCCCAAAATGAAAACTTCCAAACTGAGAAAAATCTTTCAGACATAATAATCGAAAACACCAAAAACGAACTTGAAAAGCAAATTGCTTCACATATTTATTCAGAGTTTGGAATAAGTGAAGTACAAACACGCATACAATTGAGAGAAGAAATAACAGACGGCAAGAGTTCTCTTTACATAACCGAGGTCAGCATCATATGTGAAAACAAACTGACCCCCGAAAAAACGCAGCAGATGTCAGAGCTTGTCCGTCGTCTCACAGGTTGTCAAAACATTCATACAACCTCAAACAGAGATTAACGAAAAGTAAAATCTGAAGGAGGGACGCAAAATAGCAGTGTTCAAAATTCCGATTACAACAATCCGGGATATTAAAAAACTCATGTCAAAATTAAAGAATATCAACACCAAAACCGCCGCCATAATCCTTGCAGCCGCAGGAATGTTTATCATTGCAATTTCATCGTTAATTCCATCGCATGAAAACGAGAGGACAGATTCTGTGTCAGCCTATGGTGCTTCTTACAGCGAAACTTCCGACATCACTTTTCAAAACAACCCATTGCAAGATAACGAAATTTCCCTTTATGCCCATGAGCTTGAGCAAAAGCTATCGCAAATTGTTTCTCATATGGCAAACGCCGGAACGAATGTCAAAGTAATGATAACCTTTGACAGCTCCTTTGAAAACGTCTATGCCTATAACGCCGAGGTTGCAGGTTCGGGGAATGTTTCTGTTGGGAACTTGCCTTTGTCGGGGGACAGGTCATCAGAAAAACAGCTTGTCCTCACAGAAAACGGAAAAGGGACGGGAAGTCAGAGCCCCGTACTTATAAAAAAGGTTTATCCAAAAGTAAAAGGAGTTGTCGTTGTGTGTCCGGGCGGTGGAAACAGCAAGGTGAAATGTGAAATTACTGATGCGGTATCAGCTCTGTTCGGAATTGCAAGCAACAGAGTTGAGGTCTATGAAGCTAACAGCTCCATTCAGGACGAGACCGCTGTTTATGCTCAACAATAATTATAATTCATTTTTCAATGTATGAAAGGAGAACACTTTTATGAAAAGTCAGAAAATAAAAAATATCGCAGGCTTTGCAAAAAAACATATGAGAGCCGTTGCCGCCCTTGCATTTGCGGCACTTGTTGTCGCCGCCGTTTACAGCGACCATGTCAGAAACAATGGAGTACAACCGGAAAACAGTTATCTCTATACATCATCCCTCGACAAAACCGAGATTGACACTCCCGGTACAAATTCCGGTGGAACAAACACAAAAATTCTCGGAGAAGCCGCCCTTGTGGACGGAATCTCCCCCGAAGACAGTCCCATTTCAGAGATAACTCTTGAATCCGAGCCACAGGATATTTATTTTGTACAAGCCGCCGCCGACCGTGAGCGCAAGCGTGACGATGCCATTGCAACGCTTCAGACCGTTGTTGACAGCTCCGAAACAATGCCCGATGCCAAGGACGTTGCACTTGGTGAAATGATTCGACTTGCCTCCAATATGGAAACCGAAGCAAACATCGAAACCATGGTTAAAGCAAAAGGCTTTGACGATTGCATTGCCGTAATGAGCAATGAAAGCGTAAGTGTCATTGTAAAAACGTCAGGACTTCTGACACACGAGGTTGCACAGATTCGAGAAATTGCCATGACCGAAACGGGAATGACCGCCGAAAACATAAAAATCATTGAGAAAAGCTAAAATCTCCGCCATATCTGCGAACTACAAATATTATGTGCATCATTTTTAACACGAGAGGGCAGTTCCCGAAATTCGGTCGGGAACTGCCCTTACATTTTTATAATCTTTTTTCTCAAAGTTAAAAAACTTCTTCTTTTCTTTCACGCCTTAAAAACAACGCTTATTAAAAACATTATACCCGGCACTGTGAAAATAGAAAGAAAAGTTGAAAGTCCGACACATTTTGCTGCACTGTCCTTGTCCTTGTCATAAATGTCAGCGAAAATGGCGGTGTTGCTTGCACCGGGCATTGCCGTCATGGTTACGGCAAGATAGGTGTAAAGCATGGGAAGATTTATAAGCTTGCATACAAAAACCGTAATAACCGGCAGAGCAATCAGCTTTATAAAGCTGTAATACCAAAGGCTGATGTCCTTGAAAAGACTCTTGAAATCAATCTGTGAAAGAAGGCTTCCGGTTATGAACATGGAAAGAGGGAAAGTCATATCGCCGACCATTTTGAAGGAATCATAGGCAATGCTTCCCTCCATGAAAGTTATGGGCGAAAGGAAAAGGATAAAACCAAGAATTGTTCCGATAATACCGGGATTGAGAAACACCTTTTTAACAAGCTCCTTCGGAGCAAGGCTCTTTCCGTCGTTCATAAGGAACACGCCAAAGGTCCAGCAATATGCATTAAAGAAAAGCGTAAAAAATGCTCCGTAAAAAAGGCCGTTCGGGTCACCCATGGAACCGAAAAGTGCCATGAGAACAGGATAACCGAGAAATCCGCAGTTGGCATAAATAGTACCAAACTGAAGTGTCTTTCTCTTGGCAACATTTTTCATGGGAGCGTAAAGTATGTAAGACAAACCCGTAAGGATAAGATGAATTATAACCGACATACCCAAAACAGTAAGTCCCGTTTTAAGAAGCTCCGGCGTGTATTCCTTTTGAAACGCATAAATGCACAAAAGCGGATTTGTTATGTTAACAAGAAGTGCGGAAAGCGCAGTCGTGGATTCGGCATTGAGAAAACTCCTTTTTCTCGCATAAAATCCGCACACCATTACAAAAAACAAAACTATAACCTTTGCGGTCACAGCGGCAGTATCAAACATGATAAAAACCTTCTTTCAAGCCCTAAAAACCGTGATTTAACCCTCGATTACTTTTTCCATAAAACACGGGCGGCTTTTGCACCGCCCGAAATTTTCAGATTAGCCCTCAATAGATTTCTTGGTGAAATTCCAAGAGGTTCTGCACATATCTTCGATATTATACTTTGCCACCCAGCCAAGCTGTTCTCTTGACTTTGTGGGGTCAGCATAGTTCTCTGCAACGTCACCGGGACGTCTTTCCTTGATAACATAAGGAACATCAACGCCATTCACCTTGATAAATGCCTTAACAATATCAAGAACGCTGTAGCCTGTACCTGTTCCGAGGTTAAATACGCTGTATCCGCCAAGCTTTTCAATAGCTTTGATGTGACCGATTGCAAGGTCAACAACGTGGATATAGTCACGAACACCTGTGCCGTCGTGTGTGGGGTAATCGTCACCGAACACATTGAGAACGGGAAGCTGCTTTGATGCTACCTTCGTGATGTAAGGCATGAGGTTGTTGGGAATACCGTTGGGATCCTCACCGATAAGACCACTTTCATGTGCACCGATGGGGTTAAAGTAACGAAGCACTGTGATGTTCCATTCGTTGTCAGAGTTGTAAACATCCTTGAGAATACCCTCAATCATAAGCTTTGTGCTTCCGTAAGGATTAGTTGTGGAAAGAGGGAAATCTTCTTTGAGGGGAACTGTTTCAGGAACGCCGTAAACTGTCGCAGAAGACGAGAATACAATATTCTTACAACCGTGAGCAGCCATTGATTCGCAGAGAGTAACCGTACCTGCGATGTTGTTGCGGTAATAGAGCAGGGGAAGTGCGCAAGATTCGCCAACAGCCTTAAGACCTGCAAAATGGATAACGGCATAGATGTCGTTTTCTTCAAAAATTTTGTCCATTGCCTCTCTGTCAAGAATGTCTGCCTTGTAGAATTTGCAGTCCTTGCCGGTGATTGCCTTGATTTTGTCAAGAACCTCAATCTTTGAATTGCAAAGATTGTCTGCAATAACAACGTCATAGCCGCTGTTGAGAAGTTCAACGCAGGTATGAGATCCGATATAACCTGTGCCGCCTGTTACGAGAATTGTCATTTGAATTACTTCCTTTCCATATCAAAACATTTTAACCGCCTGCGCCCCATGTCAGACAAAAAAGCGCAAACTTATATCAATACCATTATAGATTGACTTTTTAAACTTTTCTACCTATTTCTATATATTTTCAGCCATTTTGCAGAAACTCACAAGCTCCACGGAGAAGCCGCCGCCGAAGCACCCGTTGCCGCAATAAATCTGACCCTCGCTTCATAACCCAAAACTTTTTCAATAGCCTCTGTTATCTCGCCTTTCTTTTTTTCACTTGACGAAATAAAAGTGTAAGCAAAGCCTGCAAGCTCAACCGTCACATCCGAATTATTCTCACCGGAATAATACGCCTTTGCATTGTTGAGAAAAGAAATATACATTTTATCCTTTTCCTGCAAAAGCCCCACAACCTCGTTAAAGTTTGTAACAGGTTTTTTCGTACCTGCCGCACCGTTTCCCGAAGCATTGTGAGAAACCTTTTGCGAAGCTTCCGATGCATCTTCAAGGTTTTCCACAGGATTTTCTGCTTTTTCCACAACATTATCCACAAATCCCGTTCCAACCTTTTGTGCCCCGATATTTTCCTCATTTTCAAGAGGCTTTGGAACATCAAAGGGAACATCGTCATAAGGACTATATTCCTTTTTCGTCACATTATCGGTTGCCGCAGATGACGCTTTTACGTTATCCTTAGCATTTTCAATCCTGTCGGCTGACTCTGTGCCAATATCAAAAGGCACGTCAAACGGTGCTTGTTCCTCCGGTGGAATATCGCTTTCCGAAAAGCCGTAGTCAACATCAACCTCCGGCTTTACAGCTTTGTTTTCCACAGGTTTTTCTGGTTTTTGCCCGGAGTTTTCCACAGGCATTGAACCTGAATTTGAAGCATCTGTGCAAACAACAGTGCCGTTTTTCAAAGCTCTTTCAATTTTTAAAAGCCTTTCTTCAAGAGTCGAAACCTTTGAGGAGATGTTTTCCGGAATATCCGCAACAGCAATTCCGCACAGCTTAAACAGCGCAGTTTCAAAAACCGTTCTTCTGCTGAAAGAGCCTCGTGTAAGCCTTTGCATAGTTTCTTCAAGCGTTTCTGTGCAGAAAATAAGTCTGTCCGTTGTGAACATTTCGGCGTATTTTGAAAGTTCAGATGCATTCGCCGCCGATTCTTTGAGAAAATCATGAGCCTCTGCATCCGAAACAAACTTTATCATGAGCATATCTCTGAAAATTTCGCCACACTCCGAGCAAAGAACACTCAAATCCTTGCCGCTGTCATAAATGCGCCACACAATTTCCAAAGCCTTTGTTATATTCTTTTCGGCAATTGCACCGATTGTGTCAAGAACCGCATCCTTGCCCATAACACCAAGAGTTTCTGCGGCACTCTTTTCATCAATTATTTTCTCGCTGTCCTTTCCGACAAACATTTCAAGTGCCGAAAGTGCATCACGCATAGCTCCCGTCGCAAGACGTGAAATAAGGCGTAAAGCCTCGTCCGTTATGTTTATGCCCTCTGTTTCGGCAATAAATTTAACTCTGCCAAAAATCTTTTCGGGTGTTATTCTGTGAAAATCAAACCTCTTACATCTCGAAAGAATTGTAACGGGAATTTTGTTGAGTTCCGTCGTCGCAAGAATGAAAACAACGTGTTCAGGCGGTTCTTCAAGAGTTTTAAGAAGAGCATTGAATGCGCTCGACGAAAGCATATGAACCTCGTCGATGATATACACTTTCTTTTTCATCTCTGTGGGAGGATACAAAACCTCCTCACGAAGCTTTCTTATCTCATCAACACCGTTGTTTGAAGCCGCGTCCATTTCAACAATATCAAAAGAAGTCTCCGAAAGTCTGCACGCCTCACACTCACCGCAAGGATCACCATTCACCGTATTCTCACAGTTTATGGCTCTGGCAAATATTTTGGCGCACGTCGTTTTTCCCGTACCTCTTGAACCACAAAACAAATATGCGTGGGACACATTGCCGCTTAAAACCTCGCCGCTGAGCACCTCTGTTATGTGCTCCTGTCCGACCACGTCTGCAAAGCTTTTCGGTCGCCATTTTCTGTATAATGCGATGTAACTGTTCATCTTTACTCCTTAATGCGAAAACACCGTTTTTGTATTTTCATCAATCACACTTTCATTTATCTCTCAACAAACCTTGCGCCGATTATCAAATCGCCGGAAAAATCGCCATTTTCAATGGGAGAAATAACTTTAAGAAGTGCAAAAAAAGCCGCCCTGCCAAGACTCTGTGCCGGCTCAACCGAACTTATGGCAGGCATAAACGGCATAAACTTCTGAATATTGTCAAAGCCCACAACCACAACACTCTGCGGCACTTTCACGCCCTTTTCCAAAAGACACCTTATTGCCTCAAAGGCATAAATATCCGAAAATGCAACCACCGCATCAAAGGGACATTCGCCATTTTTAAATAATCCGTCAATGCAATGCCCAATTTTTGTTTCATGCTCGGCTCTGCAAACAAGCAAACTGTCAAAGGGCAAACCGCCCTCGCAAAGTGCCGATGCATAACCGTCACGGCGTTCAACCTCACTGGAAATACATTCGCTTGCGCCAAGATAAAGTATTTTCTTTTTTCCCTTAGAAATCAGAAAGGAAGTTGCAAGAAATCCGCCCATTCTGTCATCCATAACAACTGACGGACTTTGACCGTCGCGCCGTCCCACAAGAAGATAGGGAATACCCAGCTGTTTGAGATAATCGATGTTGCTCTTATCCTTTTGTGTCGGACATATTATAATGCCGTCAACACGTTTTGCAACAGCTGTCTTTATAGCGGAAAGCTCTTTTTCGGGATTTTCGTCTGTGTTGAGAACAATTGTGCAATAGCCGTTTTCCGCCGCCGCTTCATCGAGCTCTTTAACAAGTATTGCAAAATGAGGGTTTGAAATGTCCCCTATAATAACAGCAACCGTCTTTGTAACTCCTGTACGCAGACTTCCGGCCATAGAGTCGCCAATATAGCCAAGCTCCTCGGCAGCTTTTTTAATTATTTCCTTTGCCGATTCGGAAATATCCTGTTTGTCATGCAAGGCGTGGGAAACTGTGTTGACAGTATATCCTGTTTTCAAGGCAATATCTTTCATTGTCACACGCCTTTTTTTTGCAGCTGCCACAAAATCCTTTTCCAACAAATGCGCACCCTTTTCAGTTGTCTTTTTCTTCATGGTTTAAGCTTAAACACCTGTTTCGTCGGAAGATTGCGCCGCTTCCTTTTCCGCCTGCTTCTTCTTTTTTGCGGAAGAAATCATGTCAGAAATCTTTGCAATATAGTCCGGAGCTTTATCAACAAGACCGTCAATTGTCGCAAGGGCATCCGAAACCTTTCCGCCTGCAAAGCCGGAATTTTCGCCGATATTAAGGAATTTAACATCGCCCTCTTTGCCGATAACAAGAAATCCAACCGGAACAACTGAAACACCGCTTCCGCCGCCACCGCCGAAATTCTTGAGTGTCTGTGCCTTCTCGGTCTTTTTTCCACCAAAATCCGAGCCGCCCGACGCAATTCCGACAGACACCTTTGACACAGGAATTATAACCGTTGTGTCAAGCACATTTATCGGCTCTCCGATAACAGTGTTTGTGTCCGCCATTTTCTTGATACTTTCAAGAGAAGAACGTATAATATCACTTATTGGAGTTTCTGCCATGATAACACCTCCGAAAAAATTATCTCTCTTATCTCTTACACATTTTTAAACTATTTCTCACATACCCATCCATTTAAACAATGCCGCAAGGGCAATGTGAGCAAGCTGCCATACATAAAATGAAAGCTCCACCGAAACATCTGCAAAAATCTCCTCGCCAAGGAAATCCGCACGAATGTCAATGGCATCCTTTCCCGAAACTTTCACCCTTTTGAAATTATCAATAAAGGCAAAAAATCCCGTAAGAGCCGCACAGACAACGCCATAAACCTCTGCGGTTTTTGCCGCATCGCCTGTTGCAACACAAACATGAAGCTTTCTTATCTTTATTCCCAGATATCCCCACACATTTTTTACAACACCATAAACAAACTCTGCCATAAACTTTATCTTTTCAAGCTTGTCCTCAGGTATGCCCGGAATCTCGGGAATATCCGGTATATCTGCAATATCGGGAATCTCATCATCTTCGCCCCCGACATTACTTTTTTTCTCATTTATGGTAATCTGCTTGTTTTTATTGCTGTTTTGCATTGCATTGGTTTTCTTTGCATCATTTTGCTCTGCTTTCAAATCAGGCAAAGGTTTTTTTTCGTCTTCTTTCTTTTTTTGTGTCTCACCCGTTTTTGATGAGTCTTCAATTTCTGACTTTTTTCCTTTGCTTCTTCCGGTAAAAAAGCTCACAATTCTGATAACATCAAATCTCATCCAAAGAACTCTCAGGTAAACCCCTGTTTTTTGCCCGAAGCAAAGTTCAATGCGAAGATGAAACAATAGTATCAATATAAGCAAAACCGCAATTGCCGCAAGCGCCCAAAGTATAATCTTTAAAGCAAGCATCTCTGTGCTCCTTTACATTTTCTGTGCTCCTTTTACCGTCTTACGGAACATAATACCCAACGGAACGCATATTTAAAATATACTTTGGATTTGAAGAATCGTCTTCAATTTTTGTGCGAAGTCTGCGGACAGTCACGTCAACTGTTCTTAAATCATAAAACTCGCTAAAGCCCCAAACCTGTTCAAGAAGCTTTTCCTGCGGAAACTTTCTTCCTCTGTTTTTTGCAAGGAACAAAAGCAGGTCGTATTCCTTTTTGGTGAGGGAAAGCTCACTTCCGTTTTTCTTAACCGTGAAAGAATTGGGGTCAATTTCAAGATTTCCGACAGTTATAACAGGCTCATTTGAAGCTTCAACAACCGTCGCATTTCCGCCGCCTTTTTCCGCATCACTTTCCGAAACGCTTTTAAGCTCGCCGGAATATCTGCGAATATTCGCCTTGATTCTGGAATAAAGCTCCTTTAAGCTGAAAGGCTTTGTCATGTAATCGTCCGCACCAAGCTCAAGTCCCATAACCTTGTCAGACTCCTCTTCACGGGCAGTCAGCATAATTATGGGAGTTTCAAGCCGCTGTCTCACCCTGCGGCAAATTTCAAACCCATCAACAACCGGCAACATAACGTCAAGCAAAATAAGGTCAAACATTCCCGTCAAAGCCTTATTTAAACCTGTTTCGCCATCATTTGCAACGCTCACGTCATATCCTTGCTTTAACAAATTATAAGAGAGGATCTCGGAAATATCCTTTTCATCCTCAACAATCAAAATTTTTTTAGCCTTTTGTTCCATATTTCATCCTTTCCAAGCTTTATAAATGGCAAAACAATTTATCCCCCATTCATATATCCAAAAACAGGAAATCCACTTTAAAGCTTTAATTACGGTTTAGAATGTTTATGGGAATACTTTTAAATTCTTTTATAATCAAAAACTTTTGCAACAGGTGGCAGACTTTTCACCAGTTAAGGTTTTTGTTCTGCCGCCCGTTATATAATCTTGTTTAATTTATTTGCATCATTCGTGCAATATCACGTTCGAAATTACAACGATTTTTCTGCCTCTGCAAATGCCTCTGCAAGCTTTGACTTGTCCTTACCGCCGGCAAATGCACTGTCTGGACGACCACCGCCGCCGCCGCCACAAATTGTAGCCGCAATTTTAACAAGCTTTCCTGCATTTGCGCCATTCTTAACCGCATTCTTTCCGCAAACTGCGCAAATACCAAGCTTTCCGTCTGCTTCGGAAGCAAGAATTGCAACAATGTCATCGTCCTTATCCTTAAGAACGTCACCTGCACTTCTGAGGTCGTTTGCACCAAGACCCTCAAGCTCTGCAGCAACAAATGTGAAAGCTCCAACTTTCTTTGCGCCACTCATAATGTCTGCTGTCTTTGACTTTGCAATCTGTGCGTTAAGCTCGTCAATCTTTGCTTTAAGTGCCTTGATTTCTTCGCTCTGTGCCTCTGCCTTTGCGGCAACATCGCGGATATTCTGAATTTTGAGTGCCTTTGCAACATCGGCAATTGTCTTGTTCTGTTCTGAAATAAATCCGAGAACGTTTTCACCCGTTACTGCTTCAATTCTTCTGACACCTGCCGCAACCGAGCTTTCACCCATAATCTTGAAAAGTCCAGCTTTCGCTGTGTTTGAAAGGTGAGTACCTCCGCAAAGCTCAACCGAGCGTTCACCCATCTTAACAACTCTTACAACGTTTCCGTATTTTTCTCCGAAAAGTGCCATTGCACCCATCTTCTTTGCACTTTCGGGATCTGTTTCAATTGTTTCAACCTCATCGCCCTCGAGCATCCACTTGTTCACAAGGGTTTCAACCTCTGCAATCTGCTCAGATGTCATAGGTTCAAAGTGGTTAAAGTCAAATCTTGCCTTTTCAGCATCAACATAAGAGCCTGCCTGTTCAACGTGGTCGCCAAGCACCTTTCTGAGAGCCGCCTGAAGAAGATGCACAGATGAATGATTTCTTCTTATTGCTTCTCTCTTTTCAACGTCAATCTTAGCCGTAACCGTGTCGCCGACCTTGATGTTTCCGCCGTTCATTTCACAAATGTGCATATAAACGCCGTCAGATTTCTTTGTATCAACAACGCTTACGCTCACACCGCCAACTTCGAGAACACCTGTATCTCCAACCTGACCGCCGCCCTCTCCATAGAACACAGTCTTGTCAAGAACAACCGTAAATTCTCCATCGGAAACATTTTCTGTGAGCTCTCCGTCTGCAATAATTGCAAGCACCTTTCCGCAACATTCATTCTCTGTGTAACCTGCAAATTCTGTCTTTGCAATGTCACCAAGGAGATCTGCATCGCTCTTGCTCCAGCCACCGCCTGCTTTTCTGTTTTCACGGGCAGTAACTTTCTGATTGTTCATCAGCTCGCGGAACTTTTCTTCGTCTGCCGTCATGCCCTTTTCGGCAAGAATTTCCTTTGTAAGGTCAACAGGGAAGCCATAGGTGTCATGAAGCTTGAACACTTCCTCGCCGCAAAGAACTGTTTCTCCCTTTGCCTCAAGAGAAGCAATTTGTTCTGAAAGGAGAGCAAGACCTGTGTCAATTGTTGCATTAAAACGTTCTTCCTCAACGGAAATAACCTTTTTAATGTAGTCAGCTTTTTCACGGAGCTCGGGATAAGCGTTTTCGTTTTCGCCGATAACAACCTCGCAAAGCTTGTCAAGGAAAGCGCCCTTGATTCCGAGGAGTCTGCCATTTCTTGCAGCTCTTCTGAGAAGTCTGCGGAGAACATAGCCTCTGCCTTCATTTGAAGGACGAACACCGTCGCAAATCATGAATGTTGTACCTCTGATGTGGTCGGTAACAATTCTTATTGAAACGTCATCCTTATAATTTTCGCCATACTTCTTGCCCGCATATTCACAAACAGTATCAAGAATTTTTCTTACTGTGTCAACCTCAAAGAGGTTTTCAACACCCTGCATAACACAGGCAAGTCTTTCAAGACCCATACCTGTGTCAATATTCTTCTGAACAAGCTCTGTATAATTTCCCTTGCCGTCGTTGTCAAACTGCGAGAAAACGTTGTTCCAGATTTCCATGTATCTGTCACATTCGCAACCCGGCTTACAGTCAGGGCTTCCGCAGCCGTGTTCAATTCCCCTGTCAAAATAAATTTCAGAACAAGGACCGCAAGGACCGCTTCCATGCTCCCAGAAGTTGTCTGCTTTGCCAAGCTTTACAATTCTCTCTTCGGGAACGCCAATTTTGTCTCTCCACAGAGCATAAGCCTCATCATCCTGCTCGTAAACAGAGGGCCAGAGAAGCTCTTCAGGAATTTCAAGAGTCTTTGTGAGAAATTCCCATGCCCACGGAATAGCTTCATTCTTGAAATAGTCACCAAAAGAGAAGTTTCCGAGCATTTCAAAATAAGTACCATGGCGTGCAGTTTTACCAACGTTTTCAAGGTCAGGTGTACGGATACACTTCTGACAAGTAGTAACTCTGCGTCTGGGAGGCTCTTTTGTACCCTGGAAATAAGGCTTCATAGGAGCCATACCGGAGTTTATGAGAAGAAGCGAATTGTCATTGATCGGAATAAGAGGAAAGCTCGGAAGACGGAGATGATCCTTGCTTTCAAAGAACGAAAGATATTTTTCTCTTAATTCATTAAGTCCTGTCCATTTCATGTTTTTGGTCTCCTTAAGATTTTTATAGAATAAATTGTGTGTCAGCTTTGTTTCAGAGCTTTATGTTTTCAAAAATCCAAAACCACCGACAAAATTATATATCAAGATTCTTAACGTATTTTGCATTCTCCTGAATAAAATTACGTCTGGGACCAACATCCTCACCCATAAGAAGCGAGAATGTTTCATCGGCAAACTGCGCATCCTCTATGTTTACCTTGAGAAGTGTTCTTGTTTTGGGGTCCATTGTTGTGTCCGCAAGCTGATGTGCGTCCATTTCACCAAGACCCTTATAACGCTCTGCCTCAGCATTTGCGCCAAGCTCCTCAAGATACTTGTCCCTCTCCTCTTCATTGAAAGCATATCTCTGCTGTTTTCCTCTGAATACTCTGTAAAGCGGAGGACGAGCGCAATAAATGTGTCCGTTTTCAATGAGCTGGGGCATATGTCTGAAGAAGAATGTAAGAAGAAGTGTTTTAATGTGAGCACCGTCCACATCGGCATCGGCCATGATAATAATTTTTCCATAGCGAAGCTTCTGTATATCAAATTCCTCTCCGATTCCGCAACCGAGAGCAGAAATAATAGGTGTCAGAGAAAGATTTCCGTAAACCTTGTCAGCTCTTGCCTTTTCAACGTTCAGAACTTTACCTCTGAGTGGCAGAATCGCCTGGAACTTACTGTCACGTCCGTCCTTTGCAGTACCTCCCGCAGAATCTCCTTCGACAAGGAAAAGCTCTGTGTTATCTCTGTTTCTGTCGTGGCAATCCGCAAGCTTTTCGGGAAGTGAGCCTCTTTCAAGAAGTGACTTTCTTCTTGTTGTTTCTCTTGCTTTTCTTGCAGCTTCTCTTGCTCTGTAAGAAGCAATTGATTTTTCAACAATTGTCTTTCCAAGCTCAGGATTTTCGTCGAGGTATGTGGAAAGTCTGTCATAAACAAGGCTTTCAACAAAGGTTCTGATTTCTGCATTTCCAAGCTTTGTTTTTGTCTGACCCTCAAACTGACATTCGGGAAGCTTCACGCTGACAATTGCGCATATACCCTCACGCACATCGTCTCCGGAAAGCTTTTTATCGGAATCCTTGAGAATCTTGTGAGCCTTGCCATATTCATTAAGCACCTTTGTAAGGGCATTTTTGAAGCCAACCTCGTGAGTACCACCCTCACCGGTGTGAATATTGTTTGCAAAGGAAAGAAGAGTTTCTGTATAAGTGCTGTTATACTGGAAAGCAATTTCGCAGGAAACATCGCCCTTTTTACCGGAAAGATAAATAATATCACTGTGAAGCATTTCGGCGTGTTTTCTTGAATTGAGATGCTCAACGAAAGAACGGACACCGCCTTCAAAGTGAAGCACCTTCATAATCTTTCCGTCTTCAAGATGAACGTCCATACCGTCAGCGGCATTTTCGCTCTCTTTAATCTTGATTTCATTTCCAAGCTCATCTTTTCTCACTCTGCGGTCGCAGAATTCAATCATGACACCTGCATTAAGAAACGCTTGCTCACGGAGTCTTTTAAGAACTACATCATATTCAAAATCAAGAGTGTCAAAAATCTGACTGTCAGGCATAAAGCGAACACAAAGACCGTGGTCATCCGTGTCACCCACACATTCAAGAGGTCTTGCAACTCCGCCTCTTTCAAAACGCTCTGTATATTTCTTTCCGTCATAGCAGTTTTCAATTTCAACCCACTCGGAAAGTGCATTTACAACCGATGCACCAACACCGTGAAGACCGCCGGAAATTTTATAACCGTCTCCACCGAACTTACCGCCTGCATGAAGCACCGTAAACACGACTTCAACCGTCGGTATACCCATTTGCGGATGCATACCCGATGGTACACCACGACCGTTATCCTTTACGGAACAGCTTCCATCCTCATGAATAATAACGGTAATTTTATCACATCTTCCTGCAAGAGCCTCGTCAATGGAGTTGTCAACGATTTCATAAATAAGGTGATGAAGACCTGCTGCAGAAGTTGAACCGATATACATACCGGGTCTTTTTCTTACAGCTTCAAGTCCCTCAAGTACCTGAATCTGGCTTTCGTCGTATTTTTTCTCACCATCAACCTTGGAATCGTCTGCGCTAACTTCGCCCTCATCAAGCTCAATGTGCTCAATTTCGATTTCTTCCTCTGCTTCTTCTTCAGCTTCGGCAAGAATCGCCGCTTCCACAGCTTCATCCATTTTCATCTCTTGGTTCTTGTTCTTTTCTTCCATCTTTCTTTCCTTTCCGGGTTTTTGTAATGCAGAGACTTGCCCTACACCCCAATTTAAGAAATTTTTATAACAAAACAAATATAAAAATTTCTTAAAATCATTCTAAAACTTACATAACGGGAAATTTACCGGGGTTGATTATATATAAACGCATTTCTGCAATAATCACAAAGCCATGCCTTTTTCATTTCTTCCTTTAAGGGATGCCGCCGAAATGGTTGTTATATAAACCATTCCGTCATTCATAACAATAAATGCCTTTGGTATACCATCACCAATAAACGATGACATACCGCTTTTTTCAGCCTTTTTAAGAAAATCCTTGGTATTTTGTCCTATGGTTGAAGTATCAAGGTCAAAAATACCGATTATATCTTTCTTTTTTATCAGCTCATTTCCGCCGATACTCAGATACATAACTCAAAAATCTCCTTTTGCTCTATTTTCTTGAATACTTTCCGTCGCAAGCAAAAACTTTTGAAAAATCAAAGCTGTTTTCGAAAATGTCACAGTCACAGCAGGTTATAATAACCTGTCTGTCACAAAGCTTTGACAAAATAAATCCGCGTCTTGCGCTGTCAAGCTCAGAAAAAACATCGTCAAGCAGAAAAACAGGATATTCGCCCGTAAAGTCTTTCAACATTTCTCCCTCAGCAAGCTTTAAAGAAAGTACAATACTTCTTTGTTGCCCCCGTGAACCGAAAAACTTTGCGGCATAACCCATTGAATCCATATCGGAAATCTCTTGATCTGATAAATCAGAGGTTATTTCAACTTCACTGTCAGGAATTGTTTTATCACCATGAATTTTAAGCTTCATTGAAATGTCGTCCCTGTGAGGACCAAAAAGCGTGAATCCGGATGATATTTCGCTTTCTGCCATTGAGTTGTAAATGTCGCAAACCTTTGTGACACTTTCTTCAAAGGAAAGTCCGTCATTATCGGGAAGTTGTGAAACATATTTTATTTCAAGGGATTCCTTTCCATAGGAAAACTCATTGTAAAATCCTGATGCATACTCAGAAAGCTTTTCACAAAAGCTTCTTCTGTAATCAACAACCTTAACAGCATATTCTGCAAGCGTGAGATTTATTGATTCAAGCATAATCGGATCAACCTTAACTTTTCCAAAGCTTTGCTTTGCATTTCTCAATAAATCATTTTTATATTTCAGCCTTTTGTTATACATAACAAGGCAATGAATATAATTCTTGCTTGCCTGGGACATAACCATGTCTAAAAATCTTCTTCTTTCTTCGGGAAGCCCCTTGACAATTGAAAGATTGTCAGGCGTAAAAATAACTGCCCTGAATCTTCCAACAGCCTCGGAAGCAGATTCTGTCTTTATGCCGTCAAGCTTTGTTTGCCTTTTGAGCTTTTTTCCGTCGGAAAAATGAGTTATTTCGATTGTACGGACATCGTCGTCATCTCTGCAGCCACTTTCAGAGTATTCAAGAAATATATTACTTCTGTTATGACCATGAGCAATAAAATTCTTTTCGTCACATCTTCTGAATGATTTTCCTGCGGCACACAAATATATTGCTTCAAGTAAATTAGTTTTTCCCGAGGCATTTTCGCCATAAAGAACATTTACACCGTCAGAAAACTCAACACATTCACTGTGTGCATTTCTGAAATCCGAAAGCGAAATTTTTTTAACTTTCATAATTTATGGAAATCAAATCCTTTTATCAGTTAAACAGCTGCATAGGCATAACAAGATATGTGAATCTTTCGTCATCCTCGCCATCCTTATGTACAGGTGTTATAACAATAGGATTAACTGCACCGTTAAGAGAAACATGAACTTTTTCTTCACCGCAATTTTTGAGTGCATCAAGGATAAACTTATGGCTGAAACCGATTGTAAGCTTTTCTTCTGCACCCTTTTCAAATTCACATGAAATAAAGTCGTTCACAGTTCCGTTTTCGGAAGTACAGCTGATGTTAAATCTTCCGCCGGAAAGTTCAACTCTCATGAGATTTGTCTTTTCTCCGAGAACGCTGCATCTTGCGGTACTTTCAAGAAATTCTTCGGTATCAACCGTAAGCTCAAATTTGTTTTCGGGAAGAACAAGTCTTTTATAGTTCATAAAGTCGCCGTCAATAAGTCGGCAACTGTAATAAACATTGTCAAAAGTAATAATGATATGTCTTCTTGTCATCGAAACAGAAAGCTCGTCATCGCTGTCATCAATAACCTTGAGAATATCATCCTGTGCTTTTCCGGGAAGAATAAACTGTGCAGAAAGATTTTCTTCACCATTTTTTGAAATAACATTTTCTGCTCTTACAGCAGCTCTGTTACCGTCAAGTGCAACAATTGAAAGTCTCTCGTTTTCAATTTCAAAGCGTGAACCCATGTAAACAGGTCTTGTTTCGTCCTTTGAAACTGCAAAGAGAGTTTTTGTTATAAGGCTCTTAAACTTATTTTTGGGAATCTTGTAGCCAAACTCACCCTCAATATTCGGAATTTCAGGGAACATTTCACCGCTTCTTCCGATAATTTCAAAATCCGTGTTTGAACCCTCAACCTTGATTTTAAAATCAGAACTTACTCTGAAAGTGATTTCACCGTCAGACATTGTGTTGACAACTGCACAAATTCTCTGCGCATCAGCTTCAACCTGACCGTCCTCTGCACCGTCAACTGTAATTGTTGTTTTAAGAGCTTTTTCAAGGTCGTAAGAATAAATTTCAAGTACATCCTCTTTAAGCTTCATCATAAGTGTCTTATACTTAGGATTTGTGACATTTGAAGCACTGAACGCAACAGGCTGTAAAGCCTTGAGAAGAGTATTTTTATCAACAGTAAACTGCATATATATTTCTCCTTTCAGAAAAACAAAGTCTTATAAATAGAGTAACTTTCCGGATAAGCCGGATAATTGCTTATATATTTACATTAAAAACATTTTGAAGAAGCTCAATCCGTCCTCATAAAATTTTTAATCCGCTTGATTTTTTAAGCAACGAATAAAAACAGATAAAGAAATAAAATAAATATAAAAGGGAATAAGTAGTTACGGTAGTAGAATATGTGGAAATTGTGGAAAACCATTCCAAAACATAGTAAAACAGCCATTTTACCATGTGAATAACACTGAGGAAAAGCTGTTTTTTAATTCCACACAACCTGTGTATTACTCTTTGGTTTTCCACATTTCATTTTTCCACAGATTGTGGAAATAATGTGCAAAACTCTGTGTAATACTCTTTTATCTCTTAGTTCTGATAATTTCAATAAGAGAATCAATGTCTTTTTTTGTTTGGGGCGAATCTTCAAGCTCACACTTTATTCTCTCTATAGAATTCATTATTGTTGTGTGGTCACGATTAAATATTTTTCCGATGTCCGGAAGCGACAAATCAATAAGCTTTCGTATGAGATAAACTGCAATGTGCCTTGCATATGAAATTTCCTTTGTTTTTTTCTTGCTCAAAAGAGCATCAACTTCAATTCCATACTTTTCAGACACGGCATTTATTATAACCGTTTCGTTTATTGTCACCGCAACATCTGCAATATCAGATATACAGCGTCGAGCAAGCTCCATGTCAATAGGTCTGTTTTCAAGCATAGACATCGAGCTTATTTTTTTGAGCACTCCTTCAATCTGGCGTACATTGTCCTTTATACTTTGAGCAAGGAAAATGAGAATGTCGTTTGGAATTGAAATTCCCATTGAAGAAGCTTTGTTTTTGAATATGGCGGTTCTGAGTTCTGTGTCGGGAGCGTCAATTCCAACAACAATTCCGCTTTCAAAGCGTGAACGTAAACGTTCTTCGAGGTTTACAATATTTTTTGGTGCAACGTCACTTGTCATGATAATCTGTTTTCCTGTCTGGAAAAGAGATTCATATGTGTGAAAAAATTCGCTCTGAGTTGAGGGTTTTCCCGCAATAAACTGAACGTCATCCATGAGGAAAATATCAGCATTTCTGTATTTATCTCTGAAATATTGGGTATTTTTTGATGCTATTGCTTCAACAAGCTCATTTGTGAAGTCGTCGCCTTTAATATAAACTATGTTAAGGGATGGATGAAGTTTTTCAATTTCATGGGTTATCGAATAAAGCAGGTGAGTTTTTCCAAGACCGGGGTTTCCGTATATAAAAAGGGGATTATATTGCCTTGCGGGATACTGTGAAACCTGATAGCAATAGTGATAGGCATATTTGTTTGAATCACCGACCACAAAGTTTTCAAAGGTGTAATCAACGTTATAAAGAGGTGCACCCGGGGAAAGAATCATTATTCCGTTTTTGCTTTTGAGATCATCATAATATTTGCTCAAAGGAACAGTTTCGATTGTATCGTTTTCGGAATTATATCGTTTTGGAGCACTCTGCATACGAAGCTTCATGCTTTTGTCTGCCATAATGGGTACTGATTCAAGATTTGTTTTGCGCAGAACTTCTTCCGGATCAATTCCCTTAAATCCTTGCATTGTGTTGCCTTTGCTTGGATTTGCAAAAGCAGCATGTTTTGAAGCAAAGTCATCAAAATCAGGTATTTCTTTTTCCAAAACGGGTTTGTTGATTACATCTGAGAGAACTGTTTCATTTTGAGTTGAATTTACATTTTCTTGCGAATTGGTGTCTGTATTTAAAGTATTGCTTTCTTCTTTCAGCTGTGAAGTGTTGGAATTTTGCGCAGAGACATGACAATCTTCCTTGACAGCATTGATTTCGCTGTAGATAATATCTGCGAATTGGTCCTCAAAGCTTTCCTTTTCGACGCAGATTATATGAATGGCGGGTTCAAAGCCAAGTACGTTTTTAACTGCAGTTTTAAAGCCGTCCATATAAATCTTGTATATTATCTGCTGCTTGTTGTAGTTATCAATGGAAAAATAGGCGGCGTTTTCAGTGAGATAGCGGAGTTCCATTTCTCCAAACCAGAGCTTGAGAGATTTTTCGCCTATTCCGAGGTAGTCATCAAGGGAGTTATATATCATATCCCACATTTCTCTTTCATGCGTGGTCATATGAAATTCAGCCTTTCTTTTTTATTTTTTCTCTGGATTTTTCGTTTTGCAATTTTGCATAGGTATATATCATACATTATAGCACAAATTTAGTATAAAATCAAGAGCAATTTGAAAACTTATATCATCTTTTTATATAACAACGTACTTTTATAGGTTTTATCAACTTTAAACAGTAAATGCTTTGCAATCTTGAAAACATAACTAAAAATTGATAAATTTCCGGAATAAATGAAAATTATTAAACAAAAAATAAAAGCTCAGATGTATTAAAAACATCCGAGCTTATGGAAAAATTATTTTCTTTTTTCACGAAGTGAGTTGAAAAAATCAGACATCATTCCGGAACACTTTTCTTGAATTGAACTTTCATTTACGCCAAAGATAATTTCAGGTTTGTGATTGAAATTCATAGTGTTAAAATCAACATTACCGCCAAAACATCCAAAGCGTACATCCTTTGTTCCGATTGTCACCCTTTTAAGCCTTGAGTTGATGATAGCTCCTGCACACATGGGACATGGTTCAAGAGTTACATACATTTCACATTCATGAAGTCTCCAGCCTCCCATTCGCTTGCAGGCTTTTCTTATTGCATTTATCTCTGCATGACACAGTGCATCTTTGTCCTTTTCACGGCTGTTTCTTCCGCTTGAAATTATCCGACCTTTATATACTATCACAGCACCAACAGGAACTTCTCCGTCACGCTTTGATTTTTCGGCATGAGCAAGTGCCTTTTTCATATAGTATTTTCCGGACTTTTCAGTTGCCGGTAAAATCTTATCTTTCTTTTTTATATTTTGATTTTTCATTTTTATTCCTCTTATTTTTGCAATAAATCAAAAAGTATAACCGATAAAATCAAAATCACAAACAGAGGATTTACAAATACCTTTGCAGAGAAAATATCTCTTTCCGAAGTCTTTTCTTTCCCACTTGAAATTATATCGTCATCAGTCCGCCAGAACTTCTTTTTTCCGCCAAAAAGTACAATTAAAGAAGCAAGTCCAATCAGCATTGTCAATAGCATGAAAACCATGTTTGTTGTTTCGGAATACTGTGGATAAAACTCAGCCAAAGCCGTCTGTATAAAAGCAACTATATTGTTTAGCATATGGAAAAAAATACACGGTACAATTGATTCACTCTTGACTGCAATAACACCGATGATAAGTCCAATTACAAATGCGCTTGCAATTGCGATTGCATTTACATGAGGAATAGCAAAAAATACTGCTGTAACAAAAATTGCAAAGCTTTTTCCGTAGGGTAGAAGGTTTGAGAGAATAACCTTTCTGAAAGTGTATTCTTCAAAAAACGGTGGAACAATGCAGGAAAATACAAAGCTTGTGAAAAACGCAATATTTTCACCCGGAATTGAAACCTGCTTGCCTGCTATTGTTTCAATTCCTGTAAACATGGAAACCGCTGAAGAAAAAGGAAGTGACAACGCAAGACCAAATGCAAATAGAGGAATAAGTCGCAGATAAAAATATGAATCTCCAAAAGTTTCAGTTTTTTCGTCATCAAGCTTGTGAAATTCTGATATCAAATTCTTTTTTATAAAAAAGTTTAAAACAAATAAAAGAAATCCTTGTGTCAGCAGATATGAAATTCCGCTGTAAAGTTCAAACCAAAGCTCGGAGTTTAAAAATAAATCAAAACTCTTTTGTGCAGAATTTACTCCGAAAAATTCAAGTACAATACCAATCCCCGGAATAATTCCGTGATGAAGAATCATCATAAACGGACTTGCAACAAAAAGCGAAAATAAAAGCCACATTATAAGGCTTAAAGATATACAGGAAATTGCTGTTCTTGCGCCCTTGACTGTGTTATTTTTCGGGCTTTGAAAATCGTTATAAGATTGTGTGTCCATTTTTAATCTCCTCCTCTCGTTTTTTATCGTAATAAAAACTCAATTTTTTGTTTTCTTTGTTTCAAGTGCTTTTTCAACCTTGCTGATAGCAACAGTTGCTGCTTTGTCACGTCTCATTGCAACATACAGATAAATCGTGTCAATAATACAAAGCTGCGCAATTCTCGATGAAAGGGCAAGAATACTGAAGCGTGTTTCGTCTGCCGCTGTGTTTAAAACTATATCGGAATATTTTTCGATTGGGGTTTTTCCGTAATTTGAAATAGAAATTGTTTTTGCACCACAGCTTTTTGCAATCTGCATTGCTTCGATAATATCCTTTGATGATCCCGAATGGGAAATCGCAAGAACAACATCCTTTTCTGTAAGATGAGAAGCGTGTATAACCTGCATATGATTATCGGCACAATATGTACAGTCAATTCCCTCGCGCAAAAACTTGTGTGACGCATCCATTGCAACCGATGCCGATGCACCAAGCCCAAAAACAAGAACCTTGCGGGCATTGTGAATTGCCTCGGCAGCACTTCTTAATCTGTCCTCATCAAGCACATTTCGGGTGTGAAGAAGTGTTTCATTTATGTCACCCATTGCTTTGTCCATGATTTTAAGGCATGAGTCTGCCTTATGGACATTTTCATGCAAAGGCTTGTATTCACGGGATGCGTCCTGAGCAATGGCAATCTTCATTTCCTGATAGCCGCCATAGCCGAGTTTACGGGAAAAACGGGCAATTGTAGCCTCACTTGCGCCTGTCTTTTCGGCAAGCTCAATTATAGACAATTTGATTGCTTCATCTCTGTTTTTAAGAAGCCAGTCCGCCACTTTTTTCTCTGCTTTTCCCATGGTTGCGTAATGAGATTTAATTCTCAATGCTGTATTATTCGGGGCATTTGAAACATTTTTGTTTTCGGGCATTTTTTGATTGTCCTTTCAAATTTTGGCATATTATTTCATTTATTATAACTGATTTGAAAATAAATTTCAAGTATACATTTTAAATAATATTAGAACATAATTTTTTTGCAATAAAAAAGGACAATAAAACTTGTCCTTTTTCAATAATTATTGTAATTAAGGAATACCGGATAAGAAAAATTGAGATATGGTGTTTTAATGCAAAATTTCATCAATTGCTGTAATAATTCTTTCTGCAATTTTTTTCATGCCTAAGTCACCCGGATGTGCTGCAACGCCCGAATGTTCGAATAAACCAATAGCCTTGTTTTCATCTTTGTCGCCTAAATCTCCGAGAAAAACCGCCTTTTTACCTTTGCTTTGAGCATATTCAATAACAGTTTCATCTTTCAGCTTGTTGAACCAGAAGTCAGTGCAGTAAATAATCTGTGCATCAGGATTTTCTGAAGTAAGAAAAGAAACCAGGCGGTCAATTCCGTCGCAATAAGCTTTTTCTGTAAGACCTTCATTTGGAATGTTTTCGCCAAGACGGTAAATTATAATGTCCGGCGCAAAATTTTTTGAGGCTGAATAGTGTTTTTCAAGGTCACACCCCATCATGTCCCGTTCCCATTCTGCACCTTGTGTTATGCAAAATTTCGCATTTGGATGCTTTTTCAAAACCTCGGAAATAACAATATGAACATAATCTTTATCTTTAGACGAAGCTGCCATTCCAAAATCACCGAACCAGCCTATATCGGGCTTTGGAGCATGGCGTGTTATGGAATTGCCGACAAACATTATTTTTATGCCGTCATTGTTTCTGTTGATATTTTCAAAAGTTACATATTGACTTTCCTTTAATTGGTTCTTTGAAGAAACGGTGTTGTTAAGCTCATCTCTTGAAATATTATCAGTCATAAATATAATTTTCCTTTCATATATTTACTACGCATGATAATTTTACCACTTTACATCCCCTTTGTCAAGTGGTAATTTGCATTGTAATTTAAAGCTCAAGTTGAAAAAATGAATATGCCTGAATGACAACGGAAAATTATGTCAAAACTATATCGTACACACCGTCACACCTGAATTGTCTGAGGAAAGGATGGTTATAATGAGTAAACAAAGGCCAAATACAAAAAATGTTTCACGTGAAACAAAAACAGCAACATACATGATTATCACCGCTTTGATAATTGCCGCAATAATCGTTTTTTTAAAGATAAACGTTGTTTATGATGTTTACATAGGAGAAAAATATATTGCTTCAGCGAGTAGCCAATATGTTTTTGAATCGGCAAATAATGCTGCATTGAGCGAAATAGCCTGCAAAGTTCCGGACATAATGACCGCAAACAGCGCATATACAAAAAAGAATTACCTTGGTTTTGCCAAAACAACCGATTCTGTATATAACTTATCTCAGAAAATGTTTGAACAATACGGCAAAGAAAAAACAGGTGCATATTCCGTTTATGTAGACGGAAAATATGTTGCAACGGGAATAAATAAGAAGCAGATTGCAAGCTCGATTGATAAAACCGAAAAAATGTATGTGAAGATAAATGACTTGTTGGGTGGCGATAAATGCGAAGGTATAGCAGGAAAAATTGAGATTATACCTTGTAGCGTTGAAATTTCAAGTATATCTGATGAAAAAGAGCTTTTAGAAATTTTTGGGTACGATAGCCTTGAAAAACAGTACCGGGAGCTTACAACAGAACATTTTTCTGAGGTAGAAACGTTTTCGCCGTCCTTGTCGCTTTCTCAGCAGCTTCGAAATAATGGAGATGCTTGCGAAAATGCCGATATTGCCGACGAAATTATCACACAAACTGTTTTTTCTTATGAAAAATCACACACGGAAAGCATAACTGAAAAAATCCCCTATGAAGTGGAAAAAATATACACCGCAGAACTTAAAATGGGCACTGTTGCACTGAAATGTAAGGGAGAACCCGGAGAAAAGAAAATTGATTACACGGTTTATACTCAAGATGGCGTTGAAACAGGCAGAAGAAAAATGAGAGAAACCAAGCTTTCAAAACCTGTGAATTGTGTTATGTATGTTGGAACATATGAAAAGAGTGCAGGAGACGGATTTCCAAAAGAGTTTGGAAAATTTTTGCTACCCTGTAAGGGAATTAAAACTTCAGGATATGGGACAAGGACACTGTTTGGCGAAACAAGTTTGCACAAAGGTTGCGACATTGCTGCACCTGACGGAACAGAAATCATCTGTGCCGCTGAGGGGAAGGTTCTGTATGCAGGAGAAAATGGCAATGGCTACGGAATACACGTTATAGTTGAGCATACAGACGGTTACAGCACTCTTTATGCACATATGAGAAAAGCGTGTGTTTCAACAGGTGACGAAGTGCTTATGGGGCAAAAGCTTGGGGAGGTCGGACTTACAGGAATGACAACAGGCTATCACCTGCACTTTGAAGTTCTCAAAGACGGAGTTGCAATTGACCCTGAGGAATACATTCTGGTGAAATAAAAAGTTAGTTTTATGATAAAAACACCTGACAATTCCTGTTGACAAATTCACAATTATATGATATAATGATAAACGGAATAAGTTTGTCCACATGAAAACATCCGATTGTATTTTGCAATTTTGAAAATAATGTTTCACGTGAAACATTTTTATTGATATTTTTCATTTTAAGATGAATTGCAATCCGGATACTTATTGATATGTTTAAATATTGCGTTTTTACAAGAAAGATCGGGAGCTGACGGCTATACGTCGCACCGCAATGTGAGAAAAACGCATGAATAAATAAATTCACAAGAAAGGAAAAGAGTATTATGAAACTTATACTCGCAATTGTCAATAATGACGATGCTCCAATTGTTACAACTCAGCTTACCAAGGCAGGGTTTAACACCACAAAAATCGCCTCCACAGGCGGCTTTCTCATGTCCGGAAATACAACATTCATAACCGGTGTTGATGATGAAAAGGTTGATGCTGTTATCGACATCATTTCAAGATTCAGCAAAAAGAGAATGCAGCCTTCTGTTGCAGGAGTTCAGCAACATTCCTTCACAGGCGTTGGCGCAGCAGCTCCGATTACAGAGGTTCTTGTCGGCGGCGGAACAATTTTTGTTCTTAACATCGAAAGATTTGAACACGTTTAATAAAAGAAGACGGATAGTGTAATGCAAACAGAAATTTCCGGAATCGATCTAAGAAATAGACTTATTTCACTTGCAAATAATGGCTCTTTACCGCACACTCTTATAATAGAGGGTGGAGAAGCATTTGTGCGCAAACAAGTTGCGTCAGAGCTTTGCATGGCTTTTGTGTGCACAGATAAATCTGATGCAAAAAAACCTTGTAAAGGGTGTAATGCCTGCAAAAGAGCCGGGGCAGGGGAACATCCCGATGCCGTTTTTGCAGAGGAATTTGCAAAGAATAACAATAGAAACACAAAGGGCACAGTTTCAGTAGATGATGTGCGTAAAATCAAAACTGAAGCTTATATAATGCCCTATGAAGCAGAGAATAAGATATTTGTGTTTGAAAACGCTCACAGGCTTAACGAACAATCGCAAAATGCATTGCTAAAATTGCTTGAAGAACCACCGGCAGGGGTTTACTTTGTATTTTTGTGCCCGTCGGCGAAGATGCTTTTGCAAACTGTAAGGTCAAGAGCCGCAATTTTTTCCGCAGGTAAGCTTGCGGCAGATGATTCCGAGAATTATATCCGTTCACTTTTCCCCGATGCAGATGAGAATATCATAAGAAAAACTGCAAGACTTTACATAGCTTGCGATGGTCTTGAACCTGAAAAGCTTGAACAAAAATGGCTTGAAAATGCATTTTCAAATGCTCAAAGCTTTTTTAAAAACGGTATTCTCGATTCGGTGTGCCTTAATAAAAAGAGCGCCTCGGGAGATGAATACAAACTCTTGTTTAATGTCCTTGCCATGGGTGCAAGGGATATAATGCTGTGTGGAGCAGGGTCCTCACGTTCGGAAACTTATGAATATGCCCTTTTGGATGCAAATGAGATTTCCTCTTGCCCTTTCACAATGAAAAGCGCATCAGAGCTTTATTCTCTTTTCACATCCGCAGCGGAAAGACTTGGCGAGAATGCTAATCCCACTTCTGTTCTCTCTCTTATTGCGGCACAAATATAGAACAATAAATAATAGATTTATCATAAACGGTATTATGTTCAAACGACGGTTAAACAATACATTTATGAAACAAGAATAGTGATACACATTGCATCACATTGATTTTGATTTAATTTCAGAAAGGCAAAAAAATAAACAGTATGGCAAACAGAAATAATGACGATAAAAATTATGCCAAGCCCGGCGATGATAAAATAGTGTCAGGCAAAGGATTTCTTATATCCATGCCCTCTTTGAAAAAGAATAATCCTGTAAAATCGCTCCTGGGCGGAGGCAAGAAAAACGAGGCGGAAAACAAAACCGCTTCAAATGCAGACGGCACAAATGCCAACTCAAAGGATAACAAGCAAAAGAATAAGCACAATAACGATAAAAAAGTCGGAGCAGTAAACACAAATGCTCCCGAAAAGAATACCAGAAACACTAATAAAAACGAGCGAACAGACAATCAGAGCTCAAATGTGCACCAGAGCAGAAAAGGTTTTGAAAAAAGAGGCGGAAGACATGATAATTCTTCCGTGCAGACAACAAACGAAACCTCTGTAAAGGGAGTAAGCACTCGCAACGTTGAAAAGAATACACATATAAACAGCGAGCCCACCTCATCTGAACACAGAAACCGCAGAGGAAAGAATGACAGACGGTTTGCGAAAAATTCTCAAAGACACGAAAATTCCGAAGTACGCCAGCTTGAAAAACAGGGTGAAAAAATAGCTGAACAGGCATCTGAACCTGTTTTGACTCATGAAAAGAACAGCGGGAAAAACAGAGATAAATCGCGCCGTGACAATCAGTCACGCAGAAACAAGGGAGCAAAGACAGAAAATATCCGTGCCGCAGCAGTTGAAGTGGCTGTTTCGTCACAACAGACATCGCAGGATAGCGATTCTTCACCTTCTCGTGAAATGCCTGCCGGAAAAGAAAGACGCAGGATCAAGGACAGACGTGAAGCTTCCTCCGGTTCCCATACAGTAAAAGAAAATAGTGTAAAGAACATTGCAAAGCAATCCGGAGAGGAATTTTCGGGAGATGTTGGCAGAATCGAATCGGGAATAATGTCCGCATCACCCCTTTCAATGGGCTTGTCAAGACGTGAATCCTCCGTGTTTGGTTCGGGTTCTGTCGGACTTTTCGGAGATAAAAACTCAAATAAAGCCGCATCAACAGAAAAAGCTCCTGAAAATGAGCCTGTTTATGTTGACAAAAACCGTCCTCTTGCTGAACAGATAATGGAGGATATGGAGAAACGCCGTGGACCAGTAAAGCCTGTATCTGTAACGGATACCGAGGAAAAAACGGAAATTGTGGGAGTTCGCTTCAGAAATTCCGGAAAGATATATTATTTTGCACCGGGAAATGTTAAGGTTGAAGCCGGAGAAAATGTTATCGTTGAAACAGCAAGAGGCGTTGAATATGGCTTTGTTGCAATCGGCAATACCTTTGTTAAAAATTCAAGGATAGTTTCTCCGCTTAAAACTGTTGTGAGAAAAGCGACTGCACAGGACACCGAAACCTATAATCTTCACAGAGTCTTTGAAAAGATGTCCGAGCATTTCTTCAGATACCAGGTTGAAAAGCTTGGACTTGAAATGGCTCTTGTTTATGTAGAATACACTTTTGACGCAAGCAAAATTATCTTTTATTTTACCGCCGATGGCAGAGTAGATTTCCGTGAGCTTATCAAGGAGCTTGCCGCAGGCTATAAAACAAGAATTGAGCTTCGTCAGATTGGAGTCCGTGATGAGGCAAAACTTATTGGCGGACTTGGCATTTGCGGCAGACCCATTTGCTGTAACAGCTTTCTTTCGGAGTTTTCGCAGGTATCAATAAAAATGGCAAAGGATCAGAACCTTTTCCTCAATTCCTCGAAAATTTCGGGAACTTGCGGCAGATTTATGTGCTGCCTGAAATTTGAGGATGAATCCTATCGTAAGGAATATGAAATGACCCCCAAGGCAGGCGATGAGGTTATTACACCTCAGGGCAAGGGTAAGGTCATGGAAAGCAACGCAATAAAGGGAATACTCACAGTTCTTCTTGACGATAAAAACGACGAATTGCCCGTTGAGTTTACCCGTGATCAGGTGGAATTTGTAAATCCTCCCAAATTTGAAACTGTTGCCGCTGAGCCTGATAAGCAGCCCAAAGGGAAAAACTCAAAGAAGTCGGATGTATCGGAAAATGCAAATAAAGAACTTGCGTTCGATTTGGACAATCAGGTTTCCGAAGAGGCAAACAAGGCAAATGATGTAAAAGAAGAAAAACAAAATGCCGATAAGGCAGAGAATGACAAAAAAGAAAACAACGTTGCATATACCGCAGAGCAGGGAAGTGTCGCTGAGCAGGCACAATCGGAAACCAATATTGTGACAGTTGAAGGAATAAATGTTGAAGCCGGTGTCGGACAAAAGGAAACCACACAGGAAATTCACGAGGACAAAGCTCAGCCTGTCAATGCCTATAAGCCAACCGAAAATTCATCTGAAATGGCAGTCAGCGAAAATAACATAGTTGTTATCGAAGATGATTTTGGTGTTGAAACAAAGCTTTCCACCGTGACACACGAAGTGCAAAGCGCCGAGCCTGTTACCAAGGAAACCACTCCCCAAAAAACAGAGGGAATAGCTTTTGCTGACGGCATAGTTACTGTTGACGACAGCGAGGTTCAGATTGAAAAGGCAATACTTGAAAGAAACACAAGCGCAACACAGCAAAGTGCAGACGATGATTTTGTCATCTCAACCGAGTCCGGCTCAAAGAATCAGGCGTTTGCAGATGGAGTTATAACCATTGAAAGCTGATGCCTTTTGCAAAGACTGTTTAAGACAAAGTAATGTGATAACAGGACGTGAGGAAAAGCCACGTTTAACCTGTATGACGGAATTTTGAAAGGATACGGGACAATGATACTGAGAAGAAGTTCAAAATTTTATATTGTTTGCATTGTGTGCTCGGTGGTGCTGTCGTTTGTGTCTGTCTACTGTCATGCATCAGGTGTGTCGGGAGCATTGCAAAATGTTGTGGGACTTATAACTGTACCCATAACCTCGGCATTTGATAACTTTGTTGATTATTCAAGGGAAATCGGTGAGTATTTCGGAAGCATAAAGGCGCTTAAACAAGAAAACCGCAAGCTGAGGGAAGAAAACCGCAGACTTTCCATTGAAAATGAAGAAGCAAAGCAGGTTTTAACGGAAAACGAAAAGCTTTATGATTTCATGGATTTAAAGCGTGAACGAATTGATATTCATCTTATTAACGCCGAAATTGTTGCCCGAAGCGAAGGAAACTTCATGTCAACATTTACTCTTGATAGAGGCACTTTCCACGGAATTGACAAAAATATGGCGGTAATAACCCCCGACAGTGTTCTCGGCGTTATCACCGAAGCCGGAGCAACTTATTCCAAGGGGATCACGGTTATAAATTCAAACATATCGGCAGGCGTGTATTTCAAACGTACCGGAGTTACGGCAATGCTTAACGGCAGCTATGAATTTGCCGCCACCGGCAGAGCGAGAATCACAGGCGTTCCCGCAACGTCTGACGTCAAAATCGGCGATTTGGTTTACACCTCCGGCTATGGCGACGTGTATCCAAAGGATCTTCTCATAGGTGAGGTCGAATCCATCACACCGGATGCCCTGACTTATACCCTTGAAATTTGTGTAAAGCCTGCGGCAAACATGAATAGCGTTGATACCGTAATGGTTATCACGGGATTTGATAAAACTTATAATTAAAAAATCAAGGCTCTGCTTTTTGTGCAGAGCCTTAAAATTTGAGTGAGCAGTGATTTTTAAGTGTAAAGACTTGTTTAATTGCTGATAAGCTCGCACATATCCTCATAGCTTAAATCCCGATGCAATGTGAGGTTTATCGCATAAGCCATGAGCTTTGCTGATGCACGGATGATTGCATCCGAATCCTTTGGAGTAATAAACCTTGCCGACGGAGAAGCTGAAATTGCTCCGCCAAAAGCCTCATGAAGCTTTGCGATGTTCTTGTCACTTTCCCCTGAAGCATCAATGCCCGAACCAAGATATGCCTCTGTGACAACAGAAACAATGTCTGCAACTGTCGGGATACCAATGGCAAAAACCGGAACCCCCATGGTTTCGGAGGTTATTGAAAGCCGACGATTGTTCACACCTGAGCCGGGAGAAAGACCCGTGTCGCAAATCTGAACAGTTGTTGCAAGACGGCTGAGCGATGATGTTGCAAGTGCATCTGCCACAATAATAAATGATGGTTTCGCATCCTCAACTATTCCCGATAGAATTTCTGCTGCTTCAAGCCCTGTATTTCCGAGTACATCCGTTGTTATACACATTGTTTCACGGAGACCCATTTGCTTGAATAAACCTCCGGCAGAGTTTTTCAAGTGTCGGGTGACAACAATTCTGTCGGCACATTCCGGTCCCGAAGCATCAGCAGTTATTCTGCGATTGCCGATTCCCGCAAAAAGACAAGAGCCGCTTTCGGGAATGTATTCGGAAAGAATTTTTGACAAAGCAACGCATTTGCTTTTGAATTCTTCATGTGCCACTCCCGTGAGTTTTCCGACATTTACAGTTGTGTAACGCCCAATTGGTTTTCCTGTCTTTTTTGCTCCGGCCATGTTCTGAACCATCACAGTTTGCACGTCGAGAATGTCAACTTTTTTTCTCTCGTGAACAATTCCGTCAATATCGGGAGGCGATTTTTTGCTCAAATATTCATGAATTTCGCTTGCAAGGTCGGTTTTTGGCATAAAAGTTGGGGTAAAATCGTTCATTTTTTGTACAATCTCCAAAAAAAAATAAAATATTGAAAAAAACTATTGATTTATCGGAAAAAGTGTGTTATAATACATGAGTAACATTGTGGTGTGGTATCTTTATCGAGAAATCGGGGGGACTGGATCACATTGGCGGTGACTGTCTGTTATACGGATTTTAACCGTTGCTTATACTTTATAGGAGGTGAACACTTTGCCTAACATTAAGTCTGCTAAGAAGCGTGTGCTTGTCGCAAAGGCTAAGACTCTTAACAACCGTATGTTCAAGACATCTCTCAAAACTTGCATGAAGAACTTTGAGAAGGCTGTTAACGACGGTGATAAGGCTGCGGCAACTGCTGCTTACAAGGAAGCTGTAAAGAAGCTCGATAAGGCTGTTGTGAAGAACATTCTTCACGTTAACGCTGCCGCAAGAAAAAAGAGCCAGTTTACACTTAAGCTCAACGCTATGGCGTAAGTCATCACAAATGGCACTATGGAGGATGTTTCCTGTCGGGAACGTCCTTTTTGCCTATAAATAGGCAAAAACTTTGCCTGTTTATAGGGAAAACTTTTTCTGTAAATAGGGAAAAACTTTCCCATTTATCTTTCCTTGGCGATTATTTCAATATTTCCATTGTCGTCGCAACCCATGAAAAAAATTTCGGAGGACTTTTTATAGCCCTCTTTTTTTATAACCGTGTCAAGCCACCCCATGTTCTTCCCGATTGCTTGAAGGGCATTGGAGCTTATTTCGCCGTCCATTATGATAACGTGCTCAACACCATCCTCCGTTGCCTTTAAACCAAGCTCGGCAACAGATGGCTGTTGAGCACATTTTTTTGGTACAAAGCTTATCCCTCCGTTTGATTCAAGGAAAGCGTAATTGACATCCGAAATTCTGAAAATTCCCTGACTTCTCATTGAGGCAACAAGCTCCCCCAGAGTGATACGAGCCTTTGCAAGTTCTTTTTGTGAAAGCTTGCCCTTAAAAATAACAGCGGAAGGCGTGCCGTCAAAAAGTCTGCTCGCAAAGCGACTCTTTATAGTGAGATACGATATTCCTATTTCGAGAATAACAATTAGAACAATGGCGGCGGCACAATGTAAAAATGGAATCTGTTCATCGGCAACGGATGCGGTGGCAAGCTCGGAAAGCATGGTTATTGTCACAAGCTCAGACAGTTCAAGCTGACCTATCTGCCGCTTACCCATGAGGCGCATGGCTATCACAACAAGCGCATACATTATAAATGTACGCAAAAGAACATGGAGCAAATTTTCTCACCTCCGTTTGATATTTTTGCCGTTTCGGATTTAAATATGCGCTGCGTTGTGCAAAGTTTTTGCTGTGAGATAATACGTTTTAAACTTTTTTGGAAAAAAGCAGCTTTTTTTCCAAAAAGGTCTTGCTTTTTTTGAGGATTGTGTGTATAATGGTCTTGAGGCTACTCATTATATATAATGAGGATAGTAACAAATGGATAAGGACGGTGACGAGAGATGAATCTCACAGCTAAAATTATTGAAGACGGTACAGGTATTTGTACCATCGAAAAAACTCATCCCGATTTTGAAAACATGACAGCTGTCTTTGTTGAGGCAAAGGCTGAAGAAGGAAAAACTCTTTCCCCTGATTGCGCAGTTGAGCTTACAATCGGAGACCTTGGCGGTGTCAACAGATACCTTGCCGATTACAGATATTCTCCCTTCTGGTGCAGACCATTTTTCGGTGGCAGAGAATTTAAGGATGTTCCTGCGGAAACACAGACACTCCTCATCGAAAAAAATGACGGCACATATGAAATAATCCTTGCAACAAGCGGTGATAAATATAAGTGTACATTCCTCGGTGATAAGTGGGGACTCAGAGCAAGAATTTATAGCTGGTATGCGGGACTTACAGAGTGTAACACCCTTGCATTTGTAAGAGGAACAGGCAAAAATCCCTATGAGCTTCTTCACAGAGCATTCGGCTTTGCAGTTAAAATGCTCGGTGACAAGATAAAAATGCGTGAGGACAGACCTTATCCCGAAATCTTTGAATACCTCGGCTGGTGTTCATGGGACGCTTTCAATATCAAGGTTAGCGAAGAAAACCTTCTCAGAAAGTGCGAGGAATTCAGAGAAAAGGATATCCCCGTAAGATGGTCCATTCTTGACGATATGTGGGCAGACGTAAAGGAATTTGAAGGCAGAGATTATTCTTCAAGACAGGAAATGTTCCAGCTTATGCACTCCGGCAGACTCAATTCCTTTGAGGGCGCACCTGCAAGATTCCCCAAGGGACTTAAGCACTGTATCGAAGAAATGAAGAAATACGATATGGAAGTTGGTATGTGGCACCCCACAACAGGCTATTGGAAAGGCGTTAATCCCGACGGCCCTATCTATAAGGAACATCCCGATGCATTTATCGAAAGAAACGGTTTCAAAGTTCCCGGTACAAAATATGAACAGTTCCATGAGTTCTTTGATGCATTCCATCAGTTCTTCGAGGACTGCGGAGCTTCCTTTGTAAAGGTTGACAATCAGAGCTGTATTGACCAGTGGTATAAGGGCGCAGCTCCCGTGGGAGAAGTTGCAGCCAATATGCATAAAGCTGTTGAAAAGTCTGTTTATGACCACTTTGGCGGCGCACTCATCAACTGTATGTGTATGTCCGGCGAAAATATGTGGAACAGACCCAACACCGCCATCGCACGTTGCTCCAACGACTTCTGCCCCGAAAACAGAGCATGGTTTACAAATCATATCACACAGTGCGTTTATAACTGCCTGACACAGGGTCAGCTTATGTGGTGTGACTGGGATATGTGGTGGTCCGACGATGGACAGGCAATCAAGAACTCTGTCCTCAGAGCAATTTCCGGCGGTCCTATCTATGTCAGCGACACCGCCGAAAGAAGCCGCAGAGAGGTTCTTATTCCCCTTTGCCTCTATAATGGCAGAATCTTGAGAACTGACATTCCTGCAGTTCCAACATTCGATTGCATTTTTGCAAATCCCGAAACTGCCGAAACTCCCTTTAAGGTTTGGTCAAAGACAGGCGATGCTTACTATATTGCCGCATTTGACCTCAATAAGGATAATAAGCCTGTAAGTGGAAGTATTTCCATTTCCGATGTGAATATTGCCGATGCCGATAAAGCAGATAAATATCTTGTTCTTGAACAGTTCACCGGAAGAACATGGTTGCTCGGTAAGGATGAAAAGCTTGAAGTTTCTCTTCTCCACCAGGATGAATTCAGACTTTACAAGCTCATCCCCATAAAGGACGGCTTTGCCTTTGCAGGTCTTGACGGAAAGTTTATTTCCACACTTACCGCAAAGGATGTCACAAAGAATTCTGCAACTCTCCTTGAGGGCGGCGATTTCTCATTCTATTCCGAAACAAAGCCCACCGGCGCAAAGCTTGATGGCAAGGAAGTTGAAGTGAAGTTCGACGGAGTTGCATACAAGGTTATGTGTGGCGAAGTCAAGGGAGAAGTCAAGGTAGAGATTATCTATTGATTTGAAAATATCGATTTCGGGCGGCGGAGAAAACCGCCGTCCGATTTTATAAGGATGGTGACGAAATGTATCTCAGAACAAAAGTAATGACCGATGGAACAAACGATAACATTGTTCAGAAAACTCATCCCGATTTTGAAAATATGACGGCGGTTTTTGTTGAAGCAAAGACCGAAAACGGAAAAACATTCTCCCCCGACTGCGCAGCGGAGATTACTGTCGGTGACCTTTATGGTGTTAAGAGATACCTTGCCGATTACAGATATTCTCTTTTCTGGTGCAGACCCTTCTTTGGAAAAGATTTCAAGGATGTTCCTGCCGAAACACAGACAATTCTCATTGAGAAAAACGACGGCACTTATGAAATTCTTCTTGCAACAACCGGAGATAAATATAAGTGTACATTCCTTGGCGATAAATGGGGCCTCAGAGCAAGAGTTTACAGCGCATTTGAGGGACTCACCGAGTGTAATACCCTTGCGTTTGTAAGAGGAACAGGTACAAACCCTTATGAGCTTCTTCACAGAGCCTATGGCTTTGCCGTTAAAATGCTTGGTGATAAGATAAAAATGCGTGAGGACAGACCTTATCCCGAGATTTTTGAGTATCTTGGATGGTGTACCTGTGACGCCTTTTATGTAAAGGTCAGCGAGGATAGAATCCTTGCAAAATGTGAGGAGTTCAAACAAAAGGATATACCCGTAAAATGGACTATCATCGACGATATGTATGCCGACATAAAGGAATTTGACGGCAAGGACTGGTCCACAAGAGTGGAAATGATGAAGCTTATCCACACCGGTCGCCTCTATTCTTATAATGCCTCCCCCGTGAGATTCCCGAATGGTCTTAAGCATTGTATTGATGAAATCAAAAAGTACGGCATGGAGGTAGGCGTGTGGCACCCTGCCACTGCATATTGGAAAGGTGCTAACCCTGACGGTGAGGTTATGAAGGAGCATCCCGATGTCTTTATTCAGAGAAACGGATACTATGTTCCCGGCACAACACAAGAGCAGATGGAGGAGTTTTACGATTCTTTCCACAAGGTTATCAAGGAAGCAGGAGCTCATTTTCTGAAAATTGACAATCAGAGTTGCTATGATACCTGGTACAGAGGTGCATCACCTGTTGGCGAGTTTGCTTCAAATATGCATAAAACGCTTGAAAAATCCGTGTTTGAAAAATTTGACGGCAGACTTATCAACTGTATGTGTATGTCTGCGGAAAACTTGTGGAACAGACCCCGTACTGCTGTTGCACGTTGTTCAAATGACTTTATCCCCGAAAACAGGGATTGGTTTACAAATCATATTACACAATGCGCATATAACTGCCTGACCCAGGGTCAGCTTATGTGGTGTGACTGGGATATGTGGTGGACAGATGACGGACAGGCAACCAAGAATTCTGTTCTCAGAGCAATTTCCGGAGGACCTATATATGTGAGTGACACAGCAGGAAGAAGCCGCCGTGAGGTGTTTGTGCCACTTTGCCTCTATAACGGAAGAATTCTTAGAACGGATGCTCCGGCAGTTCCCACTTTTGATTGCGTTTTCACAAATCCCGAAACTGCCGAAACCCCCTTTAAGGTTTGGTCAAAGACAGGCGATGCTTACTATATTGCCGCATTTGACCTCAATAAAGATAATAAATCTGTAAACGGAAGCGTCGGAATTTCCGATGTGAATATCGCTGATGCCGATAAAGCTGATAAATACCTTGTCCTTGAACAGTTCACCGGAAGAACATGGCTGCTCGGCAAGGATGAAAAGCTTGATGTTTCTCTTCTTCACCGTGACGAGTTCAGACTTTATAAGTTTATACCTGTAAAGGACGGCTTTGCATTTGCAGGACTTGACGGAAAGTTTATTTCCACCCTCACTGCAAAGGATGTCACAAAGAATTCCGCAACCCTCCTTGAGGGCGGCAATTTCTCGTTCTATTCCCAAACAAAGCCCACCGGCGCAAAGCTTGACGGCAAGGACGTTGAAGTAAAGTTCGACGGAGTTGTATATAAAGTTATGTGCGGCGAAGTTAAGGGCGAGGTCAAAGTTGAAATAACGTATTGATAAGCGATAGAGCAGACAAATATAATTTTAAGAAAGGCGGATGACAATATGCATCAGTTTCAGACAGCAATAAGAGAGGTTTTGCAGAGCCTTGGCAATATAGGACTTATTCCTGCCTCGGTTAAAGAATTTGTAACCAATTCGGGAAATGCTTTTTCAGTTTTCAGAATCAAACAACCTTATATAGATATGCGAAGCGGCGAACAGGAAATAAAAACCGCTTTCGGAATGGATTTCTGGACAAAGGTTGTGTTTGGAATTCCGTCGCTTATAATATCTGTGTTGACGTGTATTTTTGTTGTGCCGAGTATTTTAGGAATTGTTCTTGCAATTCTAGGAACGGCAGTTGAATGGGCAATCACTCTTGTGATAACTGCGGCATTTGTAATGCTTGTGACCTATTATTCCGGCGCATGGTCGGGAATAGTGGCGAAGATACTTGCGGTGCTTGTAATCATAGGGGCGGTTTCCGGTGCAATCGGAGTTATAGGCTCGGTTATAGGCATAATCGTAAACTTTGTTGGTATAACGTTGAATTTCACAGGCGGACTTCTTGGCATAATTGAAAATGCTTTTGCAATTATCGGTGGCATCGTGAATGTCGCAGTCAATGTTATGGCACTCAACGGCCTTAATAAGGGCATTGGTTATAATGGCTGATATTCTTGATATAATACATTTTGATTAAAAATAAGTCGGCAAGGACAGTAATTGAACCTTGCCGACTTGTCTTGTTCAATATTGTTTTAAATGAACGGAAAAATAATTGTGCACATTTTTGCAAAAAACGGAAGTATTTAAAGGAAAATAAAAAAGCGTGACTTCAGATTTTAATGTCCAAAGCCACGCTTGAATTTTTAATTATACCTTTTTTCTGCAGTTACGCTTCCATCATGTCAAGCTTGAAGGTGATGTCAAATTCACCAACTCTGTCCCTGTGAACTGTGATTGTCACTTCGTCGCCTGCCTTGTAGTCAGCTTTGAGCTTGTTGATTTCTGCGGCGGTTTTCACGGGAGTGCCCTCAAATGCAACTATGATGTCGCCCCGGCTCAATCCTGCGGCGGCGGCAGAGCTGTTCTTGTTAATCTGAATAACAAGAAGCCCCTGGGGAATGTCATAATACTGCGCTTCACGGGGGGTTATTTCAGCATAATCCGTGATTCCGATTGAACCCTGTCCGGTAACAAAGCTTCCGTCACGCTCGGTAACCTCGCCATGCTCAATGAGCTGATTGAATATGCTCACTGCGCTGTTTATCGGAATTGAAAAACCAATACCCTCATATTGAGATGTCAGTTTGAGAGTGTTTATACCAATAACCTGACCTTTTGCATTGATGAGAGGACCGCCGGAATTTCCGGGATTGATGGTCGCATTTGTCTGAATGAGTGTCATGGTCTTGACAACCTGACCATAATTGTTGGTGATTTCAACGTCACGGTTTATTGCGGAAATAATTCCGTCGGTGACGGTGCCTGCAAATTCAATTCCTGCAGGTGTTCCTATTGCAATGGCAAGATCTCCGACTTTCACGTTGTCGGAATTTCCAAGCTCTGCAACGGGAAGATTTTGCGCATCAATTTTTATAACCGCAAGGTCTGTCACAGCATCTCTGCCGATAAGCTCGGCATCAAATTCACGCTTGTCGTCAAGCAGCACTTTTATGGATGCCGCATTTTCAATAACATGGTTGTTTGTTGCAATATATCCGTCTTCGGAAATGATAAATCCGGAGCCAACACCGCTTGTGGTGAAGAAGCCATTATTCACAATTACCTCAATTCCAACTGAGGACGGCTTGCATTTGTCTGCAATCTGCGCAATTGAAAGCTGACCTTCGGGAGTTGCATCACCCTGTTGGATAACGGGACGGGAGTCACCGTTTGCATTGTTGCCTGTTCCCGGCAGAATACCGATGTTTGCATTGCTGTCTGATGAAGCATTGTTATCTGAATTTTGCTCGTTTCCGACGATAACAGAGTCGTCACCATTTATAACATCGTGCGTTTTTCCGGAAATGAGAGTTATTGTGAGAGCAGTGGCGGTTATCAGAAATGCAACACAGATAATGGCAGTGAAAACTGCAAGACCGTTGCCGGATTTTTTGCGTTGCGGCTGGCGGAAATTTTGTGAAGGAGTGTTGTAACCCCATGAATAATTGCCGCCGGGAGTTCTGTTGTAGCTTATACCGGAGGTGGTGCGTTCATGGTCGTTTTCTGCTCCTGCGGATTGATTTTGGGTGTTTACCTGCGGTGCATTGATATGACCGCCATAGTAATTGTGGGGAGCTTGCTGACTCTGCGAGGACGGATTCTCGGAAGAGTTTTTCTTTAACTCCATGGGAGAATAAAAACGTGGGTCGTCGTCATGAAAATTTTCACGGGGCTTTTCCGACGGAGCTTCGTATGCCGCCTGAGAGGGAATCTCATTTTCAAAAGCCGGAGAGCTCTCATAAGAGTCGTTTTTTTGGTTAGCACTTTCGGCAGAAAAATCGGTATTACTGTTTTGGTTTTCGATTTGTTCGCCGCCGGGATTCTTGTTTTCATTTTGATTTTCATAATTTTCATTGAAGTACATAATGTAATACCTCCTTATCCTTGATTTCACAAGATGTATTTTTTATGTTTTTTCAAAAATTATACCGACTATTATCAGCCTGCAAGTTTATTATAAACCTTAACGTTGTTTTTGTCGTGATTCCTGTGTGAAAATTCTGTGATATTTTTTCGTTTGATTTGAAAAACTTCATTTTACCTCTTGAAAAAGGAAAGGTGATGTGGTAGAATGATTTCATCAAAGATGAAAACAGCGATATATATTCCTGGCGGAATTTGCGATATACCTTTGGTCGATATATTGCTTCCGAATGTGATATGTTCCTCAGTGACGAGATAAGGAATCTATATCATATTGCAACGGAGTGAAGCGGAGCTATATCGCATTGAACAAAGAGAAAATATATCGCACGAGCGAAAGCGAGCATATCGCCCGAGACTTTTTATCTGTGTAAGGTTATGCTATAATATATAATATAATTAAAATGGAAGAAAACTGTAAATAGGCTTCAGAAATTTATTTAAGATTTTTAATTTTATAAAGAGGTGTTTATCATGACAAACAGAAAGAATTGGGAAATCGGCTCTTCAACCAGTGCGGCAGGGGAGTGCAGCCCCGAGGCATTCAAGGCTTTTTCCGATGCGGGTATCAGAAAGGCAGAGGTGTCCTACGGCATCCAATACTTAAAGAAGCTTGACTATATCGCAAAGCACAAGGAATATAAAAAGTATGCCGACGAATACGGCGTGACGCTCTATTCCTTCCACCTTCCCTTTAACGGCGATTATACGGTTTCCGACCGCAATCCTGAACGAAGACGCAGAGTCATCGACGAAATGAAAAGGTATATCGAAGTAGCCGCCGAGGACGGAGCAAAGACCATAGTTCTCCATCCTTCCTCCGAGCCTATCGCAGAGGAAAACAGGGCAAGGGAGCTTGAACTTAGCCTTGAGGGTACGGGCGAGCTTATTGAAACCTGCAAAAAATGCGGCACAATCCTCTGCATAGAGGACCTTCCCCGTACCTGCCTTCTCAACTGCTCCTTTGAGGCTCTCACATACCTCAACACCTTTCCCGAACTTCAGCTTTGCTTTGACACAAACCATCTTCTCATGCAGACAAACGAGGATTTTCTCCAGGATTTTCTTGACAACGGCATGAAGGGCAGAATAGGTACACTCCACGTTTCCGACTACGATTTTATCGATGAACGTCATGTACTGCCCGGCTGCGGAGTGGGCATTAACGACTGGAAAATGATTCTCGACAAGCTCGAACAGCTTGACTATAACGGAATCTTTATGTATGAGCCGTCAAGCAAGATGCTTGAGCCTCTGGATTCAAAGACCGTACCCTGCGCTCACCGTGAGGACGGCTATCACAGAGTGCTTGGAGACATCACGGAGAATTATAAGTGGCTCATGAGCCTTTGATGCAATAAATAAAGGATCGGGAAATGGAAAAGTACATTCGTGATTTTACTGCAAAAATAGGATTTCCCGCCGATGCAACAAGCTTTTTCGCAGAGCTTTACAACAGCCTTGACGATGAGACCGTGAAAAAACTTGAATATTGGCGTGACGTCTTCATGTGGCACAGGGATTTTGAAGATAAAAGCATAGATAAAACGGAGATATGGGACGTCGCCGAAAAGGGCGTGGCGGAGCTTGCGGACAAAAGCGGCGTAAACGTCATGAGCATGGGTATGCTGTTTTTCATAATGTGCGCAAAGCTCCTTGAGGGCGATTACAGACAAAAGGGACTTGACGATTCTCTTTATCTTGAAATCATGAAGGACCTCACCTATAAGCTTGAGGAAACCAAAAAACTCCATGACGTGTGGGGCAGCCATACCTTCTCCTGGTATCACAGGATTTTCACAATGAGAACCTTTGCACTTGGAAGATTTCAGTACACCAATGGGATTTTCAAGGGAGAAGATATGAAATTCGGCAGTTTTACCTTGCATAAAGGCGACCGGGTTTGCGATTTCCACATACCGTCGTCCGGGCCCATGACTGCGGAAATGAGAATGGCTTCTTATAAAAAAGCATACGAATTTTTTAAAAAGCCCGACGAAAAGTATGTTGTGCTTGCCTGCGGTTCATGGCTTCTGTATCCCGGCAATCGTGAAGTGTTTGCTGAGGGTTCAAACCTGCTTTCGTTTATGGACGATTTTGAATCAGTTTCCTTTGAAGAAGCAAGTGAAGAAAATCGTTTCAGAGACGCATGGAGAGTGTTTTATAAGGATTTTGACGGGAACACATCTGCGTTGCCGAGAGAAACATCTTTACAACGACGTTACATTGAGTGGTTAGATGCAGATAAATCCCACGGAGTCGGCAGGGGTTATGGTGTGATTGTGTTTGATGGCGAGAAAATCGTCAGAAGTAACAAAGAATAGGTTTTCGAGAGGGGTTCGCAGTGCGGATCCCTTGTTTATATATGTAAGCAAAAGTGAAACACAACTAAATAAGCTAAAAAATAAGGCGAGAATTGCGCATCCAAAACATCGTACATGAATAATTTCCATGCATTTGTGACAAATGCTGACAACAAGTTGGTGAAAATGCAGAAAAACTTGTGCAAAAAGTAGAACCTAAGAAAAAAGAGGAAAAAAGTGTTGACAAAAGAGGAAGAATGTGGTATACTAACAAAGCTGTCGAGAGCAGCGGAAGAAAAAAGGAGAGCCCGAAGAAGTAAACAAATTGTAAACTTCAAAAAAAGAGCTTGACAAAACGAAACCGCTGTGATATAATAGACAGGCTCTCAAGAAAAAGGAGAGCGAATGTACCTTGAAAATTGAACAACGAAAGACGAGAAAGAAAAGAAATACTCGTACAATTCCTAAAACACGAAAGTGAAAAGAGTTTCCGTGTTTCGAGAGGAACATGGGAAAGCCAGAACATTAAGTTCGAGCAGCTCAAACATCTAAGGAATAAAGTTACTCAGAGCGAGTGACTTAAATATTTTTTTAGAGAGTTTGATCCTGGCTCAGGATAAACGCTGGCGGCGTGCATAACACATTCAAGTCGAACGGACTGATTCGGGAGCTTGCTCCTGATGAAAGTTAGTGGCGGACGGGTGAGTAACGCGTGAGCAACCTGCCTCTGTGTGGGGGATAACATTGGGAAACCGGTGCTAATACCGCATGAAGTGCAAAGAGGGCATCCGAAATGCATCAAAGATTTATCGCACAGAGATGGGCTCGCGTCTGATTAGCTGGTTGGTGAGGTAACGGCTCACCAAGGCGACGATCAGTAGCCGGACTGAGAGGTTGAACGGCCACATTGGAACTGAGATACGGTCCAGACTCCTACGGGAGGCAGCAGTGGGGAATATTGGGCAATGGGCGAAAGCCTGACCCAGCGACGCCGCGTGCGGGAAGAAGGTCTTCGGATTGTAAACCGCTGTAGACAGGGACGAAGAAAGTGACGGTACCTGTAAAGTAAGCCACGGCTAACTACGTGCCAGCAGCCGCGGTAATACGTAGGTGGCGAGCGTTATCCGGATTTACTGGGTGTAAAGGGTGTGTAGGCGGGATTGCAAGTCAGATGTG
>JAZQKV010000126.1:0-42167 GCA_045542335.1 Eubacteriales bacterium
CCACTTTTACAACCACGAACGTATACAGTTCAAAACAAAACTGACACCACTTGAAAAGCGATGTCAGTTCGTTGCTTAAAATTTAATATTTTCTACCTTAGGACTCTTTTTTGTGCTGTCCGCACAATTTGGGGCAGTTCAAAGCTCACTTTATATGTACCTCTGATATATGATTCAGGGGTGCATATTATTTTTAACAAAATATACTTGAAATGGATAAACATTGGTGATATAATCCGAATTGAAAAGTCTTTTCACGGTTTTTGCAAGACTTTTAAAATTTTAATTCAGCAAAGGAGTTTTCCAAGTTATGAAAAAGATTGTTGTAATCGGCGCAGGAAGCTTTAATTTCACTCGTGCTATTGTAAGAGATATATTTTCATTCCCGGCTCTTTCCGACTCAAGAATAGAGCTTGTTGATATTCCTGAAGGCGCTGAGAAAATGGAAGCCGCAAGAGTTGTTATTCAGAAAATGATTGATCAAGGCGGCTATAAGGCGACTGTGGGTGCAGGTTTTGACAGGCGTGCTGCTCTCGAAGGCGCCGATGGCGTTCTCATTACAATAAGAAACGATAAACCAGAGGTTTGGGCAAAGGATCTTACGATTCCGCAAAAGTATGGAGTAACTGCAAGTGTTGGCGACACAAGAGGTCCTTGGGGTATTTTCAGATTTTTGAGAAGTGCACCCGTTATTCTTGACATTTGCCGAGATATTGAGGAACTCTGCCCGAATGCAATTGTGCTTAATTATGCAAACCCCATGGCAATGCTCTGCAGATTTTTACAGGGAGAAACCAAGCTCAATGTAACAGGTCTATGCCACAGCGTTCAAGGTACGTCTGAGATGCTTGCAAATTGGATTGGCGCTGATATGAAAGATATTACATATCTTTGCGCAGGAATAAATCATCAGGCGTTTTACCTTGATTTTAAGTGGAACGGCGAGGATGCATACCCCCGAATTAGAGAGCTTCTTAAAAACGAAGAATATTATAATAAAGAACTTGTCAGAAATGAAATGTTCTTAAATCTTGACCATTATCCAACGGAATCCTCAGGACACAATTCTGAATATAACGCCTGGTTCAGAAAGCGCCCCGATCTTATCGAGAAATACTGTACACATGGCACAAACTGGAATCCGGGTGTAACCAATTTTTCAATTGGTGCAATTGAAGAGCGTGATGCAAACAGGGCAAATGAAATGAAAAAGATGCTTGAAGCGCCCATTGACCTCACGAGGGGACATGAATATGCCGCATATATTTTCAATGCAATTTTCGGAGATGGCGAACTGTTTGAATTCAATGGAAATGTACGCAACTTTGGTCTTATTGATAATCTTCCTTACGGTGCTTGTGTTGAAGTTCCGGTTCTTGCATCAAAGGCAGGCCTTAAGCCGATGAAGGTTGGTGAAATGCCAAGACAGCTTGCGGCAATAATCAACACTAACGCGCAAGTTGAAGAACTTGCTGTTGAGGGCTGTATCGAAGGTGACAAGAGAAAAATATTCCATGCAATTGTAAATGATCCTCTGACAGCTGCAGTTCTTTCGATGAAAGAGGCACAAATGCTCACAGATGAACTTTTCGAAGCCAACAAAGAATATTTGCCTCAATTCAAATTCTAATATATTTGTTAAAAGCTCTGCATAATGCCTATGCGGAGCTTTTTCTATATTAATATCTTTGTTTCATCTTTATGTACATACCTAATGTTCTGTATTGAAGCTTGCTGATTGGACAATAGTAAGCTGAATGTTGTTTTTCATCCATGATTTAAGAAAATTTAATATGTAAGTATTGACAAAATAAGTTCATTGTGCTATAATACTGCACGAAAATGAATTTGATTTTCATTTTCATATTTATCCGGAGGTGTTTTGCCTGAATGAGAACTCAAGGTGGATATAAAACCAAGCAAAGAGAAAAAATCCTGCAGTGCCTTAATCAGAACCCCGACAGGCATTTGAATGTCGATGAGATAGTTGAACTTTTGCGTTTGAATGGTGAATCAGTTGGAAAGACAACTGTTTACAGATACATTGATAAGCTGTGTACGGAAGGGCTGGTGAGAAAGTATTTTCTTCCCGAAGGCGACGGTGCTTGTTATCAATTATGTGACAAAAACTGCAAGCAACATTTTCATCTCAAGTGCGTTGATTGCGGTGAACTTATTCACACAGAATGTGGTTTTCTTGCCGGCGTTGCGGAACACGTCAATGCCGAACACGGCTTTGTTATAGACCCCGGACTTACGGTTTTATACGGCTTGTGCGAGCACTGTAATTCAAAAAGAACAATCGTGCCTGTTCCTAAAAACCATGAAAATTGTAAGTGCTGTCACAATGTATAAGCCGAAAAGCTTGTCGTTAATCTATTTTAAGAAAGGAACGTTGGACAATGAAAAGGATTTTTGCTTTGATACTTTGTGTCCTTGTAGCGTTGAGTACATCTTGCATCAGAGGACCTCAAAGCGACAAGAGATTAAGAATTGTAACAACATCGGTTCCGCTTTTGTCGATTGTTAATTACATAATCAATCCCGAAATAGCTTTTGCTGAATGCATTCTCCCCGTGGGTACTGATGGTCATGATTTTGACCCATCAATCAGAGATATAAATAAAGCCACAAATTCCGTCGGCTTTGTTTATTGCGGAGATGACCTTGAAGCCTGGGCACTTGATATTGCAAAAGGTGCAGGCGGAAATTCAGTTAAAATTGATGCCTCTGTTGGCGTGAAACTTCTTTTCATGGACGAAAATGATAATGAAAAATCAAGTGAAGAGGCTCACGAACATGAACATGGCGCAGATCCTCACTTATGGACGAGTCCATTAAATATGCTGAAATTATCAGAAAATGTGCATAATGCGCTTTGTGAAATAAAAGTCGAAACAGAGAATGGCGAATTGATAAAAATAGTAAATGAGGATTCATATAATGCATTAAAAAATGAATTGAACGAGTTGGATAAACGCTGTAAGGAACTTGCAAAGCTACAAGATAAAACCGGAATGTTTTTGTTTTTTGGAGATGCTTTTGCTTTCCGTTATCTTATGGACGAATATGATTTTGAATATATTTCGGCTTTTCCCGGATGCAGCGATGAGGTTGAGCCGTCGATTTCAAGACTTGCAGAAGTTTCTGCGCAAATTATAAATAACCACGCAAAATTCATTTTCAAAGCTGAAATGTCAAACGGCGACATTGCCAAATCTCTCGCCGAACAAACAGGAACTCAGGTGCTAACGCTTCATTCTTGCCATAATATATCTCACGAGGAAAAAAATAATGGCGACAATTATTTTTCTCTAATGAAAAATAACCTTGACGCAATAGAAAAAGCAATACAATGAAATCATCCGAAAGGTACACTTTAATGGGTAAAAAAATTCTCGAATGTAAAAATATAACAATTCAATATAACAGTACTCATGCAGCGGCGCAAAACGTTTCATTTGATGTAGAACGAGGAGATTGCCTTTTAATTGTCGGTCGAAACGGTTCTGGAAAAAGCACTTTACTTAAAGGAATTCTCGGACTTGTTCCATTAAAAGAGGGAAGCGTTGCGATTTGCGATGAGCTATATAAAAAATGTATTGGATATCTTCCTCAACAATCTCCTTTCCAAAAGGATTTCCCCGCAACTGTAAATGAGGTTGTAATGTCGGGATTTATCGGCAAAAAAGGAATAGCACCATTTTATAACACTAATGACAAAAGACGCTGCTTTGAGATTCTCAGCTATCTTGGCATCCCGGGTCTTGCCAAGAAATCATATCGTGAGCTTTCGGGCGGCGAACGCCAGCGAGTTCTTCTTGCCAGAGCTCTTTGCTCGGCAATTATTCCGGAAAGTAAAGACTGCGATTGTTCTGAGGCACTTTGCGGAATGGGCGGTCTTCTCATACTTGATGAACCATCAAACGGACTTGATCCGATGGCTAACAGAATGCTATATAACACAATTAAGCGACTTAACAGAGAGCAGGGGATGACTGTCATAATGGTTTCTCACCTTGTTGGAAGCGCAATCGGATGCGCCAATAAAATTCTTCATATGGAAACAAGCGCGGAATTTTTTGGCAGTATCGACGACTACAAACAGACGCATCTTTACAAATCTTTGACAAACGGAGGTGTTGTTAATGATTGAATATATTTCACAGGCAACACTCCTTGCACCGGGCATTATAAGAGGAGTATTCGTTGGACTTCTTGTGTCATTGTGTGCAGCTCTTCTCGGAACCACTCTTGTTCTTAAACGTTTTTCTATGATTGGTGACGGCCTTTCTCATGTCGCATTTGGTGCAATGGCAATTGCGGCAGCAGTTGGAGTTGCGCCATTGTGGATTGCTGTTCCGGTTGTCGTGCTTGCAGCTTTTGTACTTCTAAGATTTTGCGGAAACAGCGGAGTTGTAGGGGATTCAGCAATTGCTCTTATTGCAACATCATCCCTTGCAATTGGCATTACGCTGATCAAATTTGCCGGCTCTAATATCAGCGTAAGTAACTATATGTTCGGAAGCATTGCGGCGGTTGATTCAGGTGAGCTTTATTTGTGCGTTCCTCTTTGTCTTGTAATAATTCTTGTTTTCACTCTTTTCTATAATAAAATTTTTACAGTTACTTTTGATGAAGGCTTTGCAAAAACATCGGGTGTCAATGTTTCCTTCTATAACACCGCTATATCTGTCCTCACTGCTCTTACTATTGTTATGGGAATGAAAATAATGGGAACGCTTCTGATTTCCGGACTTATAATTTTTCCTGCACTTTCAGCTATGAGGATTTTTGGAAGCTTTAAAGCTGTTGTTGCTTCTTCAGCTGTGATTTCTGTTATTTGCTTCTTTTCAGGACTTGCCATGTCAATACTTTTTGATACTCCAATCGGTGCAAGCATCATAATATCAAACCTTGTATTGTTCATCGTATGTTCAATAATGAGGTGTTTTGGTAAAAAAAAGTAAATATTTTTAGCCTAAAACGCCCGAAATATTCCCTTTACCCCTTGACAAATGGAAAAAATGGGTGTATAATATACACGTTTGATGCGGAGTACGCTTTTCATCTAAAAAACTTTAAAGGATGTAAATATGACTGATAACATCGGCGAAAATAAAATCTTTTCCATTGATGTAACGCCTGTTTACATCGGCGAAAAAGAAGTAATTGATTTTTCATACGAGCTTGATTCTGAAAGCGTTAAGCCCGATGATGATGTGGAGTTTACAACTCCGGTTGTTGCTAAAGGCTTCATTAAACAAACAGCTTCCGGAACAACTTCGAGTGAGGGGTATGTTGAGCTTGTTATTTCTGTTGAAACAACAATTAAAGCTCCATGCGCAAGATGCCTTGAAGATGTGAAAAGTAAGTTTGAAACTAAGGCTGTTTACAGCGTAACCCCTTTCCTTCAGAATGCAGAGGAGAACGAAACCTGTCTTATGACTAGTAACGGTATTCTTGACGTTGAGGAGGTTGCGAGAACTCTGTTTCTTCTTAATCTCCCGGCAAAATATCTTTGCAAGGATGATTGCAAAGGGATTTGTCCTGATTGCGGCGTAAATCTCAACACAGATGAGTGTAAATGCACGCAAAAGGAAGTTGACCCAAGACTTTCCGCCTTGAAGAATTTCTTCAAGGGTTAAGTATAAAAGAGTAAATTATAAACACCATAGAAGGAGGTGCCAAAATGGCAGTACCGAAGAGAAAAGTCTCCAAAGCAAGACGTGATAAGAGACGTAGCAACGTTTGGAAGCTCAGCTTGCCCGGAGTAACAAAGTGTCCTCAGTGCGGTGAGTTTATCCTCTCCCACAGAGTTTGCAGAAATTGCGGAACATATGCAGGCAAGAACTATTCCAAGCCCGCAGCTGCACCTGCTGAAGAAGAAAAGAACGCATAAGTACGGTTTTTCCGGAAACGTTCAAAAACAAACCTGCACGGCTGCCGAATGACGGTTTCCGTGCTTTTGTTTTGCTATATGAGAGTTTTAAAATGCACCATTGTAATTGTGCGCAAAAAACTCATCACATATATTCCAACGAAAGAGAGAAATAACACATATGGTAAAAATAACGTCTGTTGATTCGGGTTCATATTGTGACGCTTGCGGCATAAAAGACGGCGATATGTTGGTAAGCGTGAACGGCAACGAAATTAAAGATGTTCTTGACTATCGCTTTCATATTATGAATAAAAAGTTGACTCTCTGTGTTTGCAGGGAAGGCGAAATGCTTGAATACAGCTTTAAGAAAAAAGATGAATACGACGATATCGGACTTGAATTTGAAACATATCTTATGGATGCCAAGCACTCATGCCGTAACAAATGCGTTTTCTGTTTTATTGACCAGAATCCCAAGGGTATGAGAGAGAGCATATACTTCAAAGATGACGACGACAGGCTTTCTTTCTTTTTCGGCAACTATGTTACACTGACAAATCTTTCTGAGGAAGAAGTGGACCGTATAATTAAAATGCGGATTTCTCCTGTGAATATTTCCGTTCACACCACTAATCCCGAACTTCGTTGCCGCATGATGAACAACTGCTTTGCAGGACAATCACTCAAGTATATTGACAGCTTCATGAAAGGGGAAATCCACATGAACTGTCAGATTGTTCTATGCAAAGGTCTCAATGACGAAAATGAACTTGTTAACACTATTACTGACCTTTCTGCCCGACATCCATGGGTTGAAAGCATCGCAGTTGTTCCTGCAGGACTCACAGCACATAGAGACGGACTTTATCCTCTCGAAGCTTTCACAAAAGAGGATTCAGAAAAGGTTTTAGATACAATCGATAAGCTTGGCAAGCAAAATCTGAAGAAATTTGGTACAAGGCTTGTTTATGCCTCAGATGAATGGTATCTCAAAGCAGAGCGACAAATCCCTAAAGGAGAATACTATGAAGATTTTCCGCAACTTGACAACGGTGTTGGAATGATCCGTTCGATGCAAGATGAGATTTATGATGAGCTTGTTATGCTTTCGGAGGATGGAACTCTTTCAATTGAAGAAAAAAGACGTGTTTCAATTGTGACGGGAGAGTCTGCATTTAATTTTATATCAGAATCTGCACAAATGGTTTGCAAGGCAGTTGACAACCTCGAGTGTAATGTATATTGTGCTAAGAACTGTTTTTTCGGAGGCGGAGTAACAGTTGCAGGACTTTTGACAGGAAGCGACCTGATAAATGCCCTTAGCGGAAAAGACCTCGGCGATGAGCTTCTCATTCCGTCTGTTATGCTTCGCCACGAGGGGGATTTATTCCTTGATGATATGAGCATTGATGAACTTTCTGAAAAGCTTTGTGTGCCAATAAGAACAGTTGAAAACAGCGGTGCAGATTTTGTTGATGCATTGCTCGGTAGATAATATCATTTTCGTGATTTCATAATATGAAATTTGTTGACAAATTTGAGTTTTTGCGCTATAATTGGCAGGCAGACGTTGGTTTGCAAAAATAAGTTCAAGCAGCAAGGTGACAATATGGATAGGGTAATCAAGGACAAGTATAAGTTTATTGCTTATTATTTCATTTACTATATGGCGACGGTTGTGTTTAACAGCTTTATACCTCTGTATTACCGGGAGGCGGGTCTTTCCGATATTCAAATCGGCATGATTTCCTCCGTCGGACCTGCTGCGACCATGCTTTCTATGTTTGTCATCGGACGTATTGCAGATAAAATGAAGAATATGAACTACCTCATTTGCGGACTTATCATGATATCCGCAGGTTGTACATATCTTTATACCGTAAATACTGCGTATATTTTCCTGATGATTCTGTCGTTTGTTTATGTTTCATTTAACGCACCGATAATTCAGCTGTCAGACGTCATTGCCGTAAACTTTTCTCTCAAAAACGATATTTCATTCGGTTCTCTCAGAATCGGTGCTTCCTTCGGATACTGCGCCATGTCCATTATCTGCGGTATACTTGCGGCAAAGAACTCTGTTATAATGTTCTATCTTGCCGTTGCAATATATATCGTCTCAGGCTTCATTGTTGTGACACTTCCGCATCCGGAGAAGAACAAGGGCGAAGATTCTGATAAAAAGTCATCGTATTTCAAACTGTTCAAACCTGATATTCTGCTTCTTATTGCAGTTAATTTCTTCACGTTTATTGCACCTTTTTATTATAACACGTATTTTCTGATTCATTTGAAAAATCTGAGTGCAAGTGACTTTCTTCTTGGTATTGCCGTGTTCTTTGGCGTTGTGTGGGAGATTCCTTTCATGCTGATTGCCGGTAAACTCACCAGAGCTATTTCCGTCCGAGGATTGATTTTACTTTCATGTTGCTTTACATTCTTTAGATATTTCGGATATGGCTTCTTTGAAAACCCTGTATTTGTCGTACTTTCAAGCTTTTTCGGAATATGTGCGCATATTCTTATTACATATGTAACGGCTCTTTATCTTCAACAGCATGTGGATTCAAACCTTAGGGCTTCTGCACAAACGCTTATAGGCATTGTCAACTATGGTATCGGAAAGTTTTTGTCCAACTTCGTTGGTGGTATTGCAACCGAAGCTTTCGGTATTGCGACTTGCTTCAAAGGACTCGGAATCGCTTGCCTGATTATGGGAATTGTTTATTATTTCGTTCAGGGAAAACTTGTTCCCGAAAACAAAGCATAATATAGAAATGACCGTGATGGATTTACATCACGGTCATTTACTTTTATTGTGCACCTTTTATAAGCTTAAGAATGTATGCACCTCTATAAAGCTTTTCAAAATCCTCAAGATTCATTTCTGAATACAATTCTTCAACAGCAGCCTCATATGCATCGAACCAATCCTGTCCTGTCATAAAGCCTTCACCTGAAACTATCAGTTCTTCATGATTCTTGAGTATTTCCCGGCAAGCAACAGCCATAATATGCCCCCTTAAATCCGTCTGTTCTCCTTTTAAAAATTCTCCGAAACAGTATCGCAATGTAAACTCATCGTATTCAAGCAACCTGAAATACTCCTTCGGGTGAGCTTCGATATATGCACCAGGATTTGACGAAAGAGCAGGGGATGAGCAAATCTTTAATAGAGAAAGCTCGATTTCTTCCATAATTGTCATTGCCGAAGAAGCTTTAAGCTCTTTAATAACCTCGTTCTTTAGCTTTTCTTCAAGTTGGCTGTAAATCTGTGCACTCTGTGTCGTTGCATATTTTAATGCTTCTCCTTTAAATTTTGATTTTATATCCTCGTTGTAATATGTGCCAACTCGCGGTTCCCAATAGTCTGAAAGCGTATAACTTCCATCATTGTCAACATTAAAAGTAATAACGGTTGGCGTGTTTGAACCGCCGTTTTTTTCAAGCGTTCCCGAATAAAAAGAATAGAACCTGTTGACGACAAGCATTCCGACAGTATGTGTCATCATGTGATTAGTATCATTGGACTTCGGGGAACTGCTTTCCGATTGGGAAAATATTATTTCAAAAGCTTGCTTGTGCATTACCCCGGCAGGCGGATTTGGTCTGTAATGCTCTTGCAAAGCAGCTCTTATTGCTTTTGCAAGACTGTTTTCTCCATCTTCGAGGGAAGAATCGAGCGTGTATGTGCTATCGTCTTCGGTTTTGCTTGAAGTGTGTGTGCTTTCGGTTTCCAAGGAGATTATTGCACCGTGGGTTTCGCTGTTTTGTCTTATTTTAAGCCCTGTTCCAACAATTTTTGCCTGATAAACGTCTCCGACGCCCTTTCTATCCTCAATCTTATCAATGTAAATACAACCTGCAGCGACATTCTTTTCGCCATTGTTTACCGTAAATCTGACTTCAGCTCCACTTGCATACATTGCCTGCATTTGCTTGTTTTCGTTTATGTTTCCGGGAGACCAACATAGTGTGTGACCTTGTGCATAAGTAAGATGAGCTCCCTCGGCATAGCCTGTGCCGTTGTTCTCGAAGTCAAGCAGGCGACCGTCAACGCTGACTGCGGAAATTTCGGTATAAGGAAAATCAAATTTAAAGCTAAATCCCGGAGGACGCGAACTCATGTAAGGCGCATATTCCCACAGAGCTTGACCTTTTTGAGCCTCCGGAATAAGACTGAAAACACACCATATATAGCGACCCATTTGAGGATTCTCACGAAATTCCACCAACCAAAGCTCTCCAGAGTAATTTATAAGGGAATAATTATCGTTAAGCTTCCTGTGGCGAGCAGTATCGAAAAATTCTTGCGTCATTTTTGGTTTAGTTCCTGACATTACAAAAAGCTCAGACCATTGTGAAGCATCCCATGGAAGCTTTTCCCAGCCATTTTTGCTTATACCGTCAATTATATTTACAGCACCATTCCTGTTTTCAAGCGTTATTTGCTCTTTTTGGAAAATATATCGAACACCCGAATCTCCTCCCATTGCGGCAAAAGAGCTTAATGGGTGCATAAATAAGCATTTTTCCGAAACATAAACGTTATCCGAAAGCATACATTCCAAGAGCTTGTCAAAGTCATTTTTGCCTGTCTTGTAGTAATAAACATTCTCTACGTTTTTAATTTTCGCAACTCTTTGCTTGTTGTATATATCAACGCTTGTGCCATCAAGGCTTATTTGGATGCTACCTGGCGAAGTTAAGACTTCAAGGGGAACACCGCAGGCAATCCATTCAACGGTTTCAAAATACTGGATAAGGCTGTTTGAATGTATTGTCATTGGTTTAATAATGCCCTCATCCTCGCTTGCTTCGGGGTAATAGACAATTGTTAAGAGACCATTTGTGTCTGAAGCCTGACTGATTTTTTTATCAAAGCCGTAAATAGAAAGGTCAGCCTTTTCTCTGTGCGGATTGAAAATGCACAGCAATAGTGAGATAATACATATCACAACCGATGCTATCACAAGCCACGTTTTCGGTCTTTTGAATGAGAGGACATTCTTTATTCTTTCTTTTGTGTCTCCTTCACCAAAGGCAAGGGGAGAGCCTGAAATGATTTTTCTTCCCGTTGCAAGGCTTAAAAGTGATGCTGAATAATCAGCTCTGATTCCCGTTCCCATCTTTCCGAGGACCGCTTCATCGCAACTCATTTCCATATCGTTTGAAGCAATGATAAACGCAAGCCACACAAGAGGATTAAACCAATGGATTGCAAGAGAGGCAAAAGCAAAAATTTTGATTATATGATCACAACGCCGTATGTGGAATTTTTCGTGCATAATTATGTAATCCAATTCTTTTTCAGGAAGTCCGGATGGCAAATATATTTTAGGACGAAAAACTCCAATGACAAAAGGACTTGTAATTCCATCACAAGCAAAAATGTTGTCACGCATCAAAATCGCCCCCGCAAGCCTTTCCTCAAGGTTAATCAGTGAAAAAACACTGTAAAAAAGCATTGCAACAATTCCCAAAAGCCATATGTATGAAAAGAGCGAAACGTAAAACCATATACTAAAATCTGTTGCTTTTTCAGGCGATTGTTCAGTGGAATATTCATTTACAACTTTATCATCGAAATTCAAATTTGCGTTTAATTGATGAGCTTCCGTCATTTCTGACTTATCCATTTTTTGCTCTGAATCTTCAAGCAAAACAGTTGCAACATCTTTCGTTTCAAATGAAGTTTTACTTATTTCACCCAAATGCTCAACTTCAAAGCCTGTTACCGCATTATCAATTTGTTCCGGGATGATACTGAAGCCACTTTCAAACGCAAAAGGACAAATTAGTCTGAAAAGAACAACCGCCCACAAAACATACGAAAAGATTTTGGGGGATTTCTTGAGCAAGAACCTGACCGCTAAAACACAAAGTATCACAAAGCTGGCTGTCAGGCTCATTTGTAAAACGTGTAAGAAAATCCTTGTCATTCTTATCACTCCTTACTCTTTTCGATAAGACTAATAAGCTCATCAATCTCCTTTTCGGAGAGTTTATTCCTTGATGTGAAGGCGGCAAGAAACGCAGGCAAAGAGCCATTAAAGGTGTCACGGACAAAACGTTCGCTTTGCATTGAAAAGAAGTCTTTTTTACATATAATTGAAGTTACAATTCCTGATTTGTTTTCAAAAATACCTCTTTCACAAAGCTTTTTCAAAACCGTGTAAGTTGTCGATTTTTTCCAGCTAAGCCTGCTTTCACAAATTTTAACAAGTTCGCCTGAAGTAATAGGCTCATTTTCCCAGATAATGTCAGCGAATTTAGATTCAACCGCACCGAGATGCATTTCGTCCATTTTAATATCTCCTTTCAAGTACTAGTATACCGGTCTATTTGCTATCGACCAAATATAGTCTATCACATATAGACCAATTTGTCAATAGCTTTTTTGATAACATTATATCAATTTACAATTTGTAAAAAAACAAGCCATACAACTTAATGTATGGCTGAATCAAATTTATTGCAACAGCGAGAAAAGGCATTAAATATCGGCAAAATAGGTAATAGAACTCTCTCCGAAAATAACAGTATTAATTGCGATTTTTGCACTTTCGATTTCGCTGAAAAGACCTTTTCGATTTGTATGCGGCACATAATGATTGCAGCAGGAGGAAGAAATATCAACTCTCAATTTATCACCTTTATGAAGTTTGAAGGAATGAGGGGCAAAGTTGAAATCAAGCGAGACCGTCTGCCCGGGGGTGTAAGATTTATGCGCAAATATTAGTGAGGTTATGTCATCCCTAAGGCTGTATGCGTTGTATATGGGATTTCCATTTTCGTCGTTGCCCTCAAATTTAACATAATCAACCCTTATATAAAAACATGTGTCATCACAATCACTTTTTACATCAAGCTTTGCTGACATTTTTCCGCTTATAATTGTATCATTTTCAAAGGCATCAGTTTCAAAGGAAAGAATATCATATCTCGAATTTGGCTTTTCCTGAAGCCTCATTCCGCCGAAAGTGTTGCAGCAACCTCCGGCAAATGAGGCAGGGGAATATGGATTATACACATATGTTTTCTCATCATTACAAGGCGTTTCTTCGGAAAGAATCCTGTCTTTATGGAAATAGAGTTTGTGCTCAACATTTCCATTCTGTACAAAATCATCTGTTCTCCATTTTCCATCGAACATTGTATAATAGGTCACTCTGCCTCTTTGAACAATGGGTTTAACTTTTTCATCCCTTATACTTAAAAGCCAATTCAGCTTATAGTTGGGAAAAGCTTCATCCAAATCTGCATTTTCAAAATAGAATGGGAAAGACTCATGATATTTTCCGCTGTGCTCGTAAGGAGAAACTAAAAGGGCGCATTTGCTCTTTTGTTTAGGGGTAAGCTTTTGCCACATATCCATGATTCCACATGTGTAAATATCATGAAAAGAAGTTGTAAATAAAATGGGAATATTGAGATTATCAAGAGATTTTAATGCATTAACTCCGCCCTCGGTAGTTTGCCAAAAAGGATCGTCGGGCAAAGGGTGTGACATTTCTGCTTCAAAGGCTTCGCTCTTTTCTCCAAATACAGCTTCAGGCAAAGCTTTAAGCGGAAGCGTTCTGAAAGAGTCGCTGGAAACATTCTTGTTCTTGATTTGCTTTTTCTTATACTCCCCAATAAACCAATTTCCGTGAAGACCGCTTTTAAACATACCGTTTCGGTAGATGACGTTGTACCTGTTGCAATCCTGCGCAAAAAGTATAGCACCTTTAATGTCGTGTGGGCAAGTGTCAAGGTAAAGAAAATGTACGCTTGCAAGATAGCTTCCTCCGACAGGATATATTTCCCCGCAATATATTTCAAGACTTCTTATGTAATCAAGCGTTTCAAGACCGTCATCTCGTTCGTCATACGGAATATGCTCACCTTCGCTAAGGCCTGTTCCTCGGCAATGCTGAGAAACAACTGCAAAACCTGATTCAACAAAAAGTCTGAAGCTTTCGGCGGTGGTATGAATGTCGCTTTCCTCTTTGACATAAGGATTTCTTTCAAACACAATGGGAAATTTTCCTTTTTCCGACGGGCTAATGATTTTTGTATAAAGCCTAACACCATCGCGCATCTTTACAAAATCTTCTTTCAGATACATACTGACACCTCATTTATAAGCTTCTTTTGTTGTGGATAATTATATCATAGAATAGAAATATTTCAAGGGAATTTTGTAAACATCATTGATTAGAGAGAAAGACGACACTTTTCAGAGTGCCGTCTTAAATAATCAACTTAATTTAACTCTTGCTACAGCCTTTTTGAGTCCGCTTGCTTCTGCAAAGAGAGTGATTTCATCAGAACCCTTATCTGCTTTTACAGCAACTGAAATGAGCCCCATTCTCATGCGCCTGTCAGAGCATTTCGGGGGAACATGGTCGCAAATATCAGAACCTGTTCCAACAACTCTTCCGCCGCCTGCAGAGAAAGAAACCAAAGGTGAAGCATCGGGAACATAGTTTCCGTTCTTGTCTTCACAATAGCAGGTAAACAAAACTGTGTCATTTTTCCTTGGAGATTCCATGTCGCACTTGATTTTAAGAGTTGCGGCAGCATCGCTTGTTGTTTGTGAATCTTTTGCACACTCTTTATCGCCATTATATGCAATTGCAGAAATTGTTCCCTTTTCATAAGGAACGCTCCACTCGGCGGCTTCGTAGTTAACATGGGATTTCTTTTTGCCAAGACTCTTTCCGTTGAGCAACAGTTCAACAGTTTCGCAGTTTGAATATACAACAACTCGTATGGGTTGTCCCTCCAAGCCTTCAAAGTTCCAGGAAGCAGGAACGATGTGTACCATGGGTGTTTCTGAATAGTGCGACATTGTCTGATAATAAGCGTCCTTTTTCTGCAGGTAAAGGTCGAGAAGACCACTCTGAGAACAAAGTCTGGGCCATAACGTTTCACCACGATGTTCAATTCCTGCCCAAACAAATCCGCCTGCGATGTAATCACGTTCCATGATATGATTCCACGTTTCCCAACGGTATGAATTGTTGAAATCATTTCGTGAAAGGATGTTATCGTATGATGAGAATAGACCTTTGGTGTAATCGTTGGGGAAATAATGCGCTCGGGATGTTTGCAATGCGCAGGTTTCGGTTATTACAAAAGGCTTATCGGGGAATCTTTCATGGTGAAGCCTGTCATGGAACTCCAGAGAATAGTTTTCGCTCACTATGTCAAGAGGTTCAAGGGCGGGGAACATATCTTTAACATCTACATTTAATGCTGTGTCGTTTCCGCAGCAAGCAAGCGTAACAGGACGAGTTTTATCAAGCTCAAGAACGCAAGCTTTCATTCTTGCCGCCATACGTTTACCAACCTGAGTGTTGCTGTGAGGCTCTTCATTTCCAACGGACCAGCACACAACAGATGGGTGGTTTCTGTCCCTTGCAACAAGCTGTTTAAGCATACGCATATTCTCATCATCAGAACTGAAATATCTTGTTTCGGCAAACACAATGAGACCAAGGTCATCGCAAGCGTTCATTGTGGCTTCATCAGCCATGTTGTGAGCACTTCTGTAACCGTTAGCACCCATTTCTTTGAGCAATTTAAGACGATAATATGCAACGCTTTCATCAAGAACAATTCCCGTGAGACCATAGTCACCATGGCAACAAACGCCCTTGATTTTTCTGTTCTTTCCATTAAGGAAAAATCCCTGGTCGGCATCAAAATAGAACTCTCTGAAGCCAAAGCGTGTTTCATATGTGTCAACAATTTCATTGTCGCAGAATACTTCGGTTATGAGGGTGTAAATTTCAGGAGAATCTATATCCCAGATTTTTGGCGAGTTTGCAACAGCATTGTATTTGATAACTGCCCTTTCATACGAGTTGACTTCGCCGCTTCCGCTTGCTTCAAATAGAACATTTCTATCCCTGTCAATAGCCTTTGAAATGGTTTTAACCTTGCAAGGTGTCATTGCATCGTTTCTGACAGTTGTTTCAATCTGAACATCCCATGAATTATCGGAAATCTTAATGGGGTTAACATAAACGCCCCATGTGTCAACGCTTACAAGATCAGTTTTTATCAGCTTTACATTTCTGTAAATGCCGCCTCCCTGATACCACCATCCCTCAGGAACTTCGGGGATTATACAGTGAACTGCGAGAACGTTTCTGCTTTCGCCGAATCTTGCAGCATCAGTTATATCAACGACAATGGGATTGTAAGCGGAATAATTTCTTGCAAGCAAGTGTCCGTTGAGATATATTTCGCTGTGAATTGCAATACCTTCAAAATAGATGACAAGTCTTTTATTCTTATCAGCTTCGGGAAGGAAGAAATTCTTTCTATACCATGAGGTTTCGCCTCTCAAAAAGCCGATTGCGTTATCTTTTTTTGGATCGGGAATATCTTCAATAACATAGTCGTGCGGAAGATTGATAGAATCCCAATTATGAGTGTCAAAGTTATCAGCAGGTACAATTGTTGACGAACCGGTTTTTGTGCGCCAATATGTTTCATTTTTTGTTACAGGAACCTCTTCTTTGATGTCTGCTCTGTGAAAAAGCCAGCCTTCGTTGAAACCAATTATTTCTCTCATTGCAAAACCTCCGTGAATGATATATTTTTTCACGCAAATACGCTTTTTTATAAAAAGAACTTACGTTTTCGATTATAGCACAATTAGTGTTGTTTGTCAAGCGTAAATAATTTATTTTAATTGCCGGTTTTCTTTTCTTGACAAATCCGGAATTTTATTGTATAATACATTATTGTACAACAAAATTTAAAAGCAAGGAGATAAATAATGATTCGTCTTGCAAGTTTTTCCGATTTACAACCGGCATATGAAAATGTATATGAAAAGCTCTTTGAAAAGGAAGAACAAATCGGCACAACAACCAATTGGAAAAGGGGTGTGTATCCGACAATAGCGCATCTTGAGAAAGCATTAAAAAATAACACTCTGTATGTTCACGAAAACGCCGGAGAAATCTGTGCCTGTGTTATTCTTAACAAGTATCAGCCACCCGAATATAAAAGTGTTCCATGGCTATTTGATGCCAATGAGGAAGAAGTGCTTGTTATTCATACTTTGTGCGTTTCACCGGCTCATTCTAAAAAAGGTTTTGGAAAAGAGCTTGTTGTGTTTTCAGAAAGCCACGCTAAAAAACTCGGCTGTAAGGTTTTGAGGTTTGACACATATGTTGAAAACAAGCCTGCAGAATCGATGTATCTCGGACTTGGATATAGACGAGTTGGAGTATTTCCGGTTTTGCACGAGGGTGTGATCCAGGAAGATCTCATACTGTTTGAAAAGAAGATATAACACATATAAAATTTAAGGAGTATTCTATGAGAAACGCAATCAAATTATTCACGCTGCTTTTTATTGCTGCTGCCTTGATTTGTCTTATATCCTGCAACAAAGACACGGCCGATGAAGTGGCTGACAACCCTATTGTAAATGAAACAATTGAATCTGACAAGATTGTTGAAAAAGCCCCTTTCAACGGAGAAATTGTGAAAGATGGCACAAGCGAATACGTGATTATAAGGCCTGATAAAGGCGGCGCATATGATGCAGCTAAATATCTTGCAGCAGAAATCGAAGCATTGACAGGTGCAAAGCTTGAAATCAAGACGGATTTTGAAAAGGAATCTGCAGGCATTGTCAGAACAGAAAAAGAAATCTGTATCGGAATGACAAACAGGGATTCTGATGGCGAAATTGCTTCAAAGCTCCGTGTCAACGACTACATTATTACCTCTGATGCATCTACTCCTGAACGTGTTTTTATTATGGGTGGAAGTGATAGTTCTGCTTTGACAGCTTGTGAGGTCTTTTTACAGGAATACTCAGATGGTAATAGCATAATATTTGATGAGCCTGTTGAGTTTAAAGCAGAATATGAAATTGAGTCATTTAAAATTTCAGAAAAAGATATTTCGGAGTTTTCGATTTGCTACGCTTCAAGCATGACTGAAAAAACCGCTTCTGAAACTTTTGCTTATAAAATTCAAAGTACAATTGCCGAAAAGACAGGTCATATGCTTGAAATCAAGAATGTCGCAAAATGCAAAGATGGAGAAAGTCTTATTCTTGTCGGAGCTTCGCTATATTCCGGTGCTACAAAAGATGCAGCTGATGCACTTCGGGCAAATGACGTCAGCGTCAAAGTTGTTGATGGTTGCCTTTTTGTTTACGGAGGATGCGACGAGGCTCTTTCGGGCGCTGTTGAACATTTTGTTGGAACGTATCTCAGCGAATACACGTCAAAGCAGGTTGAAATCAAAGATGAAGATATTTATGAAATTCCCGGAACATACAGCTATAATGAATTCTCGCTTGCGGGAAGAGAAATCTGTGAGTATGTTATTGTTGCTGAAAATGGTATAAATAACGAGAACGCAATCAAGCTACGTGATGCGATTAAAAATGTAAGCGGATACAATCTCGGGATAGTTGCTCCGGCTTATACGGGCGGCAAAAAGGCGATTGTCTTTATATCTTCGGGATATAAAGCATCCTCTGATGCTTTCTCCGAAATCACAAGTAATTGCCATGCAATTAAGTTGCTTGACGGAGATATTTATATTGGAGCAAACGGAAAGCTTCTAACAGACAAGAGCCTTACGAAATACTTTCTTGAAGCAATTAGCATTTCGCAGAATGGAGATGCGCTTTCAGATTCCGATAGAATTAATATTTCCGAAGAAAGCCTCAATGTTGAAGCTCCTGCAAAATTCGATTTTGAAATTGCAACAAACGAAACTATGGCGGAAATTGATGCAAAGACCGACGCACTAAAGAAGAGCATACTCGAAAGTAAAACAGAGATTGTTCCCGAAAAAGATGCTGAGGTTTACTATGTGAGCAATAGTGGCGACAATCTTGCTGACGGAAAAACACCCGAAACAGCTTGGCTTACGCTTGACAGAGTTAACAAAGCAGAGCTTAAAGAGGGAAGTTATGTATTCTTCAAAAGAGGCGACACTTTCAGAGGAAATCTTACAGCGCTTCCCGGAGTGACCTATTCGGCATACGGAGTTGGCGAAAAACCTATAATCATGGCATCACAATACAATGGCGCACAAACAGGCACATGGGAAGAAACAGATGTGCCAAATGTTTATAGATTCAACAGAAGATTCCCGAACGATGTTGGACTCGTTGTTTTTGATGGCGGAGAAAGCTACGCTATAAAAATTACTGCAAGATTCATTGAAAACGAGCCACACTCAGATTATGCAACGGGTCTTATTTTTGAGAGCTACAAAGATCTGCCCGGCGATATGTTTTTCTATCATGACCTTGGAGGACCGGTGACAACGGCCATTGACGACAACCACGGTTACCTTTACCTTCGTTCGGATTTCGGAAACCCTGCAGAGCGTTTCGATTCAATTGAATTCAATCCCAAAAACAATGTAATTCAAATTAAAGGAAACGGAATAACAATTGACAATCTCCATGTTGCACATGGCGGAAGCCACGGCGTTGGTGCAGGAACTGCAAACGATCTTTTGGTTCAGAATTGCGAGTTTTCCTGGATAGGTGGTTCTTTGCAATATTATAACGAGGACGGCACGCCTGTCCGCTTTGGAAATGCTGTTGAGATTTACGGAAGTTGCAACAACTATACTGTTAAAAATTGCTATATTCACGATGTTTACGATGCAGGCGTTACTCATCAGAGAAGCGGTGAGGGTTCAAAATCCCCCTATATTATGGAAAACGTTACATATGAAAACAACTTATTTTTGAACTGCATTTATTCAATTGAATATTTCAATCAGCAGGATGATAGCGACGAAAACATCATGCGCAATATTCTTTTCAAAAACAATATCTGTCGCAACGCAGGTGGATTTGGTTGGCAAAGACCAAACAAGGTTGCACGACACATTCAGGGCGGCTGGATAGGCGGAACAAGGGAATACCCGGCAGAAAACTACGTTGTAGAAGGCAATATTTTTGACAGAAGCTGTGACGTTCTTCTTTCAATTAGCTCCAATGATGCAAAAGATATGCCGGTTATGAACGGCAACACATACATTCAATATTTTGGTAGAAATTATGGCATGGTTGGTGTGCCTTATGACAAGTATTATCCCTATGATGCAAACATCAAGAACGTCGTAAATGGCTTTACAGGCGACAAAAATGCAAGGGTTATTATGATTCTTGATGATGTTGAATCAGCATATCCCGAGGATTTTCATGTGAACAAAACCGTTTCAAACATTGATAAAAAGTAAAATAAGTGCGGCGGAGAAGTTTTATAACCTCTCCGCCGTTCTCTCAATTGTAATTCAAGAAAATCAGATATTTACTTTAATGTTTTCTCCGCTTATCCAGAGAGCGGCACCTGCATCTGCAAGTTTCTTAACTTCAGGATGTGCAATAAGCCACTTATTTGTGCCCCAAAGAGTTTTGTCCATTTCAGAACGCTCAATTGCATAGTTTGTGCCCTTGGGAAGAACAACAATAGACTTATAGCCGCCCTCCTGAGCCTGACAGGGTGCATAGTGAAGAGTTGTGGCGTACATTTCAAAAGCTGTTCCTGCAGGAACAAAGAATGCTTTTACTTTAGAAGAATCGAGGTTATTGTTGACGATTTCGTCACGCTTTGCAACGAGCACTACAAGGTCTGTGATTGCAATAACAAGCTCACTTGCCTTGTGGTATTCAAGAGCATCAAGAGATGATGTTGTGCCGTTGGTGTATCCGAACTGTGAGGGCATACCGCCGCAGAAAACAGCTGTGATTTTCTTTGCAGCATCGGTTGCTTCCATTTCAGGAACTGTGGGACAATATTTGCAGCCGTTCGGAATCTCTGTGTTCTTTTCCATGTACTCTATAAGCTCGGAAAGGTCATAGCCTTTCACAACTTCACCATATGGACGAAAAGATTCATCGCAGATGCACTTGAGGTTAAGGTGAGGGTTTTTCTCACAAAGTCTTTCAAAATTTCCCATTTTAGATAATCTCCTTTATGTAAAAATAATTGTAAACCGGTTAAGGCTTGTGTCTGTCATTTTTCACAATGATGCTTTTGTAATGTATTTACAAGCTCCAACAAGAATATAATATCATGATAATGTGTATTTTTCAACATATAAAATGAATTTTTGGAAAATTCTTTCGTAATTTCCTCACTTTTATTTTATTTTTAATCAAAAATGTCAAATTTACTCTTTACAAGCGGGATTTTTTATGATATAATGTACACAGTTTCAGCATGTATGTGTGCGTAGATGAAAACAACAATCATGTACGCTTAATCTTACATACACGAAAGGACGGTCATAATATGAAAATAAGAACAATTAAAGAGCTTCTTGATGCGGAGATTCTCTGTTGCGAGCATTTGCTCGACACGGAAGTCAATTCTGCCTGCGGAAGCGATATGATGAGCGATGTTCTCGCCTTTGTTAAGGATCACGCTGTTCTTCTTACGGGACTAGTGAATCCCCAGGTTGTGAGAACTGCTGAAATGATGGACATTTCCTGCATTGTTTTTGTAAGGGGCAAAAATCCGCCCGAAAGTGTTGTTGAGCTTGCTGAAAGTATGGATATTGCCGTTCTCACAACAAATGAAAGAATGTACGTTGCGTGCGGAAAACTGTATGTTAACGGACTTGCGGGAGGAAGTGTGATTGCAGATGAGTGAACCTGTTGTTCTTCGTTATAATGTGGATGGTGAAAACTTCACCTCGGCAGGAGAAGCATCCGTTGCTGTCAAAAAATCACTTCGTCAGATGGGTTTTCCTCCTGAAATAATCAGATGTGTATCGATTGCGATGTACGAGGGTGAAATCAACATGGTTATTCATGCTGATGGCGGTGTTGCAACGGTTAATGTTTATCCCGAAAAGATTGAGATTATTCTTGCCGACAAAGGTCCGGGAATTGCCGATATTGAGCTTGCCATGCAAGAGGGATACTCAACTGCACCTGACAACATCCGCACCCTTGGCTTTGGCGCAGGAATGGGTCTTCCCAACATGAAAAGATACACAGATGAAATGAAAATTGATTCCACGGTCGGCGTTGGAACGACCGTAACTATGGCGGTATATGTTAAATAGCGGTTTGTGCTTATGCAAGCCGTGACAAAACTTTCCGCCGTGAAAGGATTGAGAAGTTTTGCGTGAATTTATACACTCTGTATCGCTTGACGTTGAAAAATGCAAGGGCTGCACAAACTGCCTCAAGCATTGCCCGACGGAAGCAATACGAATCAGAAACGGGCATGCCGTGATAAACTCCGAGCACTGTATCGATTGCGGAGAATGTATAAGAAAGTGTCCGTATAAAGCTAAAAAAGCAATGTATGACAAGCTTGCAGACATTGGCGATTTCAAATGGAAAATTGCGCTTCCTGCACCTGCGCTGTACGGTCAGTTTGATAACATTGAGGATATTGATTATATTCTCACAGCACTTCTTGAATGTGGCTTTGACGATGTTTTTGAGGTTGCAAGGGGAGCAGAGATAGTTTCTGCGTACACTCGCTATTACATAAAGAGCAAAAATGCAAAGAAGCCGATTATAAGCTCAGCTTGTCCCGTTATTGCAAGGCTTATAAGTGTCAGATTTCCTTACCTTTGCGAGAATTTGCTCCCTATTCTTGCGCCGCTTGAGATTGCGGCTTCACAGGCAAGAAAAGAGGCTCTTGAAGCTCATCCTGAGTTTACCGAGGACGACGTTGGAGTGTTCTTTATTTCACCGTGTCCTGCAAAAGTGAGCTACGTCAAAAACCCCATTGGAATTGAAAAGAGCGCAATAAATGCCGTTCTTTCAATAAGTGAGCTTTATTTCATGATTCTTGGAAAGCTTAACAAAATTGAAACACCAAAAAATCTTTCCAAGACCGGAGTAATCGGAGTGAGCTGGGCAGGAACTGGCGGCGAATCAAGTTCTTTGTTTAACGACAAATATCTTGCTGCAGACGGAATTGACAACGTAATTGATGTTCTTGAACAGCTTGAAAACGACAAGCTCTCAGGTGTTGAATTTATCGAGCTCAATGCCTGCGGAGGAGGCTGTGTCGGCGGAACTCTTACAGTTGAAAATCCTTTTATTGCCAAGGCTAGACTGCAGAATCTCCGTCGTTATCTTCCTGTTACACAGAATCATCCTTCTACAGCTTTCGATGCACAGGACGGAAATGGCGGTGTTCCGGAATCACTATTGTGGACAGATGAAGTGTCGTATCGACCGGTAAGTCAGCTTGGTACAAACATAAGTGAATCCATGCGAATGATGAATGAAATAGAGAATTATCAGCAGAAGCTTCCGCACCTTGATTGCGGTTCTTGCGGCGCGCCAAATTGTCGTGCACTTGCCGAGGATATTGTCAAAGGTGAGGCAAGTGAGAACGACTGTATCATACGCATGAAAGAGCAGATTGAACAGGTTTATAAGAGCCTTGGAGGTCTTATAAACCACGATTAAAACAATTCACCCCGAAGACAATGAAGCTTCGGGGTGAAATTTTGTCATTTTGTAAGTCTTTTTACCCACTTGTACCTGTTTGTATGAATTGCAATTGGCAGGCACTTAAATACCTGATCGGAATTAAGAAGTGCGACCACCCACACAACCGGTAAATTCCAAACAAATGCTCCGAGAAAAGATAGAGGCATAACAATTGCCCATGTTGAAATCAAATTGGTGTAAAGCATGAAATTCACATCTCCGCCGCCTTTAATTATTCCAACAGAAGCGGGCATCTGATAAGACATACCCATCATTATAAAGCAAAGAAGAATCATAATTCCGTTTGCCATTTCAAACGCTGTTGGAGTGAGATCGTACATAGCGAGGAAGGGGATACGCACAAAGAAGAGCGCAACGCTGAGAATAAAGCCAATCACGAGGAACAAGATCTGCAGTGTCCTTGAGTATTCTTTAATTTTGCCGAGACTCTTTCCTTCACCGATTGTTTTGCCGATGACAACAGATGCTGCAGAAGCTTCTCCAACGGTGAGGACCTTTAAATATTGATAAATAGTTGTGGAAACAGAGTTTGCTGCGATTGCATCAGAGGAAAGGTGTCCGAGGATACCTGTTTGGATAGGAGTTGCAAGACTCCACACAAAATTTGAAATAAAAGACGGAGTGAAAATTTTCAAATATGATTTAACTGTATCTGCACCAAAATTAAATGGGTTTACAGAGAACAGTTTCAATTTTTCGTCTTTAAACAGAACATAGAACATAACTATGCAGAGTTCAACAATTCTCGCCGTCAATGTGCCAACCGCTGCACCAAAAATTCCAAGCTCGGGAAATCCGAATTTTCCGAAAATCAGAACATAGTTTATGCAAACATCAATTATCAGGGACGAAATCGAAATCTTGAGGGCGATATTCACAGTTTCTACACTTCGCAGAGACGCCATAAGAATCATCGTCAAAACATAAATCGGATAAGTAAATCTGATAAGCTTGAGATATTCAAGCCCCTGTGCGATATACGAAGCATCTTTTGTAAACAGTTTAAGAAGCTCGGCGGGAAAAAAAGTTGTAAGAAAGAAAACTCCCATGCCGAAAACAATTCCGATGACAAGAGCAAATCCTGCAAATTTTCTTATAGGTTCAACAGTTCGCTTTCCCCAATATTGAGAACCAAGCACAACAACAGAATCTCCAATCGCCATTGTTATCTGCTGTACCATAAACTGAATCATATTAACAGTTGCTGCACCCGACAGAGCTTTCTGACTATAAACCCCAAGCATGAGATTATCAGCCATATTGACACTATATGCAACAAGATTTTGCAGCACAACAACAATCATCAACCTTGCAAGCATCTTATAAAATGAGCTATCTCTCGTCATAAAACAAGGATTCGGGGTTTCACAAACTTGATTATCCATAGACATTTCTCCAATTTTAACTCGACTTTCTCTTGAATTTGACTTCTAGAATATACCACAAAACCGGTAATTTGTCAAGAGCTATTATAATAATAGGATTCATTAACATGCATCAAACTTAATTATTTGAGTTTTTGATTAATTAATTTTTGCTTTATCAAATTAATGGCTTAGTAAAAGAATCAGATATTTTAAAACAAATAGTAATATCAGCAAAATGTATATTGCACAGTATCGATATTGTTAAATTTATTATTGAAAAAACTATTTAATTTTTGCTAAACATGTTGTATAATCAATACACAATGAAACTGATATGTTTCGCTAAATCAAATGTTCGGAAAGGAAAACTGTTATGGAATTTGAAAATAAAGTTGCTATTATCACAGGCGCTGCTTCGGGCATGGGTCTTCTTACAAGTAGAAGGCTCGCTGAAAAAGGTGCAAAAGTGGTAATGATTGATATTAACAAGGAGGCTCTTGAAAAAGCTTCATTGGAAATCAACGCAAATTGCACGGTGGGTGCGACTTTCCCGCGTGTTTGTGATCTCAGGGACTACGATCAGATAAAAGCTGCCGCTGAATTTACAATTCAGTCATTTGGCAGAATCGACATAACTGCCTCCTTCGCAGGAGGCAGTCCGGCAAGAGTGTGCGGTGAGTTCAAGTCTTTCAATGATATGTCAAAAGATGTTCTGGATTGGGGTATTGATGTAAACTTCAAAGCACCGATTTACCTTGCACATTGTGTTATGAACAAAATGATTGAACAAAATAGTGGCGTTATTATCAATATCGGTTCTGTTTCGGGAGAAGTTGGAGGACACGATGCAGATTACGGTGCGGCAAAATCGGGTCTTATCGGTTTCACACGTTCTCTCGCCCTTATTGGCGGTCCTCATAACGTCAGAAGCGTATGTATTTCTCCTGGCCCTGTTCTTACAAGAGCTGCAATGGCTAACATGAAGACTCCTTTGGGAAGGGCAGCGGAGGTTGAAGAGCTTGTTAATGTAGTTCTTTTTATGGCTTCCGATAAAGCTTCTTTTATTACAGGCTCCGATCATATCATTGATGGAGGAAGAACTTGCGGTGGCTTTAAATACGGTGTATAATATTAAAGGACGTACTATTTGGGTACGTCCTCTATTTTGTCATATTTCTGCACAGATTATCTCTACACCGCATGAAGTTCTCACGCTAAAAGAGCTTATTACGCACGGAATGATGTAAGCATCTCCTTTTGAAAGCTCATAACATTCACCATCGTATATAATTTCAGCTTTTCCTTCGATGCAAATCAAGTGAATCATTTCACCTTTTTTAAATGTGTATTCCTGACATCCCGAAAGAGCAAGTCTTGAAGTTGTAAAATAATCACATTCAACAAGCTTCTGCAATACCTCACCCGTTTCCGAAAGGTTTATAACTTCTCCCGAAAGCTCGGGTTTTATAGCTTCAATGGCACGCTCAACGTGCAACTCTCTCTTTTTGCCGTCAGCGCCTACACGGTTATAATCATAAATGCGGTATGTGGTATTGGAATTCTGCTGAATCTCGGCTATGAGAATGCCTGCACCGATTGCATGCACAAGTCCGGCAGGTATGAAAACGACATCTCCTTTTTTTACTTCAGTATAGTTGAGATACTTTTCGAGATCTCCACATTCAGCAGCTCTCTTAAAATCTTTGGCGTTGAACTGTATATCCTTATTTAGTCCGCATATAAGTTTTGCACCGGGCAGGGCATCGAGTATGTACCACATTTCAGTTTTGCCGGCATCAAGTTCCTTTTCAAGCGCATAATTGTCGTCGGGATGAACCTGCACGGAAAGTGTATCGCAGGCATCAATAAATTTTACAAGGATTGGGAATTTGTCAAAGCCACCCTTGCACACGTTTTCCTTACCTGCAAGCTCAATATACTTGTCAAGAGACATACCCTTGTACTTGCCATTTAGAATTGTGTTCACGCCGTCAGGATGCACTGTGAGTGTCCAAGCTTCGGCATAAGACTCTCCGTCTTGCCCTTTTGAATACTCTGTTGAAAGTCTTTTTCCACCCCACAATGTCTTTTTCAATACGGAGTCAAGTTTTAAAGGATAAAATTTCACTGTAGATTACATCGCCTTTCAAAGTGATTATTGTTATTCTTCTTGATATTTTATCATATCACAAGGTAAAATCAAGGTAGATAGTGTAAAAAAAACTCAAATTTCCAAAAAAACTCTTGACAAGTTGAAAATATAGTGATATAATTTACCAAACGGAACAAAGGAAGGGAACAACATGATTAAGCACTTCGGATTCTTTACCGATATGTATTCAATGCGCATGTGCACTTCGATGTGTATGCGTAGGTTTCGTTTTGCTTAAATATGGGTTTTCCCGTTCCGATTTATAAATACCTTGTGTGATTATTGGCGGGAATTGAATTTTATCCCGCTTTTTCTTTTGCTGATACTTTAATACTTCCTTACAGAAAGGAATGACAAATGTTGAACGCACAACTGCCTGATGATGTAATGATAAAAATAGAAAATCTTGGCAAAACTTTTATCGGCGAAGCAGGTCCTTTTGAAGCGATAAAAAACATAAATATTTCAATTAATAAGGGCGATATTTTCGGAATAATCGGCTTGTCGGGTGCGGGAAAGAGTACGCTCATACGTTGTATAAATTTCCTTGAACGTCCGACTTCGGGAAGAGTCCTCTTTGATGGAAAAGATCTTGCTCAGCTGAAAAAGTCCGAGCTTCTTAAAACACGCCGTTCTATGGGCATGATTTTTCAAGGATTCAATTTACTTGAACAAAGAAATGCACTGCGAAATGTGTGCTATCCCCTTGAAATCAGCGGAGTGCCGAGAAAGGTTGCGGAGCAAAAAGCGCATGAGCTTCTTAAAATTGTTGGTCTTGACGACAAATGGAAGTCTTTCCCTTCGCAGCTATCCGGAGGCCAGAAGCAGAGAGTTGCAATTGCCAGAGCTCTTGCAAACGACCCGAAAGTTCTTCTTTGCGATGAAGCAACAAGTGCTCTTGACCCAAATACGACGAGTTCTATACTTGAACTGCTCAAGGAGATTAACAAGACTATGGGTGTAACTATTGTGGTTATCACCCACGAAATGAAAGTTATTGAGCAGATTTGCAACAGAGTTGCAGTTCTTGACAAGGCAACTGTTGCGGAGCAGGGATATGTCAAAGATGTGTTTATGAACCCAACTTCTGATATTGCAAAGGATCTTATTCTTCCGAAGAATAACGCAATTGCAAGGGTAACAGGAAAAAAGTGTTTCAGAATTGTTTTTGACGGTAATTCTTCTTTTGAGCCGATTATTTCGGACATGACGCTTGAGTGCAGAACCGTTGTGAATATTCTTGGCGCTGACACAAAGAATATCGACGGAAAAGCTTTCGGACAGATGCTCATTCAGCTTCCCGATGACGATGGCGCAATTGTGAGAATCATGAATTATCTCGACAAACGAAATATCTCATACAAGGAGGAAAAAGCTGATGCGTAAATTTTTCTCCGGTAACATAATGAAGGCTGTTATTTTACTTGCAATAATTATTCTTGCAATTTTGCCGGGAATCTTTGCTGAGCCTTTCATTGATGCTTACTTTCCCGACATTGACGTTAAAATGAAAATGTATATTGTCGGCACATTTTCAACCATTACACTTACTGTTGCAAGTACGTCAATTGCTTACATAATCGGACTACCAATTGGCGTTATTCTTTACGGAACTTCCAAGGATGGGATTTTTCCAAATAAAAACATCAACTTTGTTGCAGGTTTTGTTGTCAACATGATTCGTTCGGTCCCTTTCATAATTCTTTTGATTATGATTCAGCCGCTTGCTAAGGCAATTGTAGGTACAAAGCTCGGAAATGGAGCGTTTATATTTTACCTTGTATTCTCGGCGGCTCCTTATGTGGCAAGAATGGTTGAATCGTCCTTAAGAGAGGTTGACAGAGGTGTTATAGAGGCGGCACAGTCAATGGGGTCAAATAATTTTCAGATTATTTCCAAGGTACTCATTCCCGAGGCAAAGCCTTCGCTTATAATTGGCGCCGCAATTGCTCTTACGACAATTCTCGGATATACCCCCATGACTTATCTTATCGCAGGCGATGGTCTTGGTCAGCTTGCAATTCAATACGGTCTTTACAGATTTGATTATGAAATAATGTATATTTCGTCGATTTTGATTGTGATTCTTGTTCAGGTGTTCCAGGAGTCTTTGACGGCTCTTGCAATGCACACTGACAGAAGAATCAGAAACAAAAAGGCGGCTAAATATAAAAATAATTTAAAAGGAGAAAATCACTATGAAAAACATTCTTAAAAGAGTGGCTCTCGCGCTCCTCACAGCAATTCTCGCAGTTTGTCTTCTTTCTTCCTGCTCCGGCGACAAGGATGAAAACGTTATTTCTGTTGCCGCAAGCTCAGCCCCCCACGCTGAAATTCTTGAACAGTGCAAGCCTTTACTTGCAGAGCAGGGAATAACCCTTGACATCAAGGTTATGGACGACTATGTTATCCCCAACACCGCTACCGAAAGCGGCGATGTTGATGCAAACTACTTCCAGCATCAGCCTTATCTTGATCAGTTCAACGAAGAAAACGGTACTCACCTTGTAACTGTTGCAAAGATTCACTATGAGCCTTATGGAATTTACACAGGCACAGCTAAATCCCTTGATGCTCTCGAAGACGGTGCAAAGATTGCCGTTCCCAACGATGCGACAAACGAAGCAAGAGCACTTCTTCTTCTTGAAGCAAACGGACTTATCAAGGTGAGAGAAGGCGCAGGTCTCACAGCTACAAAAAATGACATAATTGAAAATCCTCACAACTATGACATCGTTGAAATGGAAGCAGCGCTCGTTCCCAATCAGCGTGATGAAGTTGCACTCGCAGTTATCAATGGTAACTATGCTATAAGCTCCGGAATCAGCATTTCCGAGGCACTTGCAACAGAAGATGCTGAATCTGAAGCTGCACAGACATTTGCAAACGTTCTTGTTGTAAAAGAGGGCAACGAAGAAAATGCCAATGTTAAGGCTCTTATTGATGTTCTCACAAGTGAAACAATCAAAGAGTATATTTCCACAACATACGGCGGAGCAGTTGTCGCTATTTTCTAAATTCGAATTGTTGACGGGTGGAGTAAATCGCTCCGCCCGTTTTTCGTTCACCCGAAAGTTACAAATTCCTGCCAAAATGTTTATTGACAAACTCAAATCTTTGTGCTAATATATTTGCATGATAAATAACCGATGAGCAAAAGTAGTAGCTTTCAAGCTTGCTTTCAAAGAGAGTCGCAGATGGTGTGATTGCGGCAAAGCAAATGGGAGTGAATGGATTTGTGAGGGCAAACCGAACCCGGAAGCGGCAGTAGGGGCGACGGATTCCGACCGTTACAGCGGAGGGTGTATAAATGTACATCACAGAGAGTGTCGTGTATACGGCAAAACAGGGTGGCAACGCAGAGATTCAGTCTTTGTCCCTATTTTGGGACGAAGACTTTTTTGTTTTCACACGTTTTTTATCAGATTTGTTTGCGTAAACACAAAAAATGAATGAGAGGTTCAAAAAATGTCAGAAAAGATTCCTTACAAAATTTATATTGAAGAAAGCGAAATGCCAAAGTATTGGTATAATGTGAGAGCAGACATGAAAAACAAGCCTGCTCCGCTGTTAAGTCCTGTAACTTATAAGCCTGTAACTCCTGATGAGCTTGAATCAGTTTTCTGCAAGGAGCTTGTTAAGCAAGAGCTTGATGAAACAAACGCATATATTGAAATTCCTAAAGAAATAGCTGACTTTTATAAGATGTATCGCCCTGCGCCTCTTGTAAGAGCGTATTTCCTTGAAAAAGCTCTTGACACACCTGCAAAAATTTATTACAAATTTGAGGGTAACAACACCTCCGGCAGCCACAAATTAAACTCTGCGATTGCACAGGCATATTATGCAAAAGAGCAAGGACTTAAGGGTGTTACTACCGAAACAGGTGCAGGTCAGTGGGGAACTGCTCTTTCGATGGCATGTTCTTTCTTCGGACTTGATTGCCAGGTTTACATGGTTAAGGTTTCGTATGAGCAAAAGCCTTTCAGAAGAGAGGTTATGAGAACATATGGTGCCGCTGTTACGCCTTCGCCTTCCGAAACGACCGAGGTTGGAAGAAAGATTCTTGCAGAATTTCCGGGTACGGGCGGAAGTCTTGGTTGTGCAATTTCTGAGGCTGTTGAGGCAGCAACGAAACAAGAGGGTTACAGATATGTTCTTGGCTCTGTTCTCAGCCAGGTGCTTTTGCATCAGTCAGTTATCGGTCTTGAATCAAAGATTGCAATGGATAAATATGGCATTGTTCCAGATATAATTATCGGTTGTGCAGGTGGCGGATCAAATCTTGGCGGACTTATCTCGCCTTTTATGGGTGAAAAACTCCGCGGAGAAAGGGACTACAGATTTATTGCAGTTGAGCCTGCTTCCTGTCCAAGCCTTACAAGAGGAACATATGCATATGATTTCTGTGACACAGGAAAGGTTTGTCCGCTTCAGAAAATGTACACTCTTGGTTCGGGATTTATGCCTTCTTCAAACCATGCCGGCGGACTTCGCTATCACGGAATGAGCTCAACTCTTTCACAGCTTTACCATGACGGTCTTATGGAGGCAACCTCTGTTGAGCAGACAAAGGTCTTTGAGGCAGCCCGTGATTTTGCAAGAGTTGAGGGGATTCTCCCTGCGCCCGAGAGCAGTCACGCAATAAGAGTTGCGATTGATGAGGCAATCAAATGTAAAGAAACTGGAGAAGAAAAAACTATTCTCTTTGGCCTTACAGGAACAGGATATTTTGATATGTATGCCTATGAAAAGTTTAACAATGGCGTTATGTCTGATTACATTCCCTCCGACGAGGAAATCAAAAAGAGCATAGAAAAGCTTCCGAAAATAGGCTGAGTGGTGCAAAAAGCGCAAAATAAGATGTTTCAATTGGGTAGAAATAAAATTCTACCCAATTTTTTGATTTTTCTGTTGAATTATACAAAGCTTTATGATATAATAGCTCTATAAGAAAATTTCGTATGTTTTTATCGGATTTAAGAAAACTTTAAGATTTGATTTACAGAATTTCAAGGTACATGGTTTATTATGGTATTGTACAAAAAGAAAACGTTTTGAGTGTACAGAATCATATTTACCGAAAAGGAGGAAAGAATGATGAAATTTTCTAAAAAATTCCTTATGACCGCAAGCTTTGTGCTTGGTATTGCAATTCTTACTACCTCGGCATTTGCCGACATGATTATGGGCTCGGGATATGCAGAGCTTAAACAGGCTTTAAAGGACACATATATTTTTTCAGAGTATGTTATAGATGAGAGCTACACAGTTGAAGCGTCTTTTCAAATCAAGGACCATGACAAGCTTCTTGTTGAAGAAAAGAATTGCACCAAGCTTGACATCGAAAACAACAGACGAGAAAGTTCTTCATATTCCTTTGATGCAGGAATAGAGAGAGAATATAGCTATTATAATTATGCCGATGCTGATATGTCATATACGGAAAATTCATACGGTGAAAAAAATGTATATCTTCGTGACCCATCATATGAGTTCAACGTTGCGGACAGATACTATTATAATTCCGCAGAATTTGAAAACGTATTTGAAACCGAAGAAGCAAAAGACATCGAGAACATTCTTGATGCTTTTGTTGGAAATCTTTCAAGTCTTGTTCAAATGGAGGATACAGGAAACTATATTGTTTATCAGGGAAGCATTGATTCAACTCAAATTCCGACATATGCAAATGCAATTGCTTCTTTTCTCATAAAACAGGGCGTTTTTGACAGTTACAGGTACTCCGAAAATGAGAATGTTCCGAAAATCAAGGGACAGGTTTACATTTCCGAAATCAACGGAAAAGCTGTTGAATCTAAAGATGGTTACATTTCTGACCTTATGGCAAACGCCATTCTCATGGGAACAGATGAAGACGGTGTTGAACACACATTTACAATGGATTTCTTTTTCAGCCTTTCAAATGTTGGCTCAACGATTATTGAAGTTCCTGACACAACAGGAGCGCAGATAAACGAGGCAGCAAAGGTGGAAGAAGTAACTTATCATGACATATGGATGCAAATGTATCCTGAGGACGCAGGAGTTTATATCGGCGGTATAACAGAATACGTTGACAATGTTCCGACTTTTATTGGTACAAGTACGCTCACAATCACCTCTGTAAGCGAGGATGGTTCTTTCACAGGCGAGTATGCAGTTGATTATATTGATGATAAGAGGGAAGAATACAAGGACTTCAAAACAATGATTGATTGCGAATATGAAGAAATATCAGAATTCGGCTACCTCGGAATGTTTGAATACTTTGACGGAAATGGAGAGGCAAAGGTTGCGGTAATTTCTAGGAACAATGAAGCAACTCTTTCTGTCTGCCCTGATGTTAAGGTGAGTGTAAGCCGAGGAAATTCATCCACTAAGGGAATTGCATGGGAAGAACCTGAAATACTTCATGCGAGAATCAAATAAATAATTAACCACACAGCATCGCCACCTCTGACGGTGCTGTGTATATGAGCATATTGGTGTTATGATTTCGTTACTCTTTTAAACGAAAAAAGGAGGAAGATCTTTGGATAAAGCAATTGTCCTTGATGGACTTACAAAAAAATATAAAAACAACAGAGGAATAGAAGATATAACCCTTAGCGTTGAAAAAGGAGAAATATTCGGTTTTCTCGGTCCGAACGGAGCCGGAAAAACAACGGCTATGAAAATCATGACGGGGCTTATGAAATCTGACAGGGGAGATGTGTTCCTAAATGGTCACAGCATACTTAATGACTACGAAAGCGCAATGGCAGATGTTGGAAGCATAATCGAAAACGTTGCTATGTTTCCTTATCTTACCGCTGAGGAAAACATGAAGCTATGTACAAGGTTTTGTAAAAACTTACCTGACGACATGATTGACCGTTGTCTTGAGGCGACAGGTATGCTTAAATTCAAGAAAGAAAAGGTGAAAGGCTTTTCGCTTGGAATGAGGCAAAGAATAGGTATTTCTCTCGCTCTTGTGACTAAACCTGAAATTCTTATACTTGACGAACCTCTCAACGGTCTTGACATTGAGGGAATGGTTGATATGCGAAACCTTTTCAAAAGGCTTGCAAGCGAATTTGGTGTTACAGTTTTCATTTCAAGCCATTTGATTCATGACGTTGAACTTACTTGCGACAGAGTCGGAATAGTTCTGAACGGAAAGCTTATTTGCACAGAAACGATGGACAACATTCTGAAGAATTATTCTTCACTTGAAAATTTCTATTTAAGTGAGGTGGGCGAAAATGCTTAAGGCGGCATATCTGAACGAAATGTTCAAAATATCAAAGAAAAAAAAGCTTATTGTTGCATCAATTCTTGCGGCATCGGTGTTACTTGCAGTTTCTGCGGCAGTCATGGGAATTGACTCCATTGCAGGAATAAAAATGTCTGCAGGAGGAAACTTCCCTTTACTTGTTCTTCCTTTCTTTGAATATGCTCTTATTCCGCTGTTTTCGGCATTCATTTGCATTGATATGTTCAGCGGAGAATTTACCGGAGACACTATAAAGCTGACACTTACAAGACCTGCCTCAAGGTTCAAGATTTTTACAGCTAAATCATTTGCAAGTGCAACTTTCATAATTGCTTTTCTGATGTTTACTCTTATTGTTTCGTCGTTTTTTTCGCTTTTCTTCGGAATGTCTGCAAGTGGATTTATAAGCTGTGCAAAGGCGTATCTGGTTTGCTTTGTGCCGCTTATGGTGCTTTCGCAAATGGTTATACTTGTTTCTAATTTTTCGAGGGGAAGTGCATCAGCCTTTCTGATTTCGGTTGTTCTATTTGTTGCAATGAAAGGCATGGAGCTGGCACTTGACGGAAGCAGATTCTTTCTCTTTACATCAGGCTTTGATTGGTATAACCTATTTCTCGGCAACTACACAGATTTTGGCAGGATAATTCGTCTCTTTCTTCTCTTTGCGGGTTATGAAATGGCTTTTTTCTCATCGGGATTCTATTTCTTTGAAAAAAGAGCTATCTGATTTTCAGATAATTAACGGAGGAATTTGAATCAAATGAAATTGAAAAACGCTACAATTTTGCAAACAATTTTGATTCTTGTCGGGACTGCTGTCATGACATTGCTTGCAGTTCTCGCCTTCGTTCATATACACCTTGGCGACGATGTTGTTTTTGGCACAGCAACAAGCCTTGTGGCTGTAATAAGCGAGGACGGAATACTTCATGCAAGCGAAGAACTCGATGAAAATAGCTTGAATAATCTTGAAATTTGTCTCCGACTTGGTGAAACATATTTTGAAAATGACGGCAAGACATATGTCATAACAATTGAGCAGGGCAACTACACAGGCAAGAAGCTGACGATGTTCGGAAATATTTATGACCAAGAACTGATTGTTGTAAAGCTTACGCCTGTAATTAACTTCTCTGACAATCTTGCCAAAACTCTCATGTTTGCAGTGTTTGCTTTTGCCTTTTTCTTTGTAATTGCAAGTGTGGTGTCATCATATTTTAATACAAAATTTGTTGTTGCGCCAATAATTGAGCTGAAAAACGCAACGGACAGAATTGCTTGCGGAAACCTTAACGATGCGGTTTCAATTGAAAATTCAGGAAGCATAAAAGAAATCTCTGAGCTATGTGATTCAATTGAAGCCTTACGCTTAAAGTTATGTGAGTCTGTCTACTATCAGGAAAAATATGATGAAAACAGAAAATTCCTTATTTCCGGCATTTCCCACGATTTGCGTACACCTGTTACAGCAATCAGAGGTTATATTGAAGGGATTCTCGACGGCGTTGCCGACAACGATCAAAAGAGAGAAGCGTATCTTAAAGCGGCAATTGCAAAGACAGACACCGTTAAAACAATGATCGAAGATCTGCTTTTATATTCAAAACTTGACCTTGGGCAAATTCCTTTTGAAATGCAACAGGTTTGCGTAAATGAATATATGCGTGAAATTGTTCAGAACTTTTCGCCTGATTGCGAAAGGCGAGGGATAAGACTGTCATTGTCTGAAACGGATGTGATTGATAACAAATACTATATCCGCATTGATCCCGAAAGATTTGCTCGTGTTTTGCAAAATATAATCGACAACGCTTGCAAGAATATAATTGTCGAAAACGGAGAGATAACTGTTTCGCTTCGCATTAACGCTTCGTCCGTGATAATTGAAATCCGTGATAACGGAAAGGGAATCAGCAAGGAAACGCTTCCACACATTTTTGATAGATTCTACCGTGGAAATGCTGCAAGAAAAAATGATGGCGGAAGTGGTCTTGGTCTTACTATTGCAAAACAAATGACCGAGGGAATGGGCGGAAGAGTATGGGCTACATCTAAACTTGGCGAGGGGACTTCTATATTGTTCTCATTCAACTATTCTGTAATGAACAGTGATAGGTAAGATAAAGAATTTCGGAGGTTTTAGCGTGAACAGGATACTTATAATTGAGGATGACACAAGCATAGCAGAGCTCGAAAAAGACTATCTTGAGATGAGCGGATATAAGGTAGACATAGCTTCGGATGGCGAAATTGGTCTTTCAATGATTTCAACAGGGAATTATGAGCTTATTGTTCTTGATCTTATGCTTCCGGAAGTTGACGGTTATGAAATTTTGCGCCAGATTGGCGAAACAAAAGATATTCCGATAATCGTACTTTCAGCCAAAGATGAAGAAATGTATAAAATCAAGGCTCTCAATCTTGGAGCTGACGATTATGTCACAAAGCCTTTCGGAATGGGTGAATTTGTTGCAAGGGTCAATGGTCATCTTAAAATATATGAAAAATTGAAAAACACCGGAACTTCAAAGAAAAAGGTACTTCATGTGAGAAATCTTACAATTGACGAGGAAGACAGGCGTGTTTACATAGGTGATAAAGAGATTTTTTTCACACAGAAGGAATACGATTTGCTTGTTTTCATGGCAAAGAACCCTAATCGTGTTTTCAGCAAGGACCATCTTTTTGAACGCATTTGGGGAATGGATGCTCTTTCAGACACGACTACTGTTACGGTGCATATCTCAAAAATCCGAGAGAAAATTGAAGAGAACCCCTCCAAACCGCAATATCTTGAAACAGTTTGGGGAATCGGATACAGATTTAGAGTGTAATATATTTAAAAACTTTATGTTATGCAGGTGCTGATTTGTTTCATCACCTGCTTTTTTTCATCAGAATATCCAAAAAAGTTACATTATAGTGTCTATTACCTGTTGACATAATGTGAGCAATATGATAGAATAATAAGAAACTGTTGAAATACAAGTATTTCAGCTAATTATTGTATTACAAAATCTGAAAGGTGGATATAAAATGAAAAAGCTTATGCTCGGTAACGAGGCAGTTGCCCGTGGCTTATATGAGGCAGGGGTGACGGTTGTTTCTTCTTATCCGGGAACTCCCTCTACCGAAATCACCGAGGAAATTGCAAAATATACCGATGAAGATCTTCATTCTGAATGGGCACCAAACGAAAAGGTTGCTTTTGAAGTTGCCTTTGGTGCTGCAACAGCAGGTGCAAGATCATTCTGTGCTATGAAACACGTTGGTCTGAACGTTGCCGCTGACCCTCTTTATACAGCTTCTTATATTGGTGTAAACGGCGGAATGGTATGCGCAGTCGCAGATGACCCTGCTATGCATTCTTCGCAGAACGAGCAGGATTCACGTCATCACGCTATTGCATCAAAAGTTCCAATGCTTGAGCCTTCTGATGCCGCCGAATGCAAGGAATTTGCAAAGCTTGCATACGAAATTTCCGAGCAGTTTGACACCCCTGTTCTTCTCAGACTTACAACAAGAATTGCTCATTCCCGTTCTCTTGTTGAGGTTGGGGAAAGAATTGTTCCCGAGATGAAAAAGTATGAAAAGAACATTTTGAAAAATGTTATGATGCCGGCAATGGCGAAAAAGCGTCATGTCTTTGTTGAAGAAAGAATGGCAAAGCTTGCGGAATTTGGCTGTGACAGCCCTGTTAACAAGGTTGAATATGCTAAAGACAATTCAATTGGTATTATCTGCGCAGGTTCTGCTTATACATATGCGAAGGAAGTGTTTGGAGACAGTGTAAGCTTCTTAAAGCTTGGAATGGTAAATCCGCTTCCGGATGCACTCATTAAAGAATTTGCTTCAAAAGTTGAAAAGCTTTATGTTATTGAAGAACTCGATGACATTTTTGAAACTCACATCAAAAAGCTCGGCATCGATGTGATCGGCAAGGAGATTTTCTCTTTCCTCGGCGAGTTTACTCAGAAAACAATTCGTGAAGCTCTTAAGGGAGAAACACTTCCCTCAAGAAAAGTTGATTTTGACATTCCTCCCAGACCTCCTGTTCTTTGCGCAGGTTGTCCTCATAGAGGTCTTTATTATGCGCTTTCGAAATTCAAGCCTTTTGTAAGCGGTGATATTGGTTGCTATACTCTTGGCGCACAGGCTCCTCTTTCGGGAATTGATATGTGTGTCTGCATGGGAGCTTCTGTCAGCGGAATTCACGGTGTAAACACTGCGATGGGCAAGGATTTTGCGAAGAAGTCGGTTGCTGTAATCGGAGATTCCACCTTTATTCATTCGGGAATCACAGGTCTTATTGATATTGCGTATAACAAAGGTGTTTCTACCGTAATAATCCTTGATAACTCAATTACAGGCATGACAGGTCATCAGAACAATCCTGCAAATGGACTCACAATTAAGGGCGATCCTACAATTGCGGTTGACCTTGAAGCTCTTTGTAAAGCTGTTGGTATTAACAGAGTTCGTGTTGTTGATCCTTTTGATATTGAAGCAACAACAGCAGCAATCGGAGAAGAGCTTGAAGCTGAAGAACCGTCTGTTATAATTTCACGTCGTCCTTGTGCGCTTCTTAAAACAGTAAAAAGGCAGCCTGCTCTTAAGGTTGATACAGAAAAGTGCGTAGGCTGTAAGATGTGTATGAAAGTTGGATGTCCTGCACTTTCTCAGGTTGCTGACGCAAATGGAAAGACAAAAGCGTTTATTGATCCAACTCAGTGTGTTGGATGCGGAGTGTGTAAGGCAGCTTGTAAACCCGGAGCAATAGTTGAATAATTATATGTGCGGTAGTTTCGCAGTATATTACGAAAGGATTGGTCTTAAATGACGAAGAATATAATTATAGCAGGCGTTGGCGGACAGGGAACGCTTCTTGCATCAAAGCTCATGGGAAAAGTTTTCACAGAGCTTGGATTTGATGTAAAGGTCAGTGAAGTGCATGGAATGAGCCAGAGAGGTGGCTCGGTTGTTACATATGTCAGATTTGGAGAAAAGGTTTGGTCTGCGCTTATTGAAGACGGCGAGGCTGACATTGTTCTCTCTTTTGAGCAGCTTGAAATGGCAAGATGGCTTCCTGCTCTTAAGCCTGATGGAGTTATGATTACAAACACGCAGAAAATGGATCCAATGTCTGTAATTACAGGCGTTGCAAAATATCCTGAAAACATAATAGAAAAGGTGAGGGGAATGGGTGTCAATGTTGTTGACGTTGATGCACTGGGACTTGCAACAAAGGCAGGCTCTGTGAAATGTGTAAACCTTGTTCTTCTTGGAGTTTGCGCAAAGTATCTTGGTATTGAAAAAGAGGTTTGGGAAAAAGCAATCAAAGAAACAGTTCCCGAAAAGACAATTGAAATGAATATTTGTGCATTCAACCTTGGATATTCTGTTGAGTAATTCACTTGTGGAAAGGCTTTTGATATGATAAATGCTGTAAGTGGACATTATCACGGACACAAAAGACTGGATTTCTCATTCAACGATAAGGATGCAATTCTTGTTGTTCCGAACGCCCCCAAAAAAGGAAACCCCTGGCTATTCAGAGCTGAGTTTTTCGGAGCATTTGACAATGTTGACATGATGCTTGTAGACAACGGCTGGCACATTGCATATATAAAGGTGTCAGATATGTTCGGTCATCCGGATGCAACTCAAATTATGAAGCAATTTCGTGATCACTTGGTTAGTGAATATGAGCTTTCTCAAAAGGTTGTTATATGCGGAATGTCAAGAGGCGGTCTCTACGCTGTAAATTATGCAGTTGAATATCCCGAAGATATTGCCGGTCTATATCTTGATGCACCTGTTTTAACGCTTATGAGTTGGCCTTTTGGACTTGGGAAAGGTTGCGGAAGCGTGCACGACACCGAGCTTTGCAAGAATGTGTGGAAGCTTAACGAAAGCACAATTTTAAATTTCAGGGAAAATCCAATTGACAAGATTGATTTGCTTTTGGAAAAAAATGTTCCGGTTTGTCTTATTTGTGGCGGTGCGGATGATGTTGTTCCCTATGAGGAGAATGGCGCAGAGCTTGTCCGCAAATATGAGGCGATGCATGGAAATTATAAATTGTTTTTCAAGCCTGAATGTGGTCATCACCCACACAGTCTTGATGATCCGGCTGATGCAGTTTCATACATTGAGCAAATGATATGATAATACTTTTACATCGTCAGAGTACTTGCAAAAGTGCTTTGGCGGTGTATATTTATTTTGCACATGAATCATTCTTATCGTTTTTTCATGGCATATGCATTTTCATGTATCAAATTTGAAAACACATTTATTTTTTTGCAAACCTCTTGACAAAGGGGACAATTTGTGATATAATACATAAGAACTTGCGAGAGCGTTGATTCATGCCGGAATGGCGGAATTGGCAGACGCCCGGGACTTAAAATCCCGTGGGATTCATCTCCCGTACCGGTTCGAGACCGGTTTCCGGCACCATTCCACTTTTCAAAGTTCATTGTATCGCGGGGTAGAGCAGCCTGGTAGCTCGTCGGGCTCATAACCCGGAGGTCGTGTGGTTCAAATCCCACCCCCGCAACCATAACTAAACCGACAGTTGATACAATAGTCAGCTGTCGGTTTGTTAATTTATAGCATCAAAGTCCTATATGCATAGGGTTTTTTCTTTTTGTCCTGCACCCCTTTGTCATAGTGGAGTGAATTTACCATAAAGCACCGCAATCGTTCAAACTTTGCGTTTCGTATTTTACCTCTATATGCGTTAAATAATACTCTATCGTTAACTTATTACTTAAATGGGTTCAACTAAAAATATAAAGAAAAAAGGCTCGGAACTTGGGAAGTGTACCCCCATTACTCCGAGCCTATTTTACATCTGTTCAGTTATTTCAATTCCACCTTTGAACTTGAATACAATGCTCTCATCTGCGTTGATGGTAACACGCCCTACTAATGTGAGCCATAGGTCATCGTCAAACTCTATCGGTGGAGTATCTTGTTTTTGGAAGGTGTCAATGAAGGATTGTATTGCAGTTTTCTGCTCGCATCTCCTTTGCCTCTCATTTTCAATATCATCGAGTTTCGTTTTTGCTTTTGTATATTTTCGCATAAGCTGTTCGTACTTCTCAAGATATTCCACTTGGTTTTGAACCTTTAGAGTATTCTCATCTATACATTTGCGCATAAGGACTTCCGTTGTTTCAAGTTCCTCTGTGAGCTTTTTCTGTTCTTTATCCAGGTCTGTACAATCGAAAAGTGTCTGTTGCATCAGTAGGCAATCTTCGATTATGCCATCCTTGAGTGTTGTCATTTTACCAAAAGCCTTTAGGAACAATGCCTTAATCTCATCCTCATAAAAATGCGGTGTGGCACATTTGCAACTTCCTTTGAATTTGTCGTTGCATTGCCACACCGTTCTTTTGTATTTACTGTTCGAATGCCATACTTTTGAGCCATATGTACCGCCACAATCTCCGCAGAATATAGTGGATGAGAAAATGCTTGAGGATGTAAATCTCCTGCCTAATTCTCTTCGTCTTTTAAATTCCGCTTGTACCATATCCCACTCTTGAGGTTCAATAATTGCCGGATGGCTGTTCTCAACATAATACTGTGGAACTTCACCTTCGTTTGTTTTCATTTTCTTTTGCAGAAAATCTACTGTAAAGGATTTCTGAAGCCTTGCATCTCCTCTGTATTTTTCGTTTTGAAGTATACTTTCCACAGTGGAGCTTTGCCATTTTGTTTTTCCGGCAGGTGTCGGTATTTCTTCTTTTGTGAGCATCCTTGTGATTGTGCTTGGAGTGTTTCCGTGAATGTAAAGTCTATAAATTCTTCTTACGAGTTCGGCTTCTTCGGGAACTATTTCAGGGCGTCCGTCTGCACCTTTTCTGTATCCAAGGAATTGCTTGTACGGAAGACTAACTTTTCCGTCGGCAAATCTTTTTCTCTGTCCCCAAGTAACATTCTCGGAAATGGAACGGCTCTCTTCCTGTGCAAGTGAAGACATAATGGTTATGAGGAGTTCCCCTAAGTCGGATCGT